>NZ_CAMLOV010000049.1 GCF_946481715.1 uncultured Mucilaginibacter sp. | reverse complement strand
AACCTGCTTCTCCCCAAATCTGCTTGCTTGCAGGCGGTCGTAATCTTTCACGTAGTCCGGATGCTCGGTACCCATCAGCCTGTCCCACATCCTGAAATACAAGCCGTAATTGCCCTTAAATTTATTGTGATGGATATTATGGTATACCGATGTGTTGACAATTTGAAACAGGAACGAACCCCTTAGCCATTTTGGCGCTACCTCGTAACCTAAATGCCCGTAAACATTTATCACAAAGCCCACAATAGTAAACCAAACTACTACAATGGGGTGTATAGGCATCACCACCGTAATAACCAGCAATACAGCACCCTCTGTCCATGCCTCTAAAAAATGGAAAGAGTACGATGCCCAGGGCGATGGGTTAGTGCTTTGATGGTGCGTTACATGCGCATATTTAAACAGGTTTTTATGATGCAATAAACGATGCATCCAGTAAAAATAAGTATCATGAATAACCAGGCTTAGCACTAAACTCACCGGCAGGTACCACAACGGGAAATCGGTAAACGAATCGTAAAGCTGTGTATAGTTTCTTACGGGCGTATATAAAATAATGTAAGCTATTACCGCAAATACAGCCGAGGTTTGCACAGAATGAAGTATCTCCCGTTTAAAATCATTTAGGCCCGCCTTGCGGTTTTGGATCTTCCCTTTAGCATACCACCTGGCTATCAATTTATAAAATAAAAAAAATGGCACTCCCGCTATTATAAAGTACCGCATAGCCGTAATACTGAATATTGTAAGCAGGATTTGAAGCGCCTTTTCCATATCTGTTGGTTAATAAACCAAAGGTAGCATTGGATTTACCTCTAAAAATTAACAAAAGATAATTAACGTTTGCCTTGCGAAGATATACGCTTGCGGATGCGGCTTAACGATACCGGGGTGATGCCCAATAAAGTAGCCAGGTATTTATCAGCAACGCGGTTTACAATGTTTGGCTTCTCGCGCAGCAGTTGCTGGTAGCGCTCCTCGGGCGATAATAGGATAAACGACTCCACCCTGCCCATCGATTCGGCAAGCATGCTGCGCAAAAAAGTTGCCTGGGTAGATGATAGCCTTGGGTTGTTGTTGAGGATGGGTTGAGCTTTGTTGTAATCTATCTCCATCAACACGGTATCTTCCAGTGCCTGGTAAATAAAGCGCGACGGCCGCTGGTGAATGATGGCATCGTGCGAAGCTACAAATTTGCCCTCCCACTGTAGCAACAGGGTGAGGTCGTCGCCGTTTTCTTTGAGATGATAAGCACGGATAAGCCCCTTGCGGATATAACCCAATTTTTGATGTGTATCGCCTTGTGCTATATATACATCGCCGGCCTGTAGTTTTTTTACGTGCGCCAGCTTCAGTATATCATAAATATCCTTTAGGTCGAGCCCCTTAAAAGTGGAGAGGTAAAAATTTATTTCCTCGGCGTTCAGCATATTATTTAAATACCGGCATTTTATAAAGTGTTATAATAGTCTACCAGTTTGCCCAGCTGCGCGTCGTTCTTAAAGTTTACTTTGTTTGCTTTAATGTAGTCCTCCAATTGGGCCTGCTTATCGCCCAGTGCAGCCAGCAGCGCTTTCTTATCATTTTTTACCTGCAGCGCCTTACCGTTTATTACAAGGTAATACTTTGTTTTATCTATAAACTGTTGCAGTTTACTTGCCGAGCCAATTGGCTGGCTCTCGAACAACAATTTTGTAAAACGCTTAAGCAGTTGCACTTTGCCATCAGCCAGTACCTCAAAAAACGACGCGGGGGCTGTGCCTTCAATATCTTTATAGCCACTGCGGTATTTATGAGGCAGCCCGCTATTGTCGGCACTGTTTAGTGTAAATTCGGCAACGGGCTTTACAAATACCAATTCCTGGCCCGCTTTATCTTTAAATGAAACCTCGTCGCTAACAAGGTTGTATTTTAATTCAATTGGGGCATCATTGGTGGTGCCATCTGTAAGTTTCACCGAACCTGGTACCCAATCAGGGTATAAATATGGGGTGCCTTCTACATTTGTATAATCGATATACCGTACCGGCCGGGAATCTGTATAGTACCTAAACTGTGCACGGGCAGCATGCACCGTAACCGAAAGGCAAATTACGGTGGCCCAAAATTTAAAGTATTTCATAGGCGTATAATTAAAGCAGGCTTGTTAGGGTAGCAAGTGTACAGGTGTTAAATTATGCAATATTAACTGTAAATCAAATTGAATTATTGCTTAATATAGCCCCGTAATCATAATTTTACCTCAGATGAAGAATATTACAGTAATAGGCTCGGGCACCATGGGTAATGGCATAGCCCATACCTTTGCGCAAAACGGGTTTAGTGTTTCGCTTGTTGATATCAGCAACGACGCCCTGCAAAAAGCCCTGCAAACCATTGCCAACAACCTGGACAGGCAGGTAAAAAAAGGCACTATAAATGAGGAAGCCAAAACAGCCACCCTCGCCAATATAAAAACTTATACCGATGCTTATGAAGGCGCAGGTGATGCCGATTTGGTAGTTGAGGCAGCCACCGAGAACCGGGAAATAAAACTAAAACTTTTTAAGCAGCTAAGCGAGGTTTGCAAGCCGGAGGCGATACTGGCATCAAACACCTCCTCTATATCTATCACCGAAATTGCCGCGGCTACCAACCGGCCGGATAAAGTGATAGGCATGCACTTTATGAACCCGGTACCGGTGATGAAACTGGTAGAAGTAATACGCGGCTACTCCACTACCGATGAGGTAACCAAAACCATTATGAATTTGGCGCTTACTTTAGGCAAATCGCCGGTGGAGGTGAACGATTACCCGGGCTTTGTGGCCAACCGCATATTAATGCCCATGATAAACGAGGCCATTTATACCTTATTTGAAGGCGTGGCCGGCGTAAACGAAATTGATACCGTAATGAAACTTGGCATGGCCCACCCCATGGGCCCTTTACAGTTAGCCGATTTTATAGGACTGGATGTTTGCCTGGCGATATTGAATGTATTGCACAAAGGCTTCGGCAACCCTAAATATGCGCCATGCCCCCTGCTGGTAAATATGGTAATGGCCGGGCAACTGGGCGTAAAATCGGGCACCGGATTTTACCAGTATACGGCAGGGAGTAAGGAACTGGTGGTAGCGAAGAAATTCCAGAAGTAGAATCAAGAGACGAGAATCAAGATACAAGACAAATACGGCCTTAATTCTTTTCTCTTGATTCCCGTCTCTTAACTCTTGCCTCTTGATTCTTAATTCTTGCCTCTTGATTCTTGTCTCTTGATTCTTGACTCTCACCTCTATTAAACTATTCCATTTTTCATCTGTCGAAATGTTTTATCAAATACACTACAGATGAAAACAATATCAAAATTTGGAATAATGTGTGCCTTAGCAGGCTCGGTGTTCCTGTCATCATGCGCAAGCGAGGGTTATGTTACCGAACAACCGATAGAGCCGGTTTACGTACGGCCTGTTGCGCCCTATGCAAATGCTTATTGGGTACCCGGCGAATGGGTTTGGCGTGGCAATCGCTACGTTTACCGCAATGGCTATTACGCCCGCCCGCGTGCGCAACGTGCTTATGTACAAGGTGCTTGGGTACATAGCAACCGTGGCTACGTTTGGCGCAGAGGGCATTGGCGGTAAGCCGGTTTGCAGTAGGCGGTTAGCAGTTTGCTGTTCGTGAAAATACAAATTAACTGCTAACCGCGCACTGTTAACTGCAAACTACATGCGCTCCGGCACATCAATACCCAACAAGCCCATTCCCTTGCTAATGACTTTTGCCGAGGCAGCAGATAACTGCAGCCTGAACTGCTTGAGGCTTTCGCTTTCTGCCTGCATAATGGGGCTTTCGTGGTAAAATTTATTGTACAGCTTGGCCAGTTCGTAAACGTAGTTGGCTACCAGCGCGGGGCTATGGCCGGCGGCGGCTTCGGCAATGGTTTCGGGGAATTTGCTGAGCAGCACGATCAGGTCGCGCTCTACTCCGCCCAATACATCTACATCGTTTGCACTGGTGGCAGCCGAATAATTTGCTTTGCTCAATACCGATTTGATACGTGCATGCGTATACTGTATAAACGGCCCTGTATGCCCCTGGAAATCAATTGATTCTTTCGGATCGAACAGCAGGCGCTTTTTGGGGTCGACTTTTAGCAGGAAGTATTTTAACGCGCCCATACCAATGGTACCGTAAAGCTTGTTTTTATCTTCTTCGCTAAAGCCATCCACTTTACCCATGGCCTCAGTGGTTTCGGCAGCGGTTTTAAACATATCGGCCATCAGGTCGTCGGCATCAACCACCGTCCCCTCACGCGATTTCATTTTGCCCGAGGGCAGGTCCACCATCCCGTAGCTTAAATGGTATAGCCCCTTAGCCCATTCCTTGCCCAGCTTTTGCAGGATAAGGAACAACACCTTAAAATGGTAATCCTGCTCGTTGCCAACCACATAAATGGACTCATCCATTTTAAAATCGCTGTATTTTAACTCAGCGGTGCCAAGGTCCTGGGTAATGTATACCGAAGTGCCATCCGCACGCAGCACAAGTTTCTGGTCGAGCCCGTCTTCGGTCAGGTCAATCCAAACCGAGCCATCCTCTTTTTTAAAGAAAACGCCCTCAGACAGCCCTTCCTCAATAATATCTTTACCTAGTAAATAAGTATTGCTTTCGTAATAGTATTTATCAAACGCAACGCCCAGGGTTTTGTAGGTTTCGGCGAAACCCGCGTACACCCATCCATTCATAGTTTTCCACAGGTTGATAGTTTCCGGGTCGCCTGCCTCCCATTTTTGCAGCATTAGCTGGGCCTCTTTTATCAGCGGGGCATTCTTTTTGGCCTCGTCTTCGGTTTGGCCTTCTTCTACCAGTTCAAGTATTTGTTGCTTATACGCCTTATCAAACCACACATAATATTTCCCTGCAAGGTGGTCGCCTTTTAAGCCCGAGCTTTCGGGCGTTTCGCCTTGGCCAAACTCGCGCCAGGCCAACATACTTTTACAGATGTGGATGCCCCTATCGTTCACCAGGTTTGTTTTTACAACCTCGTACCCGGCAGCATCTAATATCTGCGCTACCGAAAACCCTAACAGGTTGTTACGGATGTGCCCTAAGTGCAGTGGCTTGTTGGTGTTTGGGGATGAGTACTCCACCATCACCTTTTTGCCGTTTGGTTCGGCTATCGCAAAATCCTGCTGCAATATCTCGTTATTCAACTTATCCAGCCAAAAGCTATCAGCAAAAGAGATATTTAAAAAACCTTTAATAATGTTGAAAGCAGAAATCTCGGGTACGTTCCGTTGCAGGTATTCGCCAATTTCGCCGCCAGTTTGTTCAGGGCCTTTGCGCGAAAGTTTGGTATAGGGGAAGGTAACCAGCGTAACCTGGCCCTCAAATTCTTTACGGGTTTCCTGTAAATTGATATCCTTTGCAGCAATATCGGTTTGGTATAAATCCTTAATGGCCTTAACAACAGCCTCGATAATAAAATCCATGGGGGGCAAAATTAAGAATAAATGAGGAAGATTTTGGCTGGGATAGCTGCGATTTAACCTTATCGTCGATTTAACCACAGAGAACACAGAGGAAAAACACAGAGAAACACAGAGGCATAGCCTGATAAGGAAATAAAAGACTCTTATCCGAGATTCAGGCTCTGTGTACCTCTGTGTAAAACTCCGCGCCCTTTGTGGTTAAATAATAAACTATGCCCACCGCACCATCATCCGTTAACTATTAACTATCATCTAAAAACAATAGCTTTGTTTCTCTTATAACCTCCTATGACATTAAATAACGATGATTTCAAACTTGATGTAACTTCCGAAATTGGCAACCTGCGCGTACTTTTGGTGCACAGCCCCGATAGTGGGCTGGGTAAAGTGGTGCCTTCTAAAGCGCAGGACTGGCTGTTTGAGGACATAGTACACCTGGATACCATGCGTAGCGGCGAGTACGATTACTATATTAAGCTGCTGATGTACTTCCTGGATCCGGCTAAGATAACAGGTAAACTTGCCGATATAGATAACCCGGTAAATAAGCGTAACTTTTTTAAGCCCGATAATGCTGAGTTTCATAATTCTGCCAAAGTGGTGGAGATACAGACCCTGCTGAGCGACATTTTAGAACAGGCAGATATCCGCAAAAAACTGGTGGCGGCCGTTTGCGCCATAGAGGGTTGTACCTACCGGCTGCAACTGCAACTGATAGATATTGAGCCGGTGGAGCTGGCAAAGATATTTATCTCCGGCTCGCTGAATGATGAGCAGATGATCTTCGCCCCTATACCCAACATGATATTTACCAGGGATATCGGCATCGCTATTAACAACCATATGCTGCTGAATAAGCCTGCAAAAAAGGCCCGCGCGCGCGAAACCCTGCTGGCGCGCTACATATTTTTTAACCACCCGCTTTTTGCCGGCTATCGCGATAACATTTTAGAGATACCTGATACCGTGCAGCACTTTTTGCGCCCGGGCGAGGAACAGGAAGGCAAAACCACGCTGGAAGGCGGCGATGTAATGATGGTTGCCCCAAACCACCTGGTTATTGGCTGGAGCGAGCGCACATCGGTTAGTGGTGCCAACGAGGCCATAAAGTTGCTGTTCGAGAACGATGTAGTGGAGAAGGTTACCGTGGTAAAAATACCGCATAAGCGCGATTATATGCACATTGATACCGTGTTTACGCAGGTGAAGCGCAATGTTTGGGTGCTGCTGCGTTCGCTTACTGTTATCGAATCATCGCAGGAGGACGCCGACGCTGTTGCCTGGTTTGGCGATAAAAAGAACAAAGACAAGCCCGAGATAGTACAGTTCCGCAAAGGGAAAAAGCCTAAGACTTTTGCCACGCTGGAAGCGCTATTGGATAATATTAGCAAAAAGGACCTGCAAAGCGAGGAGCCAACGCGCTTTATTTACTCGGGTAACGACGAATTCCCCTACGATGCCCGCGAACAATGGACCGATAGCTGTAACCTGCTTGCCCTGAAAGAAGGTGTTGTTTTAGGCTACGACCGTAACGACAAAACCGTTGGGGCCTTTAAGCAACATGGTTTTAGCATTATAAAAGTGCAGGAACTGCTCCAAAAGTTTGAAGCCGGCGAGCTGGACCCGCAAAGCATGAAGGATACACTGATACTGATGCCATCGGCAGAGCTATCACGTGCCCGTGGTGGCTTCCATTGCATGAGCATGCCGCTGCAAAGGGATGGGGTTGTCTGAATCAATTTGTCTGAACTCGAATTTTATGGAATTAGAAGAATTTACAGAATTATTTAGCCTACCTGAAAAGCTTCTGTCAATTCTTAAAATTCGTTTAATTCGAATTCAGATAATAAACAGATAATATTTTACGTAAAACATAAAATAATTTTTGTTTTATAAATATAATTTATATGTTTGTATCATTAAATCAATACAAACATGAAAACTACATCCTGGCTTTTAAAAACTATTAGGGTAATACTTAATATATTTTGGTACGGTAACATGGTGCTTGCGGTATTTGCGTTTTGCGTGCTTACCTGGAAGATAAGCACCGACCACTACACCGAGTTTAGCAACCCCGTGAAATACCCGCAGATAACCACCGCTACCCCATTAACAGCGCTTACGCCCGGCGTAAGCAACATTACGCTCACGCCCGACCAGGCGACCGTAAAGATGCACCTTGTTAATAATTTTAGCCATGTAACATTGGCTTATTTTTTCCTGTTTGCGTTTGAGGCTTTGGTGATGAGTATTTTATACCAGCTGCGCAAATTTTTTAATACTATTAAACGTGGCACGCCCTTTACTTACGAGAATGTGCGCCGCCTAAAACTAACAGCACTGTGCTTTGCGCTAACTACCGTACTCGGTATACTATTAGGCATCAGCACGGCGGTGATTTTAAAAACCAACGTAAAAGAAATGAACCTGATGAATATGGTTTGGGAACAAAGCTTTACCGGGTTAATATTAGGCGCCATGTTGTATATCCTGGCCGATATATTTAAATACGGGTTCGAACTAAAGAAAGAGATCGGAGAGTTTGTATAATGGCGATCATTGTAAACCTCGATGTAGAGATGGCGAAGAATAAGATGTCGTTAAAGGAGCTTGCCGAGCGCCTGGACATCAGCATGACTAACCTCTCCTTGCTAAAAACCGGCAAAGTAAAAGGCGTACGTTTTGATACGCTGGAAGCCATTTGCCGCGAACTAAACTGCAAACCAGGCGATATATTGGATTATAAGGCGGATTGATTTGTAGAAGCCTCACCCTGCCCTCTCCAAAGGAGAGGGTTCTTAAAATCCTATCTTTTATACAAGAAACATCAAAATAAGGAGTGGCGCGCGCCGCTCCTTATTTTTTACCACCGCGTCATTGCGAGTATCCAACACGGGGAACCTGAAAAAAATGGTTATGACGTGTAAAGAGAAATGCTAACTATCAATAACTTATAGTCATGTCATTCCGAGGGAAGCGCAGCGACGAGGAATCTTGTTAGTAATGCAAAGCAGGCAAGCAAAGTCGTGAACCTTGCATCAACAACAAGATTCCTCCCTCGTTCCTCGGTTCGGAATGACAATATTATCAATACTTATGCCGATGTCATTATAAAGCACGAAGCAATCCTCGGCAAGTATCCGATATGCACGTCCGCGCTGCAAGCCGTTGTTATGAGGCTACAAAGAAAACAATCAAAATCACCTAAAAAAACACCTCACGAAATAGTATTTTTAGCCCGCTATGGCAAACCCAATTATCAACCGTGAATTTGGCCGCGAAGCGTTTGGAAACGACACCGAAAACTATCATGCCGCCCGCCCAGCCTACCCTGCATGGGTATATGAAAAATTGCGCCCCTATTGCAAACCTGGCACAGCAACATTTGAAGTTGGTGCCGGTACCGGGCTGGCAACAAGCCATTTGCTTGATATGGGTGCAAAACCCTTAATTGCCATTGAGCCGGATAAACGCATGGCCGATTACCTTAGCAATACTTTAAAGCACGAAGCCTTAACCGTTGTGGCCTTACCTTTTGAGGATGCAGAACTGCCGCAGAATGCTTTTGATTTGGGTGTGTGCGCAACAGCCTTCCATTGGCTGGATGAGGATGCCGCCCTGCAAAAGGTTGCAAAACTACTACGCCCGGGCGGTTGCTGGGCAATGTTATGGAACGTGTTTGGCGACAACAAACGCGCCGACCCGTTCCACGAAGCCACCAAAACATTGCTAAGTGGTGCCAGTAGCCCCGGCGAAGGCACAGGGCCCATCCCCTTTGGCTTAGATTACCAAAGCCGCATTGCCGGCCTCGAAAGAGCGGGCACCTTCGATAATATACAACACTATATAACCGATTGGGAACTTGTGCTAAACCCTAAAGAGGTGGTTGCTTTATATGGCAGCTACTCCAACATCAACATCCGCAAGGACCGAGACGAAGTTTTAGCCGAACTGGAGCAGATAGCCCGCGTAGCGTTTAACGGTAGGGTGATTAGGAATATGTCGACCAGTTTGTATTTGGCAAGGCGGAAGTGAAAGTTGTCTGAACCCGAATTAAACGAATTTTAAGAATTTATCGAATACTTGTCTCCTTCACGTTCCGTTAATTCATAAATTCGTTCTTTCCGGTTAATGCGGGCACATAATCGTGTTAATCGCTCAATCTTTAAATCGTGTATGCAGAGCACCTCCAACATCCTCATGATCCGCCCGGTAAACTTCGGGTTTAACGCACAAACGGCAGAAAGTAACGCCTTCCAGGTACAGCAAGCCGACCAGCAGGCCGTACAACAAAAAGCAGTGCAGGAATTTGACGGTTTTGTAAAGGTGCTGCGCCAAAATGGAGTTAATGTAACGGTAATTGAAGACACACCCGAACCGCACACTCCCGATTCTATCTTCCCGAATAACTGGGTAAGTTTCCACGATACCGGCGACATCTTCCTGTACCCTATGCAGGCAGAAAACCGCCGGCTGGAACGCCGCGAGGATATCATCCGTCAACTGGAAGATCATTTTAAAGCAAACCACCTGATAGACCTGAGCCGTTTCGAGGCCAAAAACCAGTTTTTAGAAGGCACGGGCAGCATGGTGCTGGATAGAGATAACAAAATTGCCTATGCCTGCCTCTCGCCCCGTACCGATGCCGAAGTACTGAAAGCCTTTTGCGACTATACGGGCTACAAACCCGTCACCTTTGATGCCTTCGACCAAAACCACAAAGCCATATACCATACCAATGTACTGATGTGCATCGGCAGCCGCTTCGCGGTCATTTGTTTGGACAGTATCACCAACCCGGCAGAAAAAGAGGCGGTTATCCAGTCGCTAAAAGCAAGCAGCAAGCAAATTATCGATATCAGCTTTGAGCAAATGAACCAGTTTGCCGGCAATATGCTGGAGGTAAAAAACGCGGATGGGGAAACGCTTGTGGTGATGTCGCAAACGGCGTATAATTCGCTTACGGATGCACAACGGACTGAATTATCTGCTTTTGGCAAATTAGTTTATGCGGATATTAATACAATTGAAACCAATGGTGGCGGTAGTGCAAGGTGTATGATGGCGGAGGTGCATTTGGGGGAGGTGTAGCTACTCAACTCAATGCGCATGTCTTAAATCAATATCGTGACTAATCGCCGCGGCGGCCAGGCGTATGCACCTGACGCGGCAGAAGCGCATTAAATGACGGCGTTTAAAAAGAAATAAATTACTTATGAATTCAACATTAAAAGCGATACTCTTGGCGACTATAGTATTCGTAGTAATCTTCTATGTGGATAGAAGAATAAAACTTTACGATATGTCTTTTTATCAGGGAAAGGACGATGGCATCTCGGCACGCGTCAGTTCTATTATTTTTTTAAGTTTTTTGCTTTTTATCAACTATGCAAAGCAACGCAAAATCCGAATTGGCTTAATTGGTGCTCTTGTTGGATATATCGCTTCAATTCTCGGGTTTATAATCAGTTATCTGGCGTTTCATGAATACGACTTAACTTTTCATATCGTGTCGTTTAGCCTGGCGTTGTTGATTTTCATTGGGTTCAGGCGTTTTAAATATTCAAAAATAGATAGTTAGCGAGTGGGTTGGTAGACCCCTCGCGTAGCCCGGAAATTGTAAAAAACAAATCAATTAGCATGGAAGGCATAACCCAATTACAAAAAGCCTTAGCAAAAAAGCCCTCCCACTGGTCGAAGTTTTTAACTTCGTCTTAAAATGAGTTAAGCTTCCAGCTTAGCCCTAACTGAAAATACTAGTGAAAATAACGGTTCTCCTATTCTCATTAATTGTGCTACTTGGAATGTCGGTGCTAACCGCCCTTCAATATATGCTGTCTTCGCACCTGGTTGGCGGCAGCTTGCAATCAATGGAAGTAGTTAGTGAGTCAGGTATTGTGTTTCCGCTGTTTTCAATAAGCTTATTTGGGTTGCTCTCCTATTGGTGTTACAAAAAGTTCAATGCGGCTAAATTATTTTTACTGGCAATTGTTTTCTCTTGTTGGTTCCTCAGCGGCAGAATAGTATCAATATTAGTTTGGCCCGAAGTGATCGTAAATACAGGTTGGTTTATTATGCAGGATGAAAAAATCAACCTTTGCGAAAATCAGCCGGATTGTGAAACGGCGCTTATGAAAGGAACAAGCGTTACCAGTTTAAATCTTTGGCGGATCAGGATCAAAAACGACAAGGTAAACAAAGTGGCCTTGGTTGGGCCGTTTATTTGGAATAAAACGCGGGATACCTTTAGTAAAGAAATACATGTTAAGGTTGTAAAAGAGTGATGAAATGAATCGGCCAGCTATACATAACCATAAAAGAGTTATATTAACCCCATGGCGAGCAATGTTACCGAAGACCTCCACACCATACTAAACGAATCGAGGAAGCTATCAATCGGCTGGAAACACGGGTTGATCAGCACCGATCATTTATTTATGGCCATGTTAAAAAACAACTGTTTGGCCTCGCCCTTTCTTGGGCATTGTGATGCGGCGTTATGGGAAAGCAAGATTAAATTGACATACCCGCCAACCGGGAAAGAAACATTGAAAGATGGTTTACCTTTAACTGTGTACGCCGAACGGACCGTTAAGCATTGCTACAAAATTGCAAGGCTAAACGGCGAAACCGCAATCAATACCATCCACCTGTTATTAGCCTTTTTAAGTTACGACAACCAAATAAAAGAAGCCTTCGACAAAGCCGGTATCCTTATCGGCGATATTACGGCATCGTGTTTCAGTACACATTTAGAAAAATTACCGCCCGTTTTAAAGCAAATTCGCACCCGGCCTTATAGTAAAATAGACCTATTCTTTTTTCGGTTTGGGGGTAAAGCCAGGGAGCTGGCCCGGTTGCAAAAAAATGCTACTAATTTGTTTTTATACCGGCAGTTTAACGATTGCAGAGAGATCTGCTCGCTTGCACTTACGCTCGCTCCGGATGCTTTAGACTTTAAGGAAATGCAGGCTTGTTGCTATATAGACTTGCGCGATTTTCAGTCCGCCCTGGTATTATTAGAAGAATTAGTAGCGATCCAACCAGGCCATATGAACAATTGGCTGAACCTATCTTATGGTTATATTTCAACCGGGAATTACGGCGAAGCTGCTAAAATATTAGACAAGCTATTGCAACAACAACCTAAAAACCAATACTTTCTCAATAACCATGGATTTAACTTATTACTGCAGCAAAGGTTTGCAGAATCTGCCCCGTTTTTTGAGATGGCAGTAAAAAAGGACCCGGAATTTGCTTTCGCCTGGAATAACCTTGGGTTTGCAAAGTATAAGCTCGGGGAATTGGATGAGGGCCTGTCGCTAATAAACCACTCACTCGGGCTGGATAAAAGCAACAGCTATGCTTACAAAAACAAAGGCCTTATTTTCATGGAAACAGGCAATGCAGTGGAAGCCATCAAAAATTTTGAATTATCATTAAAGTTTGGCTATGCAGAAAAATACGGAGACGAGGTTGAGCAATTGTTAAAACAGCTTACCTGATAATTTGCCGCCAAGCCGGGCGTCACTCCCGGATGCAATTTTTAAGCGTCCCCGCTTTCGGATTGTGCCGAAGGCAGCGCCACAAAACATACCCTCTCATATGTTTGCAATTATCGCTCTTATCTTATCAATAAGGAAGGTGGTTTCTGTGATATGATGCTCATTTAGCCGGTTATACCGTTCTTCCCAGGATAAGGTATCATCATCTGTGTACTTTGGCACTTTAATCCATTTGTAGGTATTCAGGATAACGTTTTTCTCTTCTTCGGTAATCATAATATATTTTCTTGAAGGTACGGTTTAGTCTTGTAAAGCATCCCACCGGGGCTGACGAAAAGGGGCAATTGAAAGTTAAAAATTTTTGCGGTTTTGCGCAAAATCAACTTCACATCACGATGTGAAACGAGCACTTCATTAGTTTGGTTTTTGTCATTGGCAACTTTCGGTGAGGCGGTTAAAGTCGATAATACTTAACCCTGCACATCTTACAGAAAAGCAAAGGAAAACACAGAAAAACACCGAGAAAACTCGGGAAAACCCGGGAAAAATGTACCGCGGAATTTGTAGCCCTGGTCTGCCGGATGGCGCGCTGTCTTGTCCAACTATGCCTGCATGTACCCCCAAAATAAAAATCCGGCAAATTGAAAGCGTAGGCAACACTGGCTTAACCTTACCTTAACCTGCACAAACAAATTACAATACAGCTATAAAATACACCAACATTTTCGCAAAAAATCCGTTTTAAAATTACATTTTTGCCAAAATTTTAATAAATGCAGAGTTACCAGGACTTTCTTGACTTAAGCGTTGGGTTCCCGCAGGATGGTTTCGAGATCATCGACGATGAACTTTACTTTCAGGACCTTAATTTAATGGAGATGATAGAAACGTATGGCACCCCCCTACGCTTCACTTATCTGCCTATGATCACTAAAAAGATACAGCAGGCAAAACTGTTATTTCAGCAGGCCATCATCAAAAATAATTACCGCGGCAGCTATAAATATTGCTATTGCACCAAAAGCTCGCACTTCCGCCACATTGTAGAAGAAGCGCTGAAGAACGAGATCCACCTGGAAACGTCATCAGCTTTTGATATGCCGATGATAGATGCACTTGAAAAGAAAGGCGCACTAAATAAGGATGTTACGGTTATTTGCAACGGGTTTAAAACGTTTCAGTACAAGCAGTATATCATCGATATGCTGCACGATGGGTTTACCAATATCATCCCCGTACTGGATAACAAGGAAGAATTTAACCTGTACGACGATGAGATAGACATTGATACCCCCTGCAACCTCGGCATCCGTATAGCCGCGGAAGAGCAGCCCGATTCGCAGTTCTACACCTCGCGCCTTGGTGTGCGTATGGAGGATGTGATAGATTTTTACCACAATAAAATTGAGGATAACCCAAATTTCCAGGTAAAATTGCTGCATTTCTTCATTAACTCGGGTATTTCTGATACCCCATATTACTGGAACGAGCTGGAGAAATACGTTACGCTTTACTGCAAATTCAAAAAAGTAAACCCTGCTTTGGATACGCTGGATATTGGCGGTGGGATGCCTTTTAAAGATTCGCTGGTGTTTGATTTTGATTACGAGTACATGATCAACGAGATTGTGAGCCGTATTAAAGAGATCTGTGCCGAGCACGATACCATGGAGCCGGATATCATTACCGAATTTGGCAAATACACCGTGGCCGAAGCTTCGGGGATATTATATAAGGTACTGGGCCGCAAGCAGCAGAACGACCGCGAACGCTGGCTGATGCTGGATGGCTCGTTCATTACCAACCTGCCAGATGTTTGGGCGCTTAACCAAAAATATATCCTGCTGCCAGTAAATAACTGGGACAGCGAGTACGAGCGCGTAAACCTTGGCGGTATCACCTGCGACGGGCAGGATTACTACAACCAGGAAGCCCACATGAACAGTGTGTTTATGCCTAAGACACGAAAAGTACAATACCTTGGTTTCTTTAACACAGGCGCTTACCAGGAAGTACTTAGCGGCTATGGTGGCATACACCACTGCCTGTTGCCCTCTCCAAAACACGTTATCATCCGTAGGAATAGGGATGAAACATTCAACTTTGAAGTATTTGGTGAGGAGCAAAACAGTAAACAAGTATTAAAAATATTAGGTTACACAACCTAAGAAAACTATAATAAATAAGGAGACTTAATAAATGGCGCTCGAATACATCAACCCTAAAGACTTGCCTATCCCGCAAACATATACACAAGTAGTGGTTGCGACGGGAAGCAAGATGGTATTCGTCTCAGGCCAGGAGCCCGAGGATATAAATGGCAAACTTGTTGGCCCGGGTGACCTGGCGATTCAGGCGCGACAGGTATTTAGCAACCTTGGCCGGGCACTTGCTGCAGCCGGCGCCCGGCCTGCACAGGTTACCAGAATCACAATCTATGTTGTGAATTACGAACGCGACGAATGTTTGCCGATTATTGAAGCGGCACGGCTATCGTTGTTTGGAGAGTATAAACCGGCGGACGTAGTACTCGGTGTGGCAACGCTTTCCCCCGGCTACCTGATCGAAGTTGACGCGATCGCAGTTATTGATTAACCATACTGCCGGGAGATTCACAACAGGAAACAGGTTTTGAAAATTCTGGATTATACAACCTAAGAATCTCGCTTTAAATATTGAAAGCACTGCCGCAAGGCGGTGCTTTTTTTATACGGTACCCTCTCCCCATCGTCATTGCGAAGCGCGGCGGGGAGGTGGTGCAAAAGGGCGGCGTGGCTATCATGGGCAAGCAGAGTGGAGTTGCAAGTGGGCCTTATTGCCGATGATTGCTGCGCTATCGCTCGCAAAGACGAAATGGCTTTTCGTCATCCAAAAATCAAATCCATACTTTTTTAAAATAAATTCTACTATTCCCCTATAGTATGTATATATTTGGGGTATAGAAACAATGAATACAAATTTTATATACCACACCAACCTGATATATTGCTGTATGCAAGGCGATAAATCGTGGCTGTAAGGTGGTAGAATTAAAAATATATGCCTCTTCAGCCACAGCGAAGGGGCTTTTTTATACTAAACTAAATTAAATACTGATATGCAGAGCTTCAGGACAGAACTGGAGAACCCTATAGTTGAACAAGATATTATCGACCTGGAAAGGAAGATACGCGCGTTCCGTGAGGGTAAAATACATGATGAGAAGTTCCGCAGCCTGCGTTTAGCACGTGGCGTTTACGGCCAGCGCCAACCCGGCGTACAGATGGTGCGTATAAAACTGCCCTTCGGTAAAGTTACTTTTAAGCAGTTACTAAAGATTGCCGACATATCCGACGAGTACGGAAGCGGCAACCTGCACCTCACTACCCGCCAGGATATCCAGATCCATTACGTAAGCCTCGACCGTACCCCACAACTTTGGGCCGAATTGGAGCGCGACGATATCACCCTGCGCGAAGCATGCGGTAACACGGTAAGGAATGTAACTTCATCCCCTACTTCGGGTATCGACCCAAAGGAACCCTTTGATGTTTCGCCTTACGCACAGGCTACGTTTGAGTACTTCCTGCGTAACCCTGTCTGCCAGGAAATGGGGCGCAAGTTTAAGATCTCCTTCTCCTCAAGCGATGAGGATACGGCTTTCTCCTATATCCACGACCTGGGTTTTATCCCAAAGTTGAAAGAGAACGGCGAGCGCGGTTTTAAAGTGATGCTTGGCGGTGGCCTTGGCGCACAGCCCTTATTGGCCAGCCCGGTGGAAGATTTCCTGCCGGAAGACCAGCTTATACCTTATACTGAAGCCATCATCCGCGTTTTTGACCGTTATGGGGAACGTAATAACCGTAACAAAGCCCGTTTAAAGTATTTAATACAAAAGATGGGTTTAGAGGAAGTACTGCGTTTGGCTAAAGAAGAACGTACTGCTATCAAAGTAAAAACTTACCCTATCAACCGCGAAACAGTACCCACTCCTGCTTTGCCAGAGGTTATCGGGTATCCGGCTATAGAAATTACCAACCCATTCCGCTACGAGCAATGGCTGGCTACCAACGTTTTCGAACAAAAGCAAGAGGGTTTCTTTGGCGTGTATATTAAAGTGCCGGTTGGCGATATCCCTACCGATGTTGCCCGTAAACTGGTTGATGCCATCCGCCCCTATGTTGGCGATGAGATACGCATCACCCAAAACCAGGGCCTGCTGTTAAAGTTTATCCGCAAGGAAGCATTGCCCGCCTTATATCAGGGCTTAAACGCTTTAGACTTTGCTACACCGGGTTTTGATAGCCTTGCCGATGTAACTACCTGCCCTGGCACAGATACTTGTAACCTCGGCATCAGCAACAGCATGACCATGGCCAGGGTGCTGGAAGATGTTATCTACAACGAATACGAAGACCTGATCTTCAACCGCGAGATCAAAATAAAAATAAGCGGCTGTATGAACAGCTGCGGCCAGCACGGTTTGGCGCATATTGGCTTCCATGGCAGTTCGCTAAAAGCGGGCGCAAAAGTATTGCCATCTGTACAGGTAATGCTGGGCGGTGGCACCGTAGGCAATGGTATTGGCCGTGCAGCAGACAGGGTTATTAAGGTACCATCCAAACGCGCAACGCATGCTTTGCGGGCTGTGTTGGATGATTACAAAGCTTTTGCGGAGGAAAACGAAACCTACCACGCTTACTACGACAGGCAGGGTAAAGATTACTTTTACCGCTTGTTAAAACCGCTTGCCGATCTGACCACCCTAACCGATGATGAGTTTGTAGATTGGGGCCATCAGGAAACATACGTAAGCGCCATTGGTGTGGGCGAATGTGCCGGTGTGATAATCGACCTGGTTGCCACCTTATTATTCGAAAGCGAAGAGAAACTGGGCTGGAGTAACAGTGCTTACGCTAAAGGTTTATGGAGCGATGCCATTTACCATTCTTATAACACCATGATCAGCGCGGCCAAGGCTTTATTGCTTGATAAAGGCGTAAACAGCAGTACACAATCCGGTATTATTAAGGAATTTGATAACAGCTACGTAGCAACAGGTGAAATTAGCTTTGAAAGTACTTTTAGCGACCTGGTACTGCAAATAAACAAAAACGAACCGTCTGAAGAATTTGCGACAGCTTACAAACAACAGGCTACCGCGTTTTTGCAGACGGTTAAAGATAAAAGAGAGGCGGTATTACAATCATGATACAAACAAAGACAACAGTAAAAGAGCCACGCATCACCCTTGTGGGCGCTGGCCCCGGCGATGCCGAACTCATTACCATAAAAGGCATCAAAGCATTGCAGACCGCCGATGTAGTTTTGTACGATGCTTTGGTTAACGAAGAGTTATTAGAGTTTGCCCCGGCGCATGCTACCAAAGTTTACGTTGGCAAACGCAGTGGCGACCATTCTTTCTCGCAGGAGAACATCAATAAATTGATGATAGATTATGCCTTAAATTATGGCCATGTTGTCCGTTTAAAAGGCGGCGACCCGTTTGTATTCGGCCGTGGTTACGAGGAATTAGACCATGCTGCCGATTACAGCATACCGGCGCAGGTAATCCCTGGTATTTCCAGCTCAATCGGTGTACCGGGTTTGCAGGGCATCCCTGTTACACACCGCGGGCTTAGCGAAAGCTTTTGGGTTGTTACCGGCACAACCAGCGATGGCAGCATATCTGCCGATCTGCGCGCCGCCGCTAAAACCAATGCCACCGTGGTAGTGTTGATGGGTATCCATAAACTGGCGCAAATTGCCGAAATATTTCAGGCAGAAGGCAAACATAGGCTGCCTGTTGCCGTAATACAAAGCGGAAGCACCGAAAACGAAAAAGTTGTTGTTGGCGTAGCAAGTACAATTGCCGAACTTGCCGAAGAAAACGGTATCACATCCCCTGCTTTAATTGTTTTTGGCGAGGTAGTATCTTTACATCCAAAGTTTCAGCCCATCAGGGAATTTTATGACATTGTTGCCCAGGAATAATAATTTAACAGAAATTCCGCCGCCAAAACCAGTGGGTAACCAATTGTTCCCTGTGTTTTTAAAGCTGGAAAACCTGCATACCGTGCTTGTTGGCGGAGGTAATGTTGGCCTTGAAAAGCTAACGGCCATCCTGCAAAACAGCCCGACTGCTACTATTACCGTTATTTCTAAAACTTTTCTGCCGCAAATAGAAGCGTTGGCTGCAGGTACGCCAAAACTTACCATCATCCAAAAAGCATTTACCGATACCGACCTGGATGGCGCCGATATTGTTATCGCCGCCACCAACGATTCGGACTTAAACAAATATATCCGCCACTCGGCGCATGACCGTAAGCTGCTCATCAACGTGGCAGATAAACCCGAAATTTGCGATTTTTACTTAGGATCCATCGTACAAAAAGGGGATTTGAAGATAGCTATATCCACCAATGGCAAATCGCCAACCGTGGCAAAACGCCTAAAAGAAGTATTAAACGAGGCATTGCCTGCCGAATTAGATACTACTTTACAGCACATGAGCGAACTGCGGAATAATCTCTCCGGCGACTTTGCACACAAGGTAGAAGAACTCAACAAGGTAACTGCTGTGCTGATCGGCGGTAAAAAACCACCGAGTAACAACGCATTGACATTGGCGGTTTGGAGCGCGTTTGTAGCCTTCTTAGCCATAGCTATCACTTCGCTTTGGTTCAAAGAACCCGGCTTCCAATCATTTGTAACCAACATCAATCCGCAATTCTATTACTTTTTGGGGGCAGGCTTCGTTTTCGCAATGATAGACGGTGCTATTGGCATGTCGTATGGCGTTACTTCTACCACATTTTCCTTATCAATGGGCATCCCTCCTGCTCCGGCAAGTATGGGTGTGCATTTATCAGAGATCATGAGCAACGGCATTGCCGGATGGATGCATTACCGCATGGGTAACGTAAACTGGAAACTGTTTAAATTGCTGCTTATCCCGGGTATCATTGGAGCTGTAACGGGAGCTTACCTCTTGTCGTCTTTAGAGCATTACGCACAATACACTAAACCGGTTGTATCCCTGTATACATTGATATTAGGCTGCGTTATTTTAACAAAAGCCATCCACATTAACCGTAAACGCACAAGCGGCAAAATAAAAAACATTGGCCTGTTAGGTTTGGGCGGTGGTTTTATCGACGCTGTTGGCGGCGGTGGCTGGGGTTCAATCGTTCTATCAACGCTAATAGCAGGCGGCCGTCACCCACGTTTTTCGTTGGGGACCGTAAAGTTATCCCGTTTTTTTATTGCTTTAACAAGCTCGCTTACCTTTATTACCATGCTTAGCGGCAAATATTGGGAAGCCGTGGCAGGCTTGGTTATCGGCAGTGCGCTGGCATCACCAATTGCAGCAAGGATATCCAATAAAATATCTGCAAAAGCTATTATGTTCGCTGTTTCGGTTATCGTTATTTTAATCAGCCTGCGCAGTGTTGGTTTATTTATATTAAAGTTATTTTAAGTGGCTGATACTTCTTACATATCGCAATTAATAGCAGGCAACGAACCAGTTGAAGCGCTAAAGGCTTTGGCAGCAGAGTTCCCTGGCGAGATCGTATTTTCTACCAGCTTTGGCTGGGAAGACCAGGTGATCACCCACATGATATTCGCCAATGATATCCCCATTAAAGTTTTCACGCTGGAAACCGGTCGCTTGTTCCCCGAAACATATTATGTTTGGAACCGCACTATGGAGATCTATGGCAAGCCCATTCACGCTTATTACCCGGAGCATACCGCTTTGGAAGCAATGGTGAATGCAAAAGGGCCTAACAGCTTTTACGAATCGGTAGAGAACCGTAAGCAGTGCTGCGGTATCCGTAAGATAGAACCCCTGCACCGTGCAGTTGCGGGCAATAAGCTATGGGTAACCGGCATACGTGCCGATCAGTCTGCCAACCGCGAAGACATGAGCAACGTGGAATGGGATAACGGAAACAACCTGTTTAAATTCCATCCTATTTTCGGCTGGACTTTAGACGATGTAAAAGCATATATAAAACAATATAATATACCCTACAATACACTGCACGACAGGGGTTTCCCCAGCATTGGCTGCGCACCATGTACCCGCGCGGTACAACCCGGCGAAGACTTTAGGGCCGGGCGCTGGTGGTGGGAAGACCAAAGCAAAAAAGAATGCGGACTGCATGCAGTTGAACTAAATGATTTGAAAGAATGAGTAAGAACCGGTTAGATTACCTGGACGAGTTAGAGGCAGAGGCCATATATATTTTGCGCGAAGTAGCCGGGCAGTTTGAAAAACCTGCGCTATTATTTTCGGGTGGTAAGGATTCTATCACCCTGGTCCATTTGGCACTTAAAGCCTTTCGCCCGGGCAAATTCCCTTTCCCGCTGGTGCACATAGATACCGGGCACAATTTTGAAGAAACCATCACTTACCGTGACGATATGATAGCCCGCATTGGCGAAAAACTCATTGTAGGCCATGTGCAGGATAGTATTGATGAAGGTAAAGTAATAGAGCAAAAAGGCAAAAATGCCAGTAGGAACGCCCTGCAGACCGTTACCCTGCTGGATACCATTGCCAAACACCAGTTTGATGCCTGCATTGGCGGTGCGCGTCGCGATGAGGAAAAGGCCAGGGCTAAAGAACGTATCTTTTCGGTTCGTGATGAGTTTGGCCAGTGGGACCCCAAACGCCAGCGGCCTGAACTTTGGAACATTTACAACGGTAAGATACACAAAGGCGAGAACGTACGCGTGTTCCCAATAAGCAACTGGACAGAATTGGACGTGTGGAATTACATCCGCCGTGAAAACATTGCCCTGCCGACCATCTATTTTGCGCACCAGCGCGAATGTATTACCCGAAACGGGCAATTGATGGCCGCTTCGCCATTTTTAAATATGGATGCGGATGACAAAATTGAAAGCAAAAACGTACGTTTCCGCACCGTTGGCGACATGACTTGTACTGCGGCTGTAGAATCATATGCATTTGAGATAGATGATATCATCGATGAGATAGCATCCTCCAAAATAAGCGAACGCGGTGCCCGTATGGACGATAAAGTAAGTGAAGCCGCTATGGAAGACCGGAAAAAAGGGGGATATTTTTAGGCCTCACGGATAGCGATGGGTTTGAAACCCATCGCTATGGAAGAAACAAAACACCACGTTATGCCGAATTTATTTCGGCACCCCACGCGGCGGGTAGCAGGCATGCAAGGCGGTTACGCATAGTCGAGACTTATATGATGAGTTGCTGAAACAAGTTCAGCATGACGTGCTAAGTACTTAAATGACAATTGAATAAAATCCGAATTCGAACATCCGAATTCCGAAGTATAGAACATGGACATTTTAAAATTTATTACAGCAGGCAGTGTTGACGATGGCAAAAGCACATTGATAGGCCGTTTATTATACGATAGCGAAGCTATTTTGGTAGATCAGTTGGAGGCGCTCCATGCATCTAACCGCAAAAACGATGACGGCAGCATCGACCTGGCCATCCTTACCGACGGTTTAAAGGCTGAGCGCGAGCAGGGCATCACCATCGATGTGGCCTATAAATACTTCGAGACAGATAAACGCAAATTCATAATCGCCGATGCACCGGGGCATATCCAATATACCCGCAATATGGTTACCGGTGCCAGCAACGCAGGCCTGGCCATTATTTTGATAGATGCACGTAAAGGCGTTATCGAGCAAACCACCCGCCACTCCTTCCTGGTATCGCTATTGCAGATACAGCAGGTAGTGGTTGCTGTAAACAAAATGGATATGGTCGACTACAGCGAGGATGTGTTCAACAAAATTGTTGCAGACTATAAAGTATTGGCCGGCAAAGTGGGGTTAACAAACGTTACCTATATCCCGGTAAGCGCTTTAAAAGGAGATAATATTGTTTACCCTTCCGCAAAAATCAGCTGGTATACCGGCGACAGCCTGCTTACTCATTTGGAGAAGGTAGAACTGGAGATAGACGATATATCAGCACACGCCAGGCTACCCGTACAATGGGTGGTTCGGCCGCAAACCGATGAGCTGCATGACTATCGCGGCTATGCAGGCCGTGTTTCCAGTGGCACTTTCCGGGTGAACGATAAGGTAACCGTATTGCCATCGGGATTCAGCTCCACTATTTCTAAAATAGAATTTTACGATAAAACGCCACAGGAGGCTATAGCGGGCATGTCGGTAACCGTGCATCTGGCAGATAATATTGATATCAGCCGTGGCGATATCATCGTAAATAGCGCCGGGCAGCCGCAGCTTTCTAACCTGATAGAAGCCGACCTTTGCTGGATGGATACCCGCCCGCTGGATACCTCGCTTACCTACCTGGTGCAGCACAATACCAAAACCATTCGCTGCAAAATAAGCGAGGTGCTTTACAAGGTTAACATCAATACCCTCGAAAAAGATTATGATGAAGACTTTAAACTAAACGATATCGGCCGTATCGTTATTAAAACCGCCGAGCCGTTAGCCTTCGACCCTTACCAGCTCAACAAAGCCAACGGGGGCGCTATCATCATCGATAGCCGCACCAATGTTACCGTAGGCGCGCTAATGCTAAGGCAGGCTGTAGATTAAATATAATTAACCAATTATATTCTGTTTAGTGATGCAGAAAAACCCTGTGCGAGGTGCAACTCGTGCGGGGTTTGTTGTTTTTAATTAACTTTAAAACTCGCCCGCATTTTAGAACGAGCCCGGGCACGAGGAAGATCTTGTTAGGTTAGTAAAGCCGGTACGCAGGGCGACGACCTCTGCATAATGACGCTATCTCCTGCCCCCCCTGCAATACGGGTTTGGATTGTATGACCTTTAACATTAAATTTAACCGGTCGTTCGTACCTTATCACTATGCTTTCAAAAAAACACATATCCTTCCTATTCTTTTTACTTTTTTGTACTGGTGCGGTCGCCCAAAACACCATTAATTTTGAATTCAGCCCCTCGGAAACAAGGATAAGCAATAGCCTTTACAACACCATTAATGTTATTGACACGCGCGGAGACACCCGAAATTGGGGTTACGTGCAAACCGGTGTGCATAACTATGTAACAACGGTTGTTCATCACGAGCCAATTTCTACGGAAATAAAACAGGTTTTTGCTTCGCTGATAAGCACTGATGCAGGCAATAGTGAATTGTTGTTGCAAATAAGGCAACTTAGCTTCGCGGAGGTGACGAGCGTCACCGGGGAATACGGTTATTGTACTGTAAAAGTCGAGATGTACGTTAAAAATGGAGACAGGTATCAACAATTAAATTCGTTAGATACGCTTATACGCATGCGCTCTTCAATTGACGTTACCAACTCCCTATTGCGGAGCGGAAGCAGGCAATTAACAGCATTCATACAGGCGAGCCTCTTGTCGCGGCCAGCAAATGGCGCCAGGGTTTATACCTATAACGATATTGCGCACATAGATAGCATTGAAAAAAAAGCTATTACACTGTACAACACCACAGCATACACTAATGGTTTGTATTTAACTTATCAGTCGTTTAAAAACCAGGTGCCTGATAAGCAAGGCATAATAATAGAAAACGACTACGTGTACCCTGGTTTTGTAAAAGCGCCCGACGAAAAAGAGAAATTAAAAGATGTTAAACTGAAGAAAACCTACGCTATTGTTTACAAAGGGACGCCCTATATTGTTACGGAGTTCGGTTTTTATCCTCTCACTAAAATTAATAACGAGTTTATGTTTACCGGCATGGCTAAAACGCCGCCAAGCACTGCCACTTTAAAGATTGTCAACGGAATGTTTGGCGGTACAGGAACATTGGCAACCTCAGGTAATGAAGGCATCTTCGAGATAATGATAGACCATCAAAACGGATTGTTAATTAAACTGAAAGAAATTCCTCAACCAAAGACCGAAAGCAAAGGCGATAGCTGGGATTAATCATCCTTAGCTTAAATAAAAAAGCGGGCAACTCGCTTGCCCGCTTTTTTAAAAACTAAATTAAACCTAAAAAACAATCTTTGAAGAGTACACCATTCGTCGGGTGATGTACTACCAATTAATTCTTCCCGCTACCGCTCAACAAACCATCAAACGTAGCAGATATATAGTAAATGCCACCAATGGTTGGGCCACCTGCGTATTGAATATAGCGTTTGTTGAATATATCAGTTGCGCCAACTTTAAAGGTGGCATAGTATTGCGGTACATGTAAACTAACCTGAGCATCGAGTGTATGAATTGCAGGAACGGTACCTGTAACCAACGGGCTCTCCCACAGGAATGATTGCTGCCATTTGTAAACAATGTTGAAACCAAAGTTCTTCAGCACCTCGCGGTTACCGAACGAGAAATTACCCGACCATTTTGGCGTATTAAAACCGGTGACAAAAATATCCGAGGTTTGCTGCGCTTTCAACTTATTAAAGCTGGCATTACCCGATACGGTGTATCTTTTGTAAAAGTTGTAAGTAAGCCCCAACGATGACCCGTAGTTATTATAAATGTTTTTGGCATTGGTATAAACCCTGTAACGGCTTTGGCCCTGGCTTGCCGCATTGCTGGCAGTGGCCGTTGTAGGGTCGCGGTTAATATCCAACATAGCCAATACGGCTGCATCTGTGCCTACTTTGGTTGCGTTAGGAACGAACACTTGCGCCTGGCCCAAAAACCCGTTGTAGCGATTAGCATAGGCATCTACGTCAAGGAAAACTTTGTTATTAAGCAGTATACCTTTATAACCTACTTCAAACGAGGTGATCTGTTCGGGTCTCGCCTTTGGCAAATCGGCTACCTGCAACAGGTTACGGTTAGCCAGCGCAGTTGCATCATCACCGGTGGTAGATGCAGCCTTTACAGCAGCGTTAAACGCAGTAACCGACTGCTGCGTGTAGCTATTATCCAGGTAACCCAATCCTTCGTTGATGAAAGGCAAACTGCCAACACGTTTCACGCGGCCGTTGTTCACATAAGATAAAGCCTCGAAAAGTGACGGGAACCGGTACCCATTCTGGAAAGTAAACCTGAAGTTATGGTTTTGGTTAGGCGAGTATACCGCCGCCAAACGCGGCGTAAATTTAGGGTCGAAATATGGGTTGTAATCCCAACGTACCGAACCGAATAATTTCAGTTTTTCTTCGAAAAAGGTCTTAGTAACCTGGGTAAACGCGCCGTACTTTTTATAAACAACATTTTCGCCAAAGCTGCCATCTGCTAAAGGTGTGTTACGGTCATTGATGCCCCTGCTAAAATCTACAAAGTTGTTGCCATCGGGGATAATTTGGTAAACACGTACATCGCCGCCAACTAAAAGGTCTATAAATTTCACTTTTCTGGTTAAATCCCATTGCGCTTCGCCGTTAAATAAATGGCTCTTTTGTATCAAAGCGGCACCGCCCGTTGCCGGGGCATTAGGTATCAGGGCCGATTTAAAATCCCAATTATTTATGCCAATAATAGTTTTGCGCAAAGCATCAAACTGGGGCGTACCTGGTTCTACTCTGCCTGCGTCAGCAGCAGTACGTGCGGCCTGTTCCGCAGCAGCCAAATTTGTAGATTTTAAGCCGCCATTAGCGTTAGCATAAGCGGTAAGTGCATTTTTATAAGTAGTTCCCCATGCGGAGTTGCTGGCATGGTTTAGGTCGAGGTTGTCTGCAAGCGGTTTTACATTGAAGGAGTTCCCGGTATTTTCTATCGATTCGTAAGCGCGTACCAGGAAATCCTTTCCTTTCAGTTCCACCTTATGGTTTTGTACCGTAGCGCCGTTTAATGATATTTTGTTGCCGCGCTGAAAAACGCCGTCCATTTTACCATAGCGGTAAGTGTAAGATAGAGTAGTGTTTGGCGTTAGCTTATACGCCAGCGTTCCATCAAGTTTTAGGTTGGTAACATCGGGTTTTACCAGGTCTATTTCGTTATAGCCGGTACGTGCAACGGTCAAATTAGGCCTGGCAACGCCATCAACCACAATACCTTTTACAGATACAGTATTACTTCCTGCAAGGGCATCATCGCCGTATTTGTTCCAGCCGTCGTAAGCCGCGTTGCTGGAGCCGGTAAGTTCGGGATATGCCGGGTTTGCGGTTTTTAAATTGGTTGGGTTTTGGTCGAGACGAGTATTTGACTGCCAATCTTTACCTTTTAAATAACTCGCATTTATCTTAAAGGCGAATTTGTTATTGAAAGCTTTGGCAATCCGGATAGCGTCCTCTGTTAATGCACTCGCGCCAATGTTATCGCCTACGTGGTTTATACCACTGCGGTGATAATAGCTTATGCCCTGGTATTTAAATGGATCTTTAGTGAATAAGTTTGATAAACCATTGATAGCATTGGTACCGTATAGGGCAGCAGCAGCGCCGGGGGTTATTTCTATACTTGCTATATCCAATTCGGTTGGGCCAATGGCGTTACCAAGAGGTACGCCCAGCGTTGCCGATTGCATATCCACGCCATCTGCCAGTTGCATAAACCTAAAGTTATTAGGGCTGTTAAAACCGCGTGTATTAGGTACTTTTAGGGTGATACTGGTAGTGGTCATCTGTACGCCTTTCACATTCTCCAGGGCATCATAAAAGCTGGGTCCAGGCGACTGTTTAAGAGCGTTAATGCTTAGCTTTTCAATAGCCACGGGCGATCGTAATAGTTTCTCTTCCCTGCGGGAAGCGGTTACCACTACTTCGTTTATTAATAACGATTGCGATGTGAGCTGGATATTAACCGCACTATTTGCGTTTTTGATGTAAAATTCCTGCGGCTGATAACCTACCGCGGTAAATACAAGTGTAAAGGGAAGCTTGGAGCTTGTAGTGAGGGAGAATTTACCTGTACTATCGGTAACTGCGGCGTTTGTAGTGCCTTTTATGGTAACGGTGGTTCCTACCAAAGGTAGCCCATGGTCGTCATTTACTTTACCGCTTAAAATATAGCTTCCGTTTAGTTGTGCTGAAGCCAGGACTGGGGCGAGCAACAAAATGAACGTAATAATCTGTATAAATTTCGTAGAAATTTTCATTTAAATAAGGTTGAAAGAAGTTGAAAATGGATTGTGATAAGTTGTTGCAGAGGCAATTAGCAACAACAGCATGCAGCGAGGCACTGCATTTGTATGGTTTTGATCGAACTCGGGGTATTTAAATAATACATTGTCTATAGAATATGTCGACAAAAATATAAATAATATTTTACCCGCAAACTTTTTTTTGAGAAAAGTGAATTTTAGCTGGAAATGTGTTGATTGAAGCTGTTTTATTGGACAAACACGAAGACACAAAAATTTTAAGGCAGAATGAAGATTTAATTAATTCGTATCATTCGCCTTAATTCGTGTAACTCGTGTTCATTATTTTTATTATTATTGACGACTAATTTAATCTACATTAATGTCATTCAATTACCGGCGGGTTATTATCAAAATAGGCTCTAACGTTATCACCAAGCCAAACGGCCTGCCAGATACCGAACGGATAGCCCATCTGGTTGATCAGATAGCCGCCATTAAAAAACAGGGCAAGGAGGTTATCCTTGTTTCTTCGGGTGCGGTTGCATCCGGCCGCAGCCTGATAACCGTTACCGATAAATACGATGCCGTAGCCACCCGCCAGTTACTGGCCTCCATTGGTCAGGTTAAACTGATTAATACTTACGCACATCTCTTTGAGACATTCGACATACTTTGTTCGCAGGTTTTAGTTACTAAAGAAGATTTCCGCGACAGGATGCACTATTTAAATATGCGCAACTGCCTGGAGATATTATTGCAGCACCAGGTAATCCCCGTTATAAACGAGAACGACGTAGTATCCGTAACCGAACTGATGTTTACCGATAACGATGAACTTGCCGGGCTTATCGCCTCCATGCTGAACGCAGAGGCACTGATTGTACTCAGCAATGTAAACGGTATTTACAACGGCGATCCAAAATTGCCGGGCTCAGCAGTGATAGAAGAAGTTACCGGCGAGGGAATAGATTTTTCGTCCTTCGTTAGCACCGGGCGGTCGCAATTTGGGCGTGGCGGGATGATCACCAAATCTACCATTGCGCAAAAAACCGCGCAATTGGGCATTGCGGTGCATATTGCCAACGGTACTACTGATAATATCCTGCTTGATGTATTAGGCAATAAAGCCGTGCATACCCGTTTTGTGCCAACCAAAAAAGCATCGGGGAAAAAGAAATGGCTAGCCCACTCGGAAACTGCTGCTACCGGTGTGGTGCAGGTGAACGAGGGCGCTAAAACTGTGCTCGTTTCCAGTAAAGCATCCAGTTTGCTGCCTGTGGGTATTATTAAGGTACTATCGGATTTTAAAAAGGGCGAGATTATTAAGATAGTTGACGAAAATAACAAACTGATAGGTCTCGGCCTTGCCGAGTATGGTGCCGAAAAGGCACGCGAATTTACCGGAAAGAAAAACCAGCGCGCACTGGTGCATTACGACTATCTTTACTTACAGGGATAACCATGGGATATACACAATATTTTGAAAACGCAGTAAAAGCCGGCCGAAACCTCAGCCTCGCCCCTTCCGCTATTGATGCGGTTTTGTTAGATGTGGCTAAAGCAGCAATAGAGCAAACCGATTACCTGCTACAGGAAAACAAAAAGGACCTGGAGCGCATGGACCCGGCCGACCCCAAATACGACCGCCTCACGTTAACCGCTGCCCGCATACAGGATATTGCCAACGATATAAAAAACGTGGCGGGGCTTGCCAGTCCCCTTGGTGCTGTGTTATCTGATAAAACCCTGCCCAACGGCTTGCGTATCAGCAAAGTGCGTGTACCGCTTGGCGTGGTGGGTGTTATTTACGAGGCGCGACCGAATGTTACCTTTGATGTATTTGCCCTTTGCTTTAAAACCGGCAACATCAGCGTATTAAAAGGTGGCAGCGATGCCGATTCCTCTAATCGTGCCATTATAAGTATTATCCACGGCGTATTAACGGCGCACAACATTGATATACATGCTGCAACCCTGCTGCCCGTGGAACGCGAAGCAACCGAAGCTTTGCTGAACGCCGTTGGCCATGTAGATGTGCTGATACCGAGGGGCAGCCAGTCGCTGATAAATTATGTGCGCAACAGTAGCAAAGTACCAGTGATAGAAACCGGTGCAGGAATTGTGCATACCTATTTGGATGAAACCGGCGACCTGGAAAAAGCAACCGCTATAGTAGATAACGCGAAAACCCGCCGTGTAAGCGTTTGTAATGCGCTGGATTGTTTGATCATAAATTCATCCCGCCTACCTGACCTGCCGGCACTCACCAAGCCGCTGGCAGAAAAAGAAGTGGAGCTATTTGCAGATGAACGATCATTTGCCGTATTGAAAGACACCTACCCTGCAAACCTGTTGCACCCCGCACAACCGGAACACTTCGGCACGGAGTTTCTATCGATGAAGATGTCTGTAAAGACTGTTGACACCTTGCAGGAAGCGTTAGAGCATATCGCCATCAACAGTTCCAAACACAGCGAAGCTATTATCTCAGAGGACGAGAACCATATCCAAACCTTCCTGAACCGCGTAGATGCTGCTGCGGTATATGTAAATGCCTCAACCGCCTTTACCGATGGCGCCCAGTTTGGCCTCGGTGCCGAAATTGGCATCAGCACCCAAAAACTGCACGCACGCGGGCCTATGGGATTGGAGGAATTGACGAGCTATAAATGGATAGTGAAGGGGAACGGGCAGGTGAGGAAATAGGCCTCATCATTGTTCCTTCACAGCCCACCCCGCAAAAGGCTTCACCGTTGCACAATTGGGCATGCCGTTTTTGCCTGTGCCGGGCACGGTGGTTTGCAATTCCTCACCAGCGTTTATTCGATCCCAGGTAATTCCCGTCAGCGGTATTTTAAGCCGGCCGCTCCAGCCGCTACCGCCTGCGTATGATCCAATATCCAGGTAAATAAACCTGCCACCTGCAGGCCCTTGTACAAACGCTCCGCGAAAATCCGGCAACTCCTGTGTTCCGGGAGTTCCTTTAATTTCGACGGTTAAGTTAAACCGAAGATCTTCCCCTTTGGATGGTTGCACTTGTACGGGTTCGTAATTCGCGCCCGAGCCTTTTTGAAGCGAATAAACAAGGTTGGCGGGGGGCTTTTCCAAAGTGATGTGCAGGGTGATGCTGTTTTCGTTAGCGGCCATATTACGTACGTGATAGCGAGTGTTTAAATTGGAACATAAAGATAAGATTAACTTACAATATTATTATGCATATTGTGCCATCCGTTAACCGCGCCTTCACAGTTCCACAATGAAAAAACTCCTCAAAATAACCCTCCGCATAGTGTTAGGCTTTATTGCTTTTGTTGCACTTTACCTGTTAGCTGCCTGGGGCTTATCAAAAATCACAGTATCGGCAGAGCCGGGCACCAGCCGGGATGTAACCGTATACATTTTAACTAACGGCGTACACACCGATATTGTAGTTCCCGTTAAAAACGAGCAGATGGATTGGAGCAAAGAGCTCAAATTTGAAAACACAGTAGGGAACGATACTGTTGCCAGCTATGTAGGCATGGGCTGGGGCGATAAGGGTTTTTACCTCAACACCCCTACCTGGGCAGAATTAAAATTCAGCGTGGCATTTAAAGCCGCTTTTGCGCTGAGTACATCAGCTATACATGCCACCTACCATAAAGAACTAAAGGAAAGTTCGTCCTGCAAAAAGATAAGCATCAGCAAAGCGCAGTACGCCCGCCTCATTACCTTCATCACCCAAAGCTTTAAAACCGATAGGGCCAGGCATTTCATCAACATAAAAACTAAGGCAAACTACGGCACCGATGATGCCTTTTACGAAGCTCACCGCAAATACAACCTGTTTTACACCTGCAACACCTGGGCCAACAACGCGCTAAAAAGCTGCGGCCAAAAAGCGTGTTTATGGACGCCTGCAGACTCACCGATATTTGACAAGTATAAATAGTTTTTTATAAAACCCTAAAAACGTCATGCTGAAAGTTTTTCAGCCCCCCGTCATAAAAGTGGCCACTCTACCAAGCCGCTTTGCATACCAGCACCTGCCATGTGGGGTACCGAAACAAGCAATCTGCATGACGTTTTAATTTGCTATCTATGGTTTTGCCTTACACCGCAATACTATCAATAGCGTTCTCCAGGGCGTGTTCTCCTACGCCCGGTACTTTGAGCCCCTCGGCGCGGTAAACGGTGATGTCGGTCATGCCCAGGAAACCCAGCAGGCCACGCAGGTAGGGTTCAATAAAGTCGTACGGTTTCATCGGGCCGTCTGAATAGATGCCGCCGGAGGATATTGCCACATAAACTTTCTTGCCTTTGACCAACCCTTGAGGGCCGTTTTCCGAGTAGCGGAAGGTTTTGTTGGCGCGGCAGATATGGTCTATCCATGTTTTAAGGGTAGACGGGATCTGGAAGTTGTACACCGGCGCATCGATAACGATGGCATCGGCATCCATCAATTCGGCAATAGCCTCGTCGGAATGTTTAATGGCTGCGGCGAGTGCCGGCGTTTGCTGTTCTGCCGGCGTAAAAAACGATGTAATTTGCACCTCTTCCAGGTGCGGAAAAGGCATCGCGGCAAGGTTATGCGTTACAATAGTACTACCAGGGTTAGCGGCCTGCAACTTCTCTGCTATGGCATTTCCCAACTTGGTGCTGATGGATTGCGCGCCCCTCGGGCTCGAAATAAGATGCAATATTTTCATGTGCTCATGTTTTAAATGTTAGGCAAACCTATGTACATTAGCTATGAAAAAGATACTACTATCCTAAAGGATAGCGGTATCCTTTGGGATAGTTAGCACCTTTGCAGTATGCAACACACTGGAAAACTCGGCACAGAAGCATGTAAATCGGCCATGGGATCGGTTAAGGATGCTTTGTATGTTTTAAACGGTAAATGGAAACTGCCGCTCATCCTTGCCCTGCGCGAAGGCCCGCGCCGCTTCAATGAAATACAGAAGGAATTGGGAGATATTACCCCAAAGGTATTATCCAAGGAACTGCGCGAACTGGAGCTGAACGAGTTTGTGGTACGCAAAGTATACCACACGGTACCCGTAACGGTTACCTACGAGCTCACGCCCTATAGCGATTCGGTTGGCCCCATCATAGAGGCATTAAAAGCATGGGGCGAACAGCACCGCGAGCGTATAGTGAAGCACAGGAAATAATGGATGCCCATACAGGTGCTGATTATGGCC
>NZ_CAMLOV010000048.1 GCF_946481715.1 uncultured Mucilaginibacter sp. | reverse complement strand
TTTTTAACATCGTAATGGTCTATGCCTCGGTTTTGGGTAGCTATCCACAAATTACCTTCGTTGTCAACTATCAGGCGGTTAGTAACGTTGCTGGATAGGGAATTAATGTCCTTGTCGTTGTGCATAAACCTAACAAAGGCGCCGGTGCGGCGGCTATACATATTTAGCCCGTTTTGCGTAGCCAGCCATATGTTGCTGTCGTGGTCTTCGGCCAGGTCATTGATCATGTTGTTGCTAATGGAATTTTCGTCCTTAGCATCATTACGAAAAGTGAGGAACTTATAACCGTCGTACCGGTTTAGGCCGTTGCGCGTGCCTACCCACATAAAGCCAAGGCTTCCCTGTTTTATGCAGTTAACGTTAATTTGGGTAAGCCCCTGTTCGGTGGTGATATGCTCAAATTTTAAACTCTCGTTTTGCGAATACGAGCAAAAGGGGATAAGTAGCAAAAAGAAGGGCAATAAAAATATTTTTGCCACTAAGAAGCGTTCGCGCATATGACGATGATTGCAAGAAACTTAAAAAATAGTTATTAATTTATGGTTATTATACCGATGGTATACGTGCATTACGTTTTAAAGTTACTAAATGTTGTTGATACCTAAGGTACGCACTAACAAGCTATTAGGGATAGAAAACCCACTGAGTTTAGTTTATGCCCGCTACGGTGTGTAACAAAGCCTGGCCGGGTGGCGCCGATCGGTTATACCTCAACAGCACTTATTGCACAAGGCCGAAAAACACCGCAGGCAGTTTAGTTTGCTGCATTTCCAGCCCTCTCCCCCATTTTCTACTACAACCTCAGCAGATTCGGCTACATCTTCCTTTTTACTAAGCCCCACCTTTGTATCATCAAAAACATACAGAGATGAAAATCACATTGACAGGTTCGTTAGGGCACATAGGTAGGCCGCTAACAGAGGAATTAGTGCAAAATGGCCACGATGTTGCGGTGATTAGCAGCAAGGCCGATAAAAAGGCAGCTATTGAAGCGTTAGGCGCAAAGCCGGCCATAGGCTCGTTGGAGGATTTAGGCTTTTTAACCCAAACATTTGCCGGTGCCGATGCCGTGTACACCATGGTTCCTCCCGCCAATTACTTCGACCATAGCCTTGACTTGGTGGGCTATTACCACCGCCTCGGGAACAATTATGCCACGGCCATTAAGCATACCGGGGTAAAGCGGGTGGTTAATTTAAGTACCGTTGGCGCACATTTGGAAAAAGGGTCGGGCATTTTGATAGGTGCACACGATGTGGAGCAGATATTGAATGCCTTGCCTGCGGAGGTTGCCATTACGCACATGCGCCCTACCTCATTCTACTACAATCTGTACGCCTACACGCACAGCATCAAAAACGGCGGCGATATTGCTACCAACTACGGCGTTGGGGATATTATCCCCTGGGTGTCGCCCATTGACATTGCCACGGCCATTGCCGAAGAAATAAGCACGCCGTTTATGGGCCGTAAGTTCCGTTATGTGGGTAGCGAGGAGCTCACCGGGCCGCAAACCGCCGCTATTTTGGGGAATGCGATGGGCAGGCCGTTACAGTGGATCTTGATCAGCGACGAAAAAATGCTGGATGGTTTAAAGCAAGCCGACATGCACCCTGGTATTGCTGCCGGTATGGTAGAAATGTTTGGAGGCCTGCGCACCGGGCTTTTATCCGAGGACTATTTCCGCCACAGGCCAGTGCTTGGCAAAGTAAAACTGGCAGATTTTGCCAAAGAATTTGCAGCAGTTATTAAACAATAATCCCTAATAATAAGTATCTTGTATTATGCCAGGCACACAACCAATACGGTTTAAAACCATAAGCGAATTTCACAAGTTTAGGGGGTTGCCCAAGCCAGAGCACCCGCTGGTGAGCGTGATAAACCTTGAGGACGTTACCGAGCTGCCCTCCGGAGAGATGAGTATGGTTAAGGATTTTTATTCTGTAGCGCTAAAAAGAAATTTTAACGTGAAGATGAAATATGGCCAGCAAACGTACGATTTTGACGAAGGCACCATGTTTTTTATGGCACCGGGCCAGGTGCTGAGGCTGGATGTAGAAAAAGCTACCTTATTAAAGCAGTCGGGGTGGATGCTCTTGTTCCACCCCGACTTTTTATGGAACACGCCCCTCGCTAAAAACATTAAACAGTACGAGTATTTTGATTACGCAGTGAATGAGGCGCTATTCCTGTCGGAGAAGGAGGAGGCCATTATTACCGGTATGATGCAAAACATCCAGCAGGAGTACCAGGCCAACATAGATAAATTCAGCCAGGACATTATTATCGCCCAGATAGAGTTGCTCCTCAATTACTCCGACAGATTTTACCACCGCCAGTTCATCACCCGCAAAATGGCAAGCCACAGCATTCTCAACCGTTTAGAGGAACTATTGGCGGCTTATTTCAACAGCGATGCCTTGTTAAAACAAGGTTTGCCAACCGTGCAATACGTTGCCGATACGCTAAGCATATCACCCGGCTACCTAAGCGGGTTGCTGAAAGCATTAACAGGGCAAAGCACCCAGCAGCACATTCACGAAGCGCTGATAGAAAAAGCCAAGGAAAAACTCTCCACAACAGGCCTATCGGTAAGCGAGATTGCTTACGGGCTGGGGTTTGAGCACCCGCAGTCGTTCAGCAAGCTGTTTAAAACCAAAACGCAGCTTTCGCCGCTGGCGTTTAGGGCATCGTTTAATTAAGTTAATGCTGCAATCCGTTTAAATCCAAACTATACTACGCACCCCGTGTTGTATTTATATGAAAACAAGTAACGTAATATTGCAAACTGTGGGCCTGGGCGCTGTTGCAGGTATGCGCGCTACCATGGCGCCAATGGTTGCCAGCCATTATTTAAGCAACCACCCTAACCCGGCGTTATCGCGTTCTTCGTTACGGTTTATCCAATTACCCGTTACGGCCATTATTACCAAACTGCTTTCTGTTGCCGAGATCACCGGCGATAAAATACCCAACGCCCCCAACCGCATTGCCCCGGCGCAATTGCTGGCACGCGTAGCCTCGGGCGCGTTTGTGGGTGCAACCATATTCAAGGCAAACAGGCTAAGCGTTGTTGATGGTATTTTGCTTGGCGGCGCGTCGGCACTGGCTGCTACATTTGCCAGTTTTTATTTGCGCAAGTATGCCGATAAATTACCCTTTGCAAAAGGCCCTATTGCCGGCACCGTAGAAGATGTAGTGGCTTTGGGTACAGGGATATCTATACTTAAAGCGTAGCTAATTTACAAAGCGGCAGGCTTGCGCTTATCGGGCGGTAAAGCCTGGTACTGTTTGTAGCTATCGCTGAGGTAAACCAACAGGTTAAAATCGTTGCGGGTAAATACTGCCACGCCTGGCGTGTACAAACTGATAAAATTGTCCAGTTCATCGCCATCCAGCGGAACATATTTCCTAATGGTTTGCCGCGTAAATATTTCGTGGATGCGGTCCATGGTATCAAAATCGCGCAGCTTCTTTTCCAATTTCGCTTTGTCGCGCTCGCCTTTTTTCCAATAATGCACACGGATGTTGATGCCTCCGTCTAAGTTGCCCTTGCGGTCGCGGTGGTAAACTATTGGCTGGCCGTGAAACTCCGGATCGTAATCTTTAAACTTTTTTGCCAATTCGGTAGTAGAAATATTTACCTGGCTAAGTTCTATTTTCTGTGGCTCTAAAAATATTTCGGTACTGCTAAGGCGAGTTACCAGTACCGTATCGTTTTGGTAACCAAAGCCTCTAAATAAAACCAGGTCGCCGGCTTTAGCGGGCAGCACAAACTTCCCCGATTTATCTGAAAGCGTATTGCGTTTGTTATTCAGGTTCTCTACCCAAATATTGCTGAGCGGTATGCGTGCCTTATTCTCAAATACCCTCCCGCTAAAAGTACCCTGGCCAAATGCAGATAACCCTACAAAACAGAAAACAACTAAGCACCAATACTTCCGCATGTTTTAAAAATAGCCATTTTTGGGGTTGGGCGCATAATCAAACCAACGGCTTTAACTAAATTTAACAGAATGATGATTGAGTCGGGGTGCAATCCATCAAAAAACAACAACAAAGAAATTTTTTTAACTGAATTGTGTTGTTTTATCGTTATTTTTATTCGCCTAAAAGAAATTATTAAAGTGTATTTTGAATTAGCTGATCGCACGTATATTCTAACCAATTTTGAAACCAACATTCGCTAACAACGCCACGCCCATATCAGCCGGCGTACAAACCAAGCAGAGTTTGTACAACAGTTATGCAAATATGCTATTGGGCTACCTGTTTGAAGCGGTGAAAGATATGGTGGTAGCCGAGCAGTACCTGGTAGATATTTTTAACGAATTGCAATTTGCCGATATACAAGCCATAACCAAACCTGGCGTAAATACTTTTTGCCAGTTGCAGATGTTGGCACGTAAAAAGTGCGCCGAATTTTTAGCAACAGTTGTAGGCTGTGCCGGCCCCGACGCAACGCAAACGGGGGTGCAGATACCTAACAACAAATTTATAAAGATGATGGGGCCCGAGCAGCAACAGGTGTTTTGCGGCATCCACTACCATGGCAAAACCATCGGCACGCTTGCTGCCGAATTGAAACAACCAGAGGAAGCCATAAGGAGGATTTTAAAGGAATCGTTCACCATCATCAGAAGCCAATGCGGATGATGTGGCAGCAGTACATAGACAGCGGCATACTTGAGGCGTATGTAACAGGCTCTGCTACCGAAGCGGAGGTGGAAGAACTGATGTACATGAAGGCAAAATACCCCGATGTAAATTTTGCGCTGCAACAGCTCGAATTGGATATGGAGCACATTGCCAGCCAAATGGCCGTAACACCGCCGGCAGGCACCTGGGATAAAATATCTGACACAATAGACGAACTCATCCTGCGGCCCGAATACGACCCGCAGCAGCACAATACCGGCAAGGGCGATAGTAAATATCAAAACCGCAAAAACGATAGCGGCCCGCACTTTATAGAAGTGGAAGCAGAATCGAACCACATGAAGGTGCACAAGGCCTGGAAATGGGTGCTTGTTGCTGTGTTTGTGCTGGGTAAGCTATTTTTAGCTTGTGCTATATATTTTTATTTAGAGAACCGCCAGGCACAACAACAAGTACAGGAATTAAAAACTGAGCTAAAACAGTTGAAAAAGTAAGGGTACCTGACATTCAATGATGAAGCGAAAAGCCCGGTGTAAGAAATCCGAAGGGAAGGGTAAGTTATCCCGGCGCCCTACCCCATGTCAACTTTTTTAAACCTTTTGCCCTACCATAGGTTATTCTCTAAAAAGGAGTAGACCGCATGGCATCAGAAAAATCAAACAAGAGTGACGGCGCAGTAAATCCTTCTGGCAAATCAAAAGAACAGGAGTTAAAAACCGAGGGGCCGTTAAGCGAAAAGGATGAAGTAAAAAAGGCCGAACGAAATATGGCCAAACGCCTTAAAAAGAAACCTTAACTGTTTACAAGCAAATTACGGTTGCTTATAGCTGCTGCAATACTATTTACCAGGTTTTTTTCAGAGAATGGCTTAAGTACCACACCTGTTATCCCTACAGCAAGGTATTTGTCACGGTCTTCCTTAAGCACGTTAGCCGTTAGTGCCAGTATGGGTACCGATGCCTTTTGATAGTTACCATTTGTACGTACTAATTGCGAAAACTCTATCCCCCCCATCTCGGGCATCTCAATATCGGTAAGGATAATATCATACGAGTGGGCTTCAAAAAACTGCAAAGCCTCGCGGCCATTGTATGCTATATCAAAAGTAATGTTCCATTTTTTAAGGATGGTGGTTACCAGTAAAACATTCAGTTTATTATCCTCGGCTACTAAAACATGCTTGCCGGCAACCAGTTCGCGCGGGTTTGCTTCCACTAACGGCTCTTGCGCAACACAGGCACCTGCGGTGCTGAGCTCCATAGGCAGTTTAAAGCTGAATATAGAGCCCTTTCCTGCTTTGCTGTTTACATTAATACTACCGCCCTGCAACTCTACTATTTTTTTTACAATTGCCAGCCCAAGCCCCGTTCCCGGCGTATTGGTAGCTTTTTGTGCCGACGTAACCTGCGAAAACTCGTCAAAAATAAAAGGGAGGTGGTCGGCATCAATGCCCAGCCCTGTATCGCGTACGTGAACGTTGAGCACTTTAACGCCGGCTTGTTTGCCGTCTGTAATAAAAGCATTGATAAACACCGAACCGCGCGGGGTAAATTTAATGGCATTACTGGTGAGGTTCATCACCACCTGTTTCAGGCGGAAACAATCACCCTGCAGGCAAAGCTCCTCGCTAAAATCGAGCTGATGGTTTAACGCTATGCCCTTTTTGCCTGCCTGTACCTGCATGCCTGCAACAATATCAGCAATAGCTTCGTATGGCTTAAACGGCTCTTTCTCAAAGTTCATCTTACCGGTTTCGTACTTGCTAAAATCGAGTATCTCGTTTACCACATCCAGCAACATTTTTGATGAGCTGCGGATGGCATTCGTCTGCTCTGTTTGGGTTTCGGTAAGCTCGCTTTGGGTCAACTGCTCCGAGAAACCGATGATAGAATTCAGCGGAGTGCGTATCTCGTGGCTCATGCTGGCCATAAAACGGCTTTTAGAGAGGGCATAGTTTTCAGCCATTTCGGTATAAACCACCATCTCCTCCTCGTTTTTAAATATCTTCCAGATGTTGTACAGGATAATCGCAACAACAACTGTAAGTAAGATAACCATCAAGCCCGACAATCTTTTAAATTCGTACAGCACGGTAGAAAGATTGCTTTTTACTTCGGTTTTACTTGCCGATATATAGTGCTGCTCGGCCACCTTATACTTTTTTAGGCTGCCTATTATTTGGGTAATAAGGCGGTTGTTTATCTCCAGCATTTCGAGCTCGTTTGTGCGCAACTTGTTATTAGCCTCGTAAAGTTTGCTGTAATAATTATTGTAAACCCGCGCAACCTTTGGCGTAGGCGTCATGGTTGTAATGGTTGTATCGGTTGTACGCTGTACCAGCAACGGCTGTAGTTTAGCTTCCTGCACATTTTCTTTTTTGCCAAACAGGCGCTTAAAAAAGCCCCTTTTAACCGCCGGCGCAGCAGCTACTTTTGGCAGCGGCTTTATAGTATCTATATGCACCTCGGTTTTTACGCGGCGTACGATGGGTTGCTGCAGGTATTTGCTATCCTTATCCTTTAAATCCCTGTTTATTTTCCGCGCCGATTTCAGCAGGCTATCAGTAAGGGCCGTCAGTTTAATGTAGCTATCTGTTTTTATTGTTTTTTGGCTGATCAGGTCGCCCAACTCGGTATCCTGGGCCTGGCCGGCGGTAGTTTTATTATTACGGTTAATAGTATTTATAATGCTGTGTACACTTTTTATTTGCTTATTAAACTGCGTAAAATATGCTTTTTTTGAAGTAAGCGCATACATGCGGCTGCTATTATCGGCGCTATAAAGCTCAACAATACAGCTATCGATCAGCGCAGAATTTTCGCGCGCGTTGATCATCTGCTGAAAGCTTGTCCGTATTTTTTCCGCTTTGCTGTAATGCAGGTACAAGTAAAATGCACTTCCGGAAAGCAATACTATAAGCAATACTATAAGGGCATAACGCAACAGGGGAACTTTCTTAACACCGGCAATCATAAACAGGGTTTAAACAACTAGTAAAGGCATAAAAAACCTTTAAGTGTGATAACGTTTAACAAACACGTTTTTTACGCATTTTTCATGATGCATTGCAATGAAGATGCCACGGAGGGTTTTATTCCCAATTAGAATGCATTTTAAACTACCAATACAAGTTTGTTGTTTAAAGCAATGGTTTTAAAGAAGAGTTGTAGGAAAATGTAGGCACAAGATAAAAAAACTGCCCTGTTTACAACAAACCCTGCCGCCGGTTTTAGCAACCAACGGCAGGGTAAAAAGCATAGAATAAGACCATTGCAGCCCTAATTAAGTTGTTTTGGCACTTTGGTAATGCCTTAATTCAGCTCCAGCGTTACTACCGATTTTGCCGGCAATGCAACTACCAGTTTATCGCCATCCTTTTTAGCGCCTGTAAACTTTTGCAGTTGCAATTTGTTCGGCTGCTCAAATGTATTTACATCGGTAATGTTAGCCGAGGTAAGCACGGTGCCTTTTACGGTACTCCAGTTGATATCTTTTAGCGATGTGCTAATGTTGATGGTGTTATGCAGATCGAGGTTTACCAGCGAGATGTGGATCTTACCACTTGCATCGCGCGAGGCTGATACGTTTACTGCAGGTATTTTATTGCCATCAACTTCGTAATCGGGCGAATTGAGTTTTATGTTGAGGTATTTGGCATCCTGGTGCACCTGGTACATATCAAATATATGGTAGGTTGGCGTCAGTATCATTTTCTCTTTTTTGGTGAGGATAAGTGCCTGCAGTACGTTAACGGTTTGAGCCAGTTCGGCCATTTTAACCCTATCGCAATGGTTGTTGAATATATTTAGCGTAGTGCCTGCTATCAAAGCATCGCGCAGGCTGTTTTGCTGGTACAAAACACCCTGGCTTGGGCCCGGTTCCGGGTCGGTCCATATGCCCCACTCATCCACAACAAGCCCAACTTTTTTCTGCGGGTCGTATTTATCCATTATGGCAGCGTGTTTGGTAACTATTTCGTCCATACGAATTGCATTAACCATCGTTTTGAAATATTCGGCCTCGCTAAATTTGGTTGCCGATCCCTTTACGCCCCAGCTACCCGTTGGTATGGTATAATAGTGCATAGATACGCCCCACATCATGTTATTGGGGATGTTTTTCATCAGCGTTTCGGTCCAGTGGTAATCATCGGAGTTGGCACCACTCGCTATTTTTTTAAGTTGTGCATTTGGGTAATCCTTTGCAAATGAGGCATAGCGTTTAAACTCGTTGGCATAATATTCGGCTGTCATATTACCGCCGCAACCCCAGTTTTCGTTACCTACACCCCAAAACGACACCTTGTAAGGCTCCGGGTGCCCGTTTGCCTTGCGCTGCTGCACTACAGTACTGGTACTGTTGCTATTAAGGTACTCTATCCACTTACTCATTTCGTCTACCGTTCCGCTGCCTACGTTGCCGGCGATATAAGGTTCGGTACCCAATAATTTGGCAAGCTCCAAAAACTCGTGCGTGCCAAAGCTGTTATCCTCGGTAACGCCACCCCAGTTGGTGTTTACCATACGGGGGCGTTTTGCGCTTGGCCCAATGCCATCGCGCCAGTGGTACTCATCGGCAAAGCAACCACCAGGCCAGCGCAGGTTGGGAATCTTTATTTTTTTGAGGGCAGCTACCAGGTCAAGCCGTATCCTGCCTTGTTTTGCTACGGGCAAAGTTTTATCAACCCAAAAACCATCGTATATGCCACGGCCTAAATGCTCGGCAAATTGCCCGTAAATGTGCCTGTTGATAATTTCCTTCGAATCGTTAGTAATGGTGATGCTGCCACTGCTTTGGGCATAGGCAGCCGACTGCCCCGCCATCAATAGCAGGAATAAGTACTTCTTCATAATTGGTGAATTTATAAGTGTTAAAATAACAATTATAAATGTAGGCACATTTTTGGTATATCCAAATGGATTAAGATAAATTTGAGCAATCGAGCTGTTTTATGAAAAAATACACCTTCGCCATAGCCACCTTACTTGCTTTTTTTGCCGCCTGCAAGCCCGGGCTAAGCCCCGAACGCCTGTATGGCAAATGGAAGTATATCCGTGTGGAAAAACCTCAATCGCCGGGTGATAGCGTTACCCGATTCGATATTGCGGAGCAAAAACCCAATATTGTATTTAATAAGGACAATACCCTGCAGATTTATTGGGGCGGTAAAGTACTATCGCACGGAAAATTCAGCACCACCGGGCAGGACATTAAATACATAGAAGACTTGGGCAATGGCAAAACCCGCGATTTCCCCTTCGCGGTGAACGAACTAACCGACAAGAAGATCATTTTTGAAACACTGGGCGAGGATGGATCGAGAGTGACGGCGGTAAGGGAGTAAATGTTTCTGTAGAGACGCAATACTTTGCGTCTCCCGCTTGCAAATCACACGCGCAAATCGGAATTGCATACCAGAGATTTCCAATAGGTGAAATCAGTGCTCTAATGCGCCGCCGCACCTCCACCCTGCTTAACCGCTACTTTGGTTTTGATATTGCGCCTGCCGATAGCCAATAGCAGCAGGGCCAGCACACTCGATACAAGAATAATGCTTGCCATAGGTACGGCTGATTTTGCCTTAAACAAACTTACCCCTACCGATACCGCGGAGCCGATGGCCATTTGCGAAGCACCAAGTAAAGATGAAGCTGTACCTGCATTTTTTTCAAACGGCGCCAATGCCAACGCCGAAGTGTTCGGGCTAATCAATCCCGCGCAGCATAAAATGCCAAATATCATTACGATGGTGCCAACCAACCCAAGCCAACCCTGTATTGCACCTGTTAAAAACACAATGGCAATGCCCGCCATCGTTATCAATACTACGTTTACTATTTGCTCGCTTTTGTATTTTTTCACTAAAAAACTGTTTACCTGGCTGGAGCCGATAAAGCCGACAGAAAGTATGGCGAATATCCAGCCGTAAGATTTTGCACTCACCTTAAAACCTTCCATAAAAACAATTGGCGATGCAGATATATAGGCAAACAAACCCGAAAAGGCCAGCGCGCCGCAAAGCGCATAGGTATAAAACTGCGGCGTTTTAAGCACGCCAAGAAAGCTGTCGATAATAGGCCCGGGAGCAAGCGAATGCGATGGGTCGGGAGGGTAGCTTTCTGGTAAAATGAAAATAACAGCAAGGCTTATTAGTACCGCTATCACCGCCAGGATGAGAAATATCACATGCCAGCCAAACTCGGCTGTAACGTAGCCGCCAACCGTTGGGGCTATCAGTGGCGAAGCGCCCAGCACCAATATAAGCAATGCAAAAACTTTGGCGCTGTCTTTTACGGGGAACAAATCGCGCACCATAGCCATGGAAGCTACAGCTGCGGCGCAACTGCCAATGGCCTGCACAAACCTAAGCCCGATAAGCATTTGGATGCTACCGGCAAAATAACAGCCGATAGAGGCAACGATATATAACGACAAACCAAAATACAGTGGCCGTTTGCGCCCAAACCTATCCAGCAAGGGGCCGTACAGTAATTGCCCTGCCGATATACCGATAAAGAAACTGGATAAGGACAGCGCCACATTTTCGGTAGTAGTGTGCAGCGATTTTGCAATAGCCGGGAAGCCGGGCAGGTACATATCTATCGAGAACGGCCCCAAAGCCGTAAGCGAACCCAATACAAGGATGAGAATAAAATATCGCTGTTTACTCATGCTTACAAAGAAAGGGATTATCGACCCCTAATTTTCAACCACAGGCCAAATTTGACAATTTACATACCTAAGGGTAAATTTGCGCCATAGTATAGCCTACGCTGTTTTCAGTTCGCGAGACTTATACTTTTAGTAAGATTCGTGTCAATCGGTTACCGCAGTCGCTATCTTATGATATTCGGCATCATTGGGTTCCCATAGCTCTATTTTATTGCCTTCGGGGTCCATAATGTGTACAAACTTGCCGTAGCTGGCTGCTTCTACTTTATCGGTTATGGTTACACTGTCTGCCTGCAATTGTTTTAGCAATGCATCCAGGTCCTCTACCCGGTAGTTTATCATAAACTCTTTGGCAGATGGCGCAAAGTATTTGGTTTTCTCTGAGAAAACGCTCCATTGCGTGTAGCCGCGCTTAGTACTGTCGGCACCCTGGTGCCAGGCAAAGCTGGTGCCATATTTATCGGTGATTAGCCCAAGGTTTTTGCTGTACCAATCGCGCATTTTTTGCGGGTCTTTACATTTAAAAAATATGCCGCCTATGCCGGTGGCCTTCTTTGCTGCATGGTTTTGCTTAACGGAATTAAACGCCCAACCTAAAGCAAACGATGCTACAAAGCCGGCAGTGATCAATACTTTTTTCATGATAACATAAAGATACCTAATAATATCTGTTTAAAATAAATGCACCCAGCCGTCATTTTACATAAATGTTATTACATTAGGTGCACCTATTAATAACCCTGAATACATGCTGGTAATACTTTTTTGCATCATACTGCTTATCCTGCTGGTAAGCTGGGCCAAGGTGAACCCTTTTTTGGCCTTCCTTATCGTATCTATCACCGCAGGGCTTTGCCTGGGCATCCCGCTTGATAAAATTGCCGGCTCGGTACAAAAAGGGCTGGGCGATACGTTGGGTTCGCTGGCCATTATTATTTGCCTGGGCGCTATGCTGGGCAAGTTGGTTGCCACCAGCGGCGCAGCGCAAAAAATAGCCGATGTACTGGTAAATGCTTTCGGCACAAAATATATACAGCTGGCCCTGGTAGCGGCTGCCTTTGTAGTGGGTATCCCTCTGTTTTACGGTATCGGCTTTGTACTGATGGTACCGTTAATATTTTCGGTAACTTATAAATATAAGCTACCAGCAGTTTACATTGGCTTGCCAATGCTGTCGGCATTATCGGTAACACATGGCTTTTTGCCGCCGCACCCCTCTCCATCGGCCCTGGTAGTACTCTTCCATGCCAATATGGGGGTTACTTTATTGTATGGGCTGATAATAGCTATCCCGGCCATTATCATCGCCGGGCCTGTGTTTGCTCAATTCCTCAAGAAAATCCCCTCCGAGCCATTGGCAACCTTCCGCGCCGAAGAGATACCGCAGGATAAGCTGCCCAGCGCCGCCAACAGCTTTTTTGCTGCATTGCTGCCGGTAATTTTATTGGGTATTACTGCCGCATTCCCCTTCATCGGCAACGACCCGAAAGACGAATTGCACAAAATAGTAGCCTTCATCGGCGACCCATCCATAGTGATGCTGATATCGCTCATCGTGGCTACTTATACCCTCGGCATAAAACAACATAAAACAATGGGCCAATTGGGTAGCACTTATACCGATGCAGTAAAGGATATCTCGCTAATACTCCTTATCATTGGTGGCTCCGGCGCGTTTAAACAGGTGCTGGTAGATAGCGGCATCAGCAACCAGATAGCCGCCGGGCTGCAATCATTTAATATGCAACCTTTGTTTTTGGGCTGGCTCATAGCGGCCATCATCCGCATCAGTTTGGGCTCGGCAACGGTGGCAGGGCTTACGGCTGCGGGTATTGTATCTGCCATGCTGGTGAAAGACCCCAACATTAACCCCAACCTGATGGTGTTATCCATCGGCGCGGGCAGCCTGGCTTTCTCGCATGTAAACGATTCGGGCTTCTGGCTCTATAAAGAATATTTTAATTTGACGATAAAAGACACCTTCCTTTCCTGGTCGATGATGGAAACCATTGTTGCCTTTGTAGGGTTGGCCGGGGTGTTGCTGTTGAACTTATTTGTATAAAACATCATCTTATCATGAAAAAGATAATTTTTTGCCTGGCCCTTTGCCTTGCATTCGGCTTCGGCACAAAAACCTACGCACAGGCACCTGCCGAAGGCGCATATTACACCTCGTTTGACGGCGCTAAAATTTACTACGAAGTAAAGGGTGAGGGCTACCCGGTAGTAATGCTGCACGGCTTTACCGGAACCGCACAGGGCTGGAAGAATGGAGTGCTTTACGGCGACCTGCTGAAACTTGGCTATAAAGTTATACTGCTGGATATGCGCGGCAACGGCCGTTCAGACAAGCCGCATACCGATGCAGGCTATTACAACGATGCCGAAGCAAAAGACGTAATGGGCCTGATGACCAGCCTCGGCATAAAAAACTATGATGTTATAGGCTATTCTCGCGGCTCTATCATTACCTCTCGTGTAATGGTGCTGGATAAGCGCGTACACAAAGCTGTAATGGGCGGCATGGGGGCAGATTATACCAACCCCAACTGGCAGCGCCGTATACACGCCTGGAAAGCCTTAGAAGGCGACACCACCCTGCATGACGTAGACGATATGATGGCCTGGATAAACAAGAACCCCTTTGATAAGCAGGCGCTTGCACTACAGCAGAAGCACCAGCCAAGCACCAGCCCGGCAGAATTGGCCAAGATTAAAATACCTGTTTTACTGATAGACGGCACCGAGGATACAACCAACGGAGACGTTGCTGATCTGCAGAAATTGATACCCCATTCGCAAATGGTTGCCGTGCCCGGAGACCACAATAGTGCAGGGAAAACTATACAGTTTGCCAACGCTATTACCAGTTTCCTGAAATAAAATATTAAACCATTGCCTTTTTAAGTACTCCATAGTATCGTAAGCAATATGGCTTGCTATTTGTAATAGCTAACAATATTTAGATACTATCACTATGAAAAAGATACTCATATATGGCGGCCTGGTAATGGCTTTAACCTCATCATTCGGTTTTAATGCAGAGGCGCAAACAAAAAAAGGCCTAAGCCAACAAGGCAAAGGCGCTATTATAGGCGGCGCAGGTGGTGCTGTTGCAGGTGCCCTTATTGGCCATAACGTTAAAGGCGCGGTAATAGGCGGTGCTATTGGCGCGGGTGGCGGTTACATTATTGGTAACGAGGCCCGCAGGAGGCAGGAAAAAAGAAGGCATGCGGCATGGCTGGAACGCCGCCGCGCATGGAAAGCAGCACATCCGGGTAGAGCATACCCTTATTAATAAATATAGTTCTGGACTAACAAGGCCCGCAGCGATTGGTTGCGGGTTTTTTTATTTAATTGACCGATGACGGTTCATAATTCATAGCGGTAGCGAAAGTGAAGAATGGCATTGCCAAACTGTAGGGTTTTATACCTTATACATTGAACATTGATTATAAACTATATATCCATCAACCAACCCGGCCCCATTATAAAGTAACACCCCTGGCTGCCTGCGTTGCAAAACAATTGCCCTCCGCTTCGGGTAGTGACGCGGATTATTTATATATAATATTACAATTGTTACCAAACATCCGCCCCATTTAGAACAAATTGTAAATAATTGTAGTATTTTTGACACAGTACAAAGCCCCGAACAACTATACCGAGCCTTTACCAATTTATTGTTAAATATTTTCCGAAGCATAGAAATACCAATTTTACCTTTTTGCAGTTTATTAGTTATCTTTTATGATAAAGCGCATTTTAGTATTGGATGATAATCAGGATATCCTCGACATTGTGCACGAGACACTTACCTATGAAAATTTTGAGGTGAGGAGTACCGGCGAAAGCGGGGATGTAATGCCTTTGGTAGAGGAATTTAAACCCGACCTGGTGATATTGGATTTCCGCGTGGCGGGTACCAATGGCGGCGAACTTTGCCAGCAGATAAAAGCGCACCCACAATTTGGCAATGTGCCCGTTATCATTTTCTCGGCCTATATTAATCGCGATGCCGAACTGCTTCGCTATGGCTGCGATGCGATCATCAACAAACCGTTCGACCTTACCGAACTGGTAGAGAAGGTAAACAACCTCATCTCGTAGTTTTTAAGTTTCCCTTTATAATTTTACGGCGCAAATAAAGTTTATAGCTGTACTATGTTCCTACGATTCTCCGTTTTGGCTCTTATCATTGCTTTGCTGTTAAATGCAGGCACTACATTGGCCCAAAGCAACTATACGACTACCGATTTTTTTGTACCCAATGGCGCGCTGCAACTACAAGTACGCAAAGTTGTAGAGACCACTTACTCATCTCGCCGGAAAGTGCCTTTATTGCTGGTACATGGAGGTACGGGTGCAACCACCTCGTTCGACCTGGAGGCTGAGGACGCTTCCTTTGCCCGGGCGCTTGCCCTTGGTGGCTTTACAGTTTATATGATGAATGTAAGGGGCTGGGAACGCTCTACCTCGCCTGCCTATAACCTTGCCGATACCGCATTAGTGGCGGGAAATTGCGTAGAGGCGGCATCGGATATAGATGCGGTGATGAATTATCTGCTCCAGGGCAACCCGAAGGGCAAAATAAACCTTTTTGGCTGGGCCGCCGGCGGGCACTGGGCGGCGTACTACACCACTCAGCATAACGATAAGGTGGCTAACCTCATTGTGCTCAATAGCCTCTATGGCATTAAAGCGCCATGGGCTTTTAACAACGCTTTCGCTGATACGGCAGATTCAACAAAATTCGACAACAGTATTCCCGCCTATCGGCAATCTAACGAACAAGCGGTTATCAATATCTGGAAGACCGGAACAACGGAGGCAGATACAACTATTAAGGCAGATTCGGCAATCATCAAGGCCTTTGCTAAAAGCGCGGTAAGCTTTAATGAAGAACACTTGTTGAAAACACCGGGTGGCTTTCGCAAGGAGAGTTTTTATATGGCTGACGGCCGCAAGTATTGGGATGCGAAGGACATTACAGTGCCAACGTTGATTATCAGAGGTGACAGGGACTTCTGGTCGCGCCCGGTAGATGTGGATACGTTTTATAATGAGCTGATCAGCGCGCCCAATAAAAAGAAGGTGATTATAACAGGTGGCGGGCACTTTGTGTTTTTAGATACACAAGGCAACGGGCGAAGGAAACTGTTGATTGCGATAAATAATTTTGTGAAGAAGGGGTTGTAGGGTGAGTTGCCGATTTAAGAGCGCGGGCTTTGTGCGATTCCTTCCTGGGGGAAGGACGAGGTAGGGGTTTATTGAACTATGCAACGTATGCATTGTGGCGAAACCCCTCCCCGCCTTTACGCACAGGCAGCCGCACCCTCCCCAGGGAGGGAATTAAATCCGGTCCCCAGTATAAACAACAAACCCCCGATTGATCTTACTCAACCGGGGTTTTTATTTGGATAATTTATCCGAGGTGAATTACTTCACTTCTTCAAAATCAACATCAGTTACGTTGTCGGCACTTTCGCCTTGTGGCTGTTGGCCGGCATCACCTTGTGGTTGTTGGCCACCATCGGCAGATGCTTTGTACATATCCTCGCTGGCTGCTGTCCATGCTGCATTCAGTTCTTCCTGTGCAGGCTCAATAGCTGCAAGGTCTTTTGCTGAGTAAGCTGCTTTCAGTTTCTCTAAGCCAGCTTCGATAGCGCCTTTTTTATCGGCAGGGATCTTATCACCGTATTCTTTCAGTTGTTTTTCTGTAGAGAAGATCAGGGCATCGGCACTGTTCAGTTTTTCAACTTCTTCTTTTGCCTTTTTGTCAGAGTCGGCATTTGCCTCAGCTTCATCCTTCATCTTTTTGATCTCTGCATCAGTTAAGCCCGAAGAAGCTTCGATACGGATCTTTTGCTCTTTACCGGTTGCTTTATCTTTTGCAGATACATGCAAGATACCGTTAGCATCAATATCGAAGGTAACTTCTACCTGTGGTACACCACGAGGTGCAGGCGGCAAACCATCCAGGTGGAAACGACCGATGGTACGGTTACCCTGTGCCATTGGGCGCTCGCCCTGTAATATGTGGATCTCAACAGATGGCTGGTTATCAGATGCAGTTGAGAAAGTCTCAGATTTTTTGGTTGGGATAGTTGTGTTCGATTCGATCAGTTTGGTCATTACACCGCCCATAGTTTCGATACCCAATGATAACGGGGTAACATCTAACAGCAACACATCTTTAACTTCGCCGGTTAATACACCGCCTTGTATAGCAGCGCCAATGGCAACAACTTCATCCGGGTTAACACCTTTTGAAGGCGCTTTACCAAAGAATTTTTGCACGGCATCCTGTATAGCAGGGATACGGGTACTACCACCCACCAAAATAACTTCGTCGATATCTGAAGTGCTGTAACCTGCATTTTTCAAGGCAGTACGGCAAGGATCGATAGTACGTTTGATCAGGCTATCAGCCAATTGCTCAAATTTAGCACGGGTTAAAGTTTTAACCAAGTGCTTAGGGCCTTCGGCACCTGCGGTGATGTATGGCAGGTTGATCTCAGTTTGGGTTGAGCTCGATAATTCGATTTTTGCTTTCTCGGCAGATTCTTTTAAGCGTTGCAGAGCCATTGGGTCTTTACGCAGGTCAACACCTTCGTCGCTTTTGAATTCGTCTGCCATCCAGTCGATAATTACCTGGTCAAAGTCGTCACCACCTAAGTGTGTATCACCATCGGTAGATTTTACTTCGAACACGCCATCACCAAGTTCCAGGATAGAAACGTCATGTGTACCACCACCGCAATCGAATACGGCAATTTTCATATCCTTGTGTGCTTTATCCAAACCGTAGGCAAGGGCAGCAGCAGTAGGCTCGTTGATGATACGGCGAACTTTTAAACCTGCAATTTCACCGGCTTCTTTAGTTGCCTGGCGTTGTGCATCGTTAAAATAAGCCGGAACGGTGATAACCGCTTCGGTAACTTCGTGGCCTAAGAAATCTTCTGCAGTTTTCTTCATTTTCTGAAGGATCATAGCAGAAAGCTCTTGTGGGGTGTATTTACGATCGCCAATTTCTACGCGTGGGGTGTTATTGTCACCTTTAACCACTTTGTATGGCATACGATCAGCTTCTTTGGTAACCTCGTTAAACTGGTTGCCCATGAAGCGTTTAATAGAAGAAATAGTTTTTGTTGGGTTGGTGATAGCCTGGCGTTTTGCCGGATCGCCAACTTTACGTTCGCCATCGTTTACAAAAGCTACTACTGACGGCGTAGTACGTTTACCCTCGCTATTGGCTATAACAACAGGCTCGTTGCCTTCCATTACAGCAACGCAGGAGTTTGTTGTTCCTAAGTCGATTCCAATTATTTTAGACATATTATTGATTGATTTTTTGTTATTAAGTATTGCTTACCGATGCTATTTAACAAGGGTTGTGCCAATATGCATTTGGCAGAAAAAACAGGCAGTACTTGGCAGAAAAGTATCAATCAGTCAGAATGGGTGACTTTGCGGTGACAGGTTGGCAGAATAATGCGATTTGAAAATGAGATAATTTGAAGATTTGAAAATAGCGAGTTTCCATTTTCAAATCTTCAAATCACCAAATTTTCAAATCATCCTAATTATTCACCGGCGCAACCCTTTCCATCTCCACCTTCAATTCCTTACCACCAATTTTTCCAATTAGTGTTTTCATTTCGCCGGTGCCGGGGGTAATGGTGGCTGTAAGCGAATCTTTCATCGTCTCGGGGTATTGGAATTTTACGGTAATTTGTTTGGTTTCGGGGTTGTATTTATACCTGCCAATTACTTTGTTGCGGTAATCGGGGTAGCCCAAAACAAGGTCGAAGCGGTCGATAAATACATGGGTTAATACGCTGTCGCGGCAGGGTGCCTGGGTTTGGTCGGCATTGTTGATGAATACACGTTTCACTTCGTATTTACCGGTTATCTCGGTATAATTGGTTGGGTACTGGTGCACAGCGAGGGCAATCGCGGGAATAATAATAGCTGATGCCTTCACCGCATAACCTATCCCCTTGCTTCGGAAATTGTACAGGGGCGAATTGCCTTTTTCCACCAGGAAGAAATCTACCAGGCGGCGGTACTCCAACAGGATGAGGTATATTACGGCAAGCAACTCGAGGGCAACGTATACCTGTACCAATAAGTTAAGGTAGTAGAGATCAAGCAACATGATATTCAGCAGCATCGGCAGCAACACAAAGGCGCCCACCAACCGGGTTTTGCGGAATAGCAATAGCGCGCCGCCCAAAATTTCGATGCAGGCAATAATATCCACCATAGAGTGGTAGCGCCCCATAAAGGCCCACATCAGCATTTCGTTAGGGATGGCAGTAAAAGGGTCATCCAGCATCCCCAAGGGCACGTAAAATTGCAGGTGGCAAAATTTCTGGCCACCAAACATGATCATATCCAGCGCGAGGGTGTAGCGCACGGCATTTTGCCAAAAGGCGGTGTAATGGGTTACGTCGATAGTGCCCTTTGTGGCTTTGCTTTTCCAAACAAATATTAAACTACAAACAGTGAGAAAGTACCCTGCTGTAATACCATAAAGCAATACCGGCGATATATTTTCGCCAACAGCAACACGGACAGCCCGGGCAAAAACAATAGCGCCCAATACGGCAGCAATAAAAGCAGCAAGGGCAAGCGGGGAGAAAGGTTTACGTTCCATAATACATTGTGTTTATTGATTGGCACAATGTTAGGGTTTGAAGCAATGCGTGTCGTTCGGGATTATCCAACGGGACACATTCTTGCTGTAGAGACGCAATATTTTGCGTCTCCCCCGTGCAAAACATTAACACAAGCTATTGCAACCACACCGTTTGCGTAAAGGCCCCGTTCGCCGCGGCGTCCCAAATCTCCAGGCGTACCCACTTGCGGCCTTTCAAATTAAGCTTAATGGTAAATGTGCGGGCGCCAAATGCCTCGGTGCTTGTAAGGTCGATACGTTTGCGGAAAACTGTTTTTCCATCGCCCGAAATTATTTCAGCAAAATTCAGGGGGAAGGTCCAGTCTGCTTTAAAACTAATGTTGCAGCTTCCGTTTGCCGGTAGTTTGATGGTACTGCCGATAGCGTAGCCATTTACGTTAAAATCGGGTATGAGCACCTCTCCGGTTGTGGAGAAGAAATTGCCTGTATGCAGGGCATCTAACACCGGTTGCCAACCTTCTTTAAATTCGGGCATCTTGCTTAGGTGCAGGTAATTAATGTTCATGTGGGCGTACATCTCGTTTTCGGGCGTAACGGTAAACAAGTCGGCCTCTGACAATATTTTCTTTTGCAGGCCCCAGTTATTCATATCGTCCATCAGGTCGAGCACGCGTTTTCCCAGTCGTGGCTGAGACAGGTCGGCGGGCATGGCTTTCCAGGCTGCCCCTAAAAAAGCATCGGACCTGAAAAACTCTTCGTCTTTGTACTTGTCAGGATAACCGGTTGAGCCTTTGGTGCGTGCGTGGGCGGTCCAGGCCAACCCATTTTCGGCTTTCAATAAAGCCAGCATATCATTTTTATCGCCAATATGGTACACCTTGCCGTGTTCAACATCGGTAGTTGCAAAGGGCTGCCCGGCATTGCGCGACATGATCCAGTAAACCGGTTTCGGGAAAAATTGCAGCCAGTGCCCGCCAAAAAATTCATTGGGTTCTTCGCCCGGCAACAACAGGAACCCGGGCGATGATAAGCGCCTGCATTGCTCAAATAACGCGCTTAGCTCCTGGAGCCGTTTATCTTCGGGGCCTTTAGGGTGCGCGGTGTAATGAAATTCGGCCAGGTGAACAATGTTTACGTTCAGCTTTTTAAATACGTCAACAAAAGCGGGCTTCTCCGGTATGGCTTTGCCTGCCAGCACAGTGCTCATAATAAATTCATTATGAAAATGGCTGGCCATTGTTTTATAGCCGGGCAGCGGCTTATAGGCGTCGTTATGGGTAAAGCGCTTTACCTGGTCCAGTACGCTGGCTGCATCGCCCGCGTTTAGCAAGCAAAAGAAATTGAGCCGCTGTTTGGTACCGGGCGGCGCATTAAACCAGGGCACGAAACGTTTGTCGCCATTTAGCTCCTGCCTAATGCCCATCCCGAAACCATTAAGCAAATTGCGGTAATGATTACCATACCACACGAATTTCAGATTGAAGGCCTCATCCAGCGGATAAAAATACTGGTGGGGTGCCGGGAAAACGGCTATACTGCCGGTAGGATTACTGCCAATAACGGCACGATATTTTACCGCCAGGTTTATGGCGGTATCGGGTACGATGGTTGTGCTTTGCAACGAATCGTAAACATTGCTCCAGCTTACCTTATTAACCGGCGCTCGGCTGCTTACCAGCCCCGCATCGTAAAGTATTGCTGTTGAATCGATAGCGGTAGAAACCACTGCGGCTACATTAAAAAGTGGCTGCCCGTTGTAAAGGGTAATCTCCAAGCTGCCTTTAAAGCCAGGCGCCTCTATCTTGCTAATAGAAATAATCGTGCTAGCCCCCTTATTGTTTACAGTAAACAGCCGTTTGCTAAGCGTTGTTTTGAATGAGTAATGTGGCTTTAAGGGTACCTTGTCGAAAAAAATGTTCCAACCATTTTGCGATTCCAGGTCGCGCTTGCCTTCTGTGAGTATAAACTGCGGATCGATATTTGCGATGATTTCGCCGTAAATGCCTTTTGTTCCTAACTGTACGCTTCTGAACAAAGGTTTTTTGTTATCAAGGTTAAGTACTAACCGCGCTTTACTATTAACCCCGCACGGCCATGTTACCGTAACCAGCAATTTTTCGCGTATAACACTAACGCCTGCGCTCGTGTTAAAATCTTTCGCCCCGGCAGCAATATCCTGTGCTTGAGCACGCGCAATCGGGAATAAAAAAAGTAAAACAAGATTTAGAATAGTTGGCCTTAAAGCTCTCATAAAAAACATCAGATGGGTGAGTAAGATAGCTAAACACTCATCCTTGCGGCAAATTTTTATTTCGTCATAACGTATCTATTTTTGGTTAATTTGAATTATCGCCGGGAGAAACCCGTGGCCATTTCACGGCCCTCTTTCCCCTGCCTCATAAACGCACCCGGCGACATCCCCGTTTGCGCTTTGAACACGGTATTAAAAGTGGTTTTAGAGCTAAACCCAGCACTGTAGGCAATGCCCAGGATATTGAGGTGTTTGTATTTATCCGACAGCATAATTTGCTTGGCTTCTTCTACCCGGTAAGCGTTCACAAACTGGAAAAAGTTTAAGCCGATCTTCTCGTTAAGCAGAAAGGAAAGATCATGCACTGATACACCCATAGCTTCGGCCAATTGGGGCAAGCTGAGTTCGTTATCAAGGTAGAGCTTTTCGCCCGTCATCAGGCTTTCCAGTTTGGTGCGCATTTGTTGGGCCTGCTCATCGGCAAGGCGTTGTTTAACGGGTTTTAGCTGTGCATCAACCTCAATAATTACTTCGTTAATGGCCTTCAATTCCGATATCTCGAAGGGGAAGATCTCCTTCTGCGCCAGCGAATAGTAAAAAATTGCCAGTCCTCCAAGCAAGTAGCCGGCAGCAATAACAACCGGTGATATTTGTAGCCCTAAAAAAATGGATGCGAAGAACAAAACCAGCATGCCGCCAATGCTCAACAACAGGTATTTAAGCCACTTAAGGTTTGCGGGGACGGTATCCGAAGCGATAAGCAACAAATGCTTTTGATGCCTCCGCAAAGTATTAAACGCCAGCAGCCAATACACCAGTAACTGCACATTTATCGACCAGCGCACCAAAAAGCCAATCGCAAAGTTCACCTTCGGCGGCAAGCTAAAACGCCCGCCTATCAACTGGTGATCAGGAAAATACAGAACCGGCACCATATACAAAAAGAAGATGGTAAAAGGAATAAAATGCAGGTAATCGGTCCCCTTAAACTTGCTTCCGGGCGTAGTAAACTGCATAATGCTGAGGTATAGCGCCGGTGCCAGGGCAAAGCGCGACAGCTCGTTAAAACCGATGATACGGGGGTACACCTTGTCCAGCCCGGCATCGTACAACACCACATTGCATACCATACAGCCTACCGACGCAAAAAAAAGCCCCAGCCAGCGGTTGGCTACTACATTCACCTTACCCGGGTTAAACCAGGCAACAAAAGCCATCAGGAAAAAGCAGTTGCAGATGATGATGTGTAAAATAAGTTCGGTGCTCATGCCATAAAATTACTTATTAATTTGAAAATGTGCCGATTTGAGGATTTGAAAATAAGATCCCGCATTTTCAAATTACCACTTTTTCAAATCTTCAAATTGAAAACCTATCTTTACCTCAGAAAAATTACCGCCGCTGTTACTTAACAAACCAAACAGGCATATTACATTGCCTGGAATTGTATAACACGAAGCCATCCAAAGGGCTGCCTTTAAACCACCGACAACCAGGTGGGGTGAATTTCTTTTGTTATATAATTAAACCCAAAACAATGTTTTTTATTGAAACCGAACGGTTAAAACTGATACCGCTAACACATCAGCAGCTTTTACTTTTACAGGAAAGCCGCGAAAAAATGGAGAAATCTATGGGGCTTACCCCATCTAATATGCTTGTAGACCAGATATGGCAGGATGAACTTGCCGACGCCATCGAGAACTGGTGCATCCCAAAAACATTGGCCAATCCTGATAACTGGATCTGGTACAGCATTTGGGAAGCAGTGCGCAAAGATACCAACACCAGCATAGGCGGCTTCGGTATGGGTTGGCCGGATGAAAAGGGCGAAAGCATCACCGGCTATTCTATCGACCGCAATGAACAGGGCAAAGGTTATGGCACCGAGGGCCTAACGCGCATCTGCGAATGGGGTTTTGAAAACCCGGATGTAAAAGTGATCTGGGCCAGCACGGACGATTGGAACGCGCCCTCTAAACGGATACTGGTAAAAGCCGGGTTTGTTGAAAACGGCGTAAGAGACAACCGCCCGGCATTTTATCTGCGGAGACCTTAGTTGAGTCCTTAAGCATCCTGCCTGCAAAGCGGGGTGCTTATTTACTACATGAAACTGGGTTGCTGGACGAAAAGTCTATCTACAATTGGGCGTTTCTTTCCACTTGTCGAGGTAAGCTTTTATCAGGCTTTCGGCCTTATTTAATTCATCGGGTGACAAATAACTTTTTATTAAAACCCGGGCGGTGGTGACCCGTTGCCGTAGATCATATTCTGCCGCGAGCATTGCCCATAAGTAAGCGTTCACATTCGCCTCATCAGCGTCTGATCCAAAATAATTTACAGCTAATGGCCCCATCGCGTTAGGTTGTTTCTGCTCGGCAGCCAACTTAAGCCAATGGCGCGCGGTGGAATCGTGCGAATCGGCACCGTTATACATTAATGAAAATCCGACGGCAAACTGCGCAAGGCAGTTGCCTTTTTCGGCGTAGGGTTTTAATTTAATAAGGGCTTCGTTAAAATTTTTAGCGTCAAAGGCCATCAGTCCTTTATCAAAATTGCTGTCCTGCCCAAAGCTTTTAAAACCTGTTACGAGTACCAGTACAAGGAGAGCTAACTTTTTACTTAACATATTCTACAGGTTCTATCCAGTTACCATCATCCTTAATAATGCCGATGAGTTCATCCAGCGCGTTGGCAGAGTTGATGTTTTTCTTCACGGCTTCTTTGCCGCGGTAAAGCGTTACCTTATCTGTTCCCGAACCTACGTAACCATAATCGGCATCGGCCATTTCGCCGGGGCCGTTTACTATGCAGCCCATGATGCCAATTTTGAGCCCTTTTAGGTGGCTGGTGCGGCTGCGGATCATCTGCGTGGTGATCATCAGATCGAACAGCGTACGCCCGCAGCTGGGGCAGCTGATGTATTCTGTTTTGGAAATACGCGAACGGGTGGCCTGCAATATCCCAAAGGCGGTTGAGGTGATAACCGAAGTTTCTATCTGCGGGGCATCAATCCATACGCCGTCGCCAAAGCCATCAACTAATAAAGCACCGAGATCGGTAGCGGCGTATAGCTGTAAATTAGATGTGAGATTTGAGATATGAGATATGAGACCAGAGCTATCTTCGAACTTTCCGACTTCCGGACTTTCCGACTCAAAAGTGTAACTCCTCTTTACTATCACCGGCACATCCAAACCAAACTCTTCCAATTTAAGGAAGAACGTACGCTGGTCCGCCATGCCGTGAAGCTGATTGGTTTCCAGTACGAAAACCAGGCTTTTATCCACCGGCAATAAACCGAATGCTTCGGTTTCCAAATCTGCATTGCTTATCCTCACCAGGTTTAAGGCTGATGTACGGTTGGCGTCCGCAGCAATATATTCCTGCAAAGTAAATACCGGGTGGCAAAGGGTTTTGTTGGCGAGTTTTTGCCAGGTGGCATAATTATAAAGCTGTTTTAAGTTGCCGGGTAAAGTAAACGATGGCAAACTATCGCCCATGTAAACAAAATCTACCGATTGCTCGGCCATGTTGTATTTATCCAGCAGTGGCGAATACAAGTAACCCGCGGCATTCAGTATAGCGGGGTCTTTTAAGTTGGCCTGCGAAATATCCACAACAACTCTTGGCACCATATGCCCGCCGATAAAGGCATTAGCCTCATAGGTTTCGCGTTTTTTGTATTCGTAGGGATTGTGTAGAGTCACCCTGGGAGCCTCCAAAGGTGAGAGGGTATTTAATCCGCTATCTTGATTCTTGATTCTTGATTCTTGACTCCTTTTCAAATATCTGTTCACCAGCGCAATGGCAACGGGTGCTTCTGCCTCCGGTTCTTCGGTAAGGGATACGCGTACGGTGTCGCCAAGCCCATCTTCCAATAAAGTACCAATGCCTACGGCAGATTTTATACGCCCGTCTTCGCCGTCGCCGGCCTCGGTTACTCCCAGGTGCAGCGGGTAGTTCATGCCTTCGGCCACCATGGTTTGTACCAGCAGGCGATAAGCCTGTACCATTACCTGCGGGTTGCTGCTTTTCATAGATACCACGAGGTTATAATAACCCAGTGTTTCGCACATGCGCATGAACTCCATGGCGCTCTCTACCATACCCTGCGGCGTATCGCCGTAGCGGCTCATGATGCGGTCGCTTAATGAGCCGTGGTTGGTGCCGATGCGCATGGCAGTGCCGTATTCCTTACATATCTTTACCAGCGGTGTAAATTTCTGGAAGATGCGCTCCAGTTCGCCACGATATTGGGCATCGGTATAGTCTATCTGGTCAAATTTTTTTTTATCGGCATAGTTGCCTGGGTTTACGCGCACCTTTTCTACTATGCGTGCAGCCACCTCTGCGGCGTTGGGCGTAAAATGGATATCTGCAACCAGCGGCACAGTATAACCACGCTGGCGCAGCTGTTTTTTAATCTCCGCAAGATTGTTAGCCTCTTTAATGCTGGGCGCGGTGATACGTACATACTCGCAGCCTGCATCAACCATGCGGATGCTTTGCTCTACGGTACCAAGGGTGTCCATGGTATCGGTAGTAGTCATGCTTTGGATGCGGATAGGGTTATTGCCACCCATGGGCACATCGCCGATGAAAACCTCGCGCGTAACAAAACGGGAGTATTCGGTTAACGAATTACAGTAACGGCCTTGCAGCATTTTCACAGCATCAGCATTCATTTGCAGGGGTGGAATTAATAAGCTGCAAAAATACGGATTTTGTTGGAAGGTTGGAGTTGTGATTGTTGGGTTGTATATACATCAACTATCACATTTTACTTTTCCCCACCTGCTTTATCACCGCAATCAAATCTTCCCCGCCAAACTCAGCCTGCGCCGCCTCGTAAGTTTTTAAGGCGGCCTCGCCCAATGGGGTGGATAAACCTATACCCTGTGCCAGCTTTAAGTCCTTTACGATATTGTTTAATGAAAATGCAGCACTATAATTATCGCTCAAAATGGCATCACCTTTTATTTTCATAAAGGGGTTTGCTAAAGCGCCGTTATTAAGCAGGCTGAGCAAAATCTCAGGCGCAATACCATTTTGTTTGGCCAATAAAACGGCCTCGGCCAGTCCCTGTGCATGGATACTTAGCAACGTATTTATGGCCAGCTTGGCTACGTTGCCGGCACCGACATCGCCAATAAGCGCTGCACTTTTACCCATCGCTTCCAACACCGGCTTAACTTGTTCAAAAGCCGCAGTATCGCCTCCAGCCATAATAACCAGTTGTGCTGTTTCCGCCTGTTTAACGCTGCCCGATACCGGGGCATCCAAATATTGATTGCCCTGTTGGGCACAAAGCGCAGCCATTTCTTTACTGATGGCAGGCGATACGGTGCTCATGTTGATGATAACCTTGCCAATAGTGCCTGCGCTTAACAAACCGCTTTCTCCCTTAAAAATATCGTTGATGGCCTTATCATCGGTTATCATTATGATCACCACATCCGTTTGTTTTATTAATTCTGCCGGGGTTGCCGCAGTATTTGCGCCTTGTTCTTTAAATGAAATTTCCTTATCCTTATTCCTGTTATAAACGGTTACCTGGTAACCCGCCTTTATTAATTGCTGCGACATGGGCGTACCCATTAACCCCAATCCTATCCAGCCTATGTGTTGTTTCTCCATAAAACAAATATCTGCTTATCCGCTGAAATTATTAAGTATTTTAGCCCCGGTAAATCCCCCCAAATGAAAAAAAGACTGCTTTCGCTTTTTGCCTTCGCTATATTGCTCGGTTGTAAGGGTAAGCCTAATCAGCCTGCAAATGATCCCGTTTCCACCAAACCCGCAGCGCCGGTTTCCCTGTTGAAAAAATTCGCGCCAATATACCAGGGTGTTTGGGTGAAGAGCGATTACATCGACAAGATAAAACAAACGCACTCGGTTTTGGCGGCGGTTGACCTGGTAACCGGCATCACCGGCATGCAAATAGATAGCAACGCCGTCAGCGGCGATAGCCTTAAAGTTGCGGTGGGTTGGGATAACCAAAACCCAGGTAGTGTTGTGCTTAAAAATAAACCTGTAAAAAACCCCCAGTCCTTAAAATTTGGTGAGGACGAACTGGGTTACTCCATTACCAATGACGATACTACATTAATCCTGTACCAGATTTATAATAACCAGTTATTTAAAACCAGGTACAACCGAATCTATAAAGTCAATCCAGATAAAAACGTTAGCGATGGCGTTAGCTACGCCATTAACAAAGCCCTGATTGCCGGCGGTTACCTGCTTACCTATGGACCGAAAAAAGTGGCAAGGGTGAGCTTTACCGTCGATGGGCAGGTAAGCGGGCTAGGCGGATTTAAAAAGTATTTTGTGGAGAACGACTTGAAGCCCGGACCGCTAAATAATCTCGACCTGATCATCTTCGATGAGTTCAGCAGCAAAAAGGCAACCTATTCCTACCTGTTTAAGGGCGATACGCTGGAGTTGTATGAGGTGAAACCTAATGCAAAAGCTACGCAAATGGTTTTAGGGCCGCTGAAGTATGCCCTAATCCGCAAGTAATTCGTCACATACATTTTCTTCGAAAAAAATTCTCACCAACATTTTGATAAAGCGTTTCAAGTAGGTTTCATTGAAGAAAACATTGCTCCAGCTATCAAAACGCTGCGCTTGTACGCCCAGGTAAAAAAAGTAAAGGCTTACACCTAAAACGGGCAGCAAACGCTTTTCTTCGGCGCTGATGAGCGCAACCGATTCGTATCCCTCCAAAAAGCTCTTTTTTTTCCGTTCGCGCTCGGTTACATCCCTTTCGGTACTGTGGATCTGTAGAATATTATAAGCGATGTCATAAGCAAGCCAGCCATTTCCGCAGAAGTCGAAATCAAAAATAGTCGCCTGGCCCTCTTTGGTGATATTCATATTGTCGAACCAGATATCGAGATGCACCGCCCCTTTTCGCATTTGCTTTTCATCGGCTTTGGCTATCTCATTCAGCAAATATTTCTGTGCCGAGAGCAGCCAGTTCATTTCAGTGGAACCGGCAGAAAGGAACTGACCGAGGTACTCAAAGGGGTCCTGAAGCACCACCTTCGGCGTGTAGTTAACCCTTTGCAGTTGCAGGCCCTGCGTTAAGCTGTGGATGCGGGCCATGGTTTCCCCAATTTTGTAATGCTGTTCTACAGATAAATTAAGGTATTTCTCACCTTCAGCAAAAGAAAACATTACGCCTAAGCGCATACCCTCGGGCGCGGCAATTTGCTGCATGTAGCTATTGCCGGCATCCTTTAGAGGATAAGAAACCGAAACACCACCATCGCGAAGTAAATTGAGCAACCTGATCTCTTCGTTAATTTCCGTTTCGCTGCGCCACTCTAAACTGTACACTCTAAACACTCGCTTATCATCACCATCACTCACTAAGTAGCTATGATTGATACCTGTTTTTAAGAGCTTGCAACTGGTGTTTGCAGAAAGGCCATACCTTTCCCGAAGGAATATTGCCAAATGGCTTGCCGATAGAATAGAACTGATAACCGGGAAAAGAGGCATGAAATAAAATTTGGGGTTGCAAAGAAACAAAAAACGCCATTGTTTAGAGCATAGCGTTAAAATATTGTTAGCGTTTATATTGCTTTATCATTTCAAATTTACATCACTCCTCCAGCGCTTTTATTGCCTGCCCGTAATCGTTAATCAGCTCTGGCGCGCGGTCGTAGGCCCAACCGTGGTAGCCGTCACGCATCAGGATGAGTGTTTCGCGCGCGTTGGCATCAGTACGGGAACCGGGCTTAAGTAAAATGGCCGCTATTTCATCCTCCAGTTTATCAATGCGGGCTTGCTGTTCGTAAATATTGGTCAGTTTTTCTACCAACGAAAAATCAACCCGCGTTATAATGCCTTTGCTCTGCGCTACCTGCCATGCCACTTTACTCAGGTCGCGGTACAAAACACCGTCGGGTGCAATATTTTTAAAGTGTAGTTCGCCATCGTGTATTACCTGGCGTAAAAATTCGGGATGCCTTAATGCCGAATCGATATTCTTTAAAACCTTTGTTTGATAGGTATATTGCTCTTGTTCATCTTGTTTGTTTTTTACTATTTCATTTTTGAGGTTAAGCAGCATTTCGGCAGTTTCTTGCTTTTCGTGGAAATAGTTTACCAACTCGGTAAGCGCTAATGCTACCAAAACACTGAATACGATCATGACCGATTCGCGCAGGTAATCCTTCCAGTCCTTTTTGCTGAATACTTCTATTGGGGCAGGCCCTTGTGGTTGTTGTGCGGGCGGGCGGGGTGTTTTCATTGGCAATTGTTTAGGCTAAAAATAATTAACCAAAGCTGTAAAACAAAACATCCCCTTGCGGGGATGTAGATATTATTAAACTGCGTCTGATAACGAGCTAAACGTAAAGTCCCTTATCTTCATCGGCGGTATCAGATAGCTGCGGTAGCTTTCTACACTGATGCTGCGCTCCTGTTTGCCCAATGCCTCGAGGTTGTTCAGCATAATTACCGGGCTTTCGTTAAACCTGAAGTTTTTTACCGGGAACTTGATCTTGCCGTTCTCGATGTAAAATGTACCATCGCGGGTGAGCCCGGTTAGCAGCAGCGATTGCGGATCAACCATACGGATATACCACAGCCGCGAAACTAATATGCCGCGCTCTGTGCTTTTGATGAGTTCTTCCAAAGTGGCATCGCCGCCTTCCATAATAATATTGCTTGGGCCCGGTATTGGAGCCACCCCCTTTTTTTGCGCCCAAAAACGGGAGTACGATAAGTTTTTCACCACGCCTTTATCTATCCACATTGTTTTCTCGCGTGGCAGGCCATCGCTACCCCAGGTTGGGCCGGGCAGGTCTGGATTAAAAGGGTCCGAATAGATGGTTACTTTGGGGTCCATCAATTGCTCACCCAAACGGGTACCGCCACCTTTTTTACTTAAAAAGCTGCGCCCTTCTTCGGCGCTGCGCGCATCAAAACGGAACATATTCTCCAGCATATAAGTTGCTGCAACGGGCTCCAGTATCACGGTATATTTCCCCGGCTCAAGGGCTTTTGCACCAATAGAGGCATTGGCTTTCATAGTTGCTACGCGGGTTGCCGAGGCTGTATCCAGCTTGCTTACATCTGTAAAGCCGCGGGCTGCATAGCCTGATGTAGTACCTGCATCGTTACGGGTGGTTACCGAAAAATAAACATCGGTACTTTTGCTATAGGCAAATAAGCCTTTAGAATTCATTACCGCACTAAAACTGTTCGAGTTATTTAAAAAGCCTGCCGCGTTTAGCTTAGCTTCTTTGGTTATTGCCAGGCTTTTGCCCACCATTTCGGCGCGGCTCTCGGGTGTCATAGCGGCAGTGTTGGCGTTATAGGTTATCGCTTCTTTAAATTCCGATTGGCCAAGCATCGGCATGTACTCCGAATTTTCCGGTGCAAACTGTGCCAGTTCTTCCGAGCGGCGTACCACACGCTCTAAAGCGGCATCATCGAATTCATTGATAGAGGCCGAGCCTGCTTTTTTGCCGTATACAGAGGTAACCGATAAACTGACGCTGCTAATATCGCCTGCGGTTGAAACGGCGTTTAGCGCGTAGCGCACGTTACCCTCGTCGCCACCGCCGAGGCTTGCCTCGCACTCATCGGCTTTGGAATAGCTAAGCACTTTCTTTAATAAAGCCTGTGCCTGTTCTTTTGTATATATAGCCATGTTTTTACCCGATCTTTCTTTTTGTGTTGATTACATTAACCCCATTAAACCTTGTTGTGGATGAGCCGTGAGATACCGCACTGCTTTGCCCCGGCTGCCCCTTGCCATCGTTAAACGAGCCGCCAAGGCGGTAGTCGCTTTCGTCGCAAACCTGGGCGCAGCTGTTCCAAAACTCCTGTGTATTGGCCTGGTAAGCAACATCGTTTAGCATACCTACTATTTTGCCTTCTTTTATCTCATAGAACAACTGCCCGCCGAACTGGAAGTTATAACGCTGCTGATCGATAGAGAAAGAACCGTTGCCGATGATGTAAACGCCTTTCTCTACATTTTTGATCATCTCATCCACGCTTAGTTTTTCTTTTCCCGGCTGTAACGACACATTTGGCATGCGCTGGAACTGTACATCCTGCCAGCTTTGCGCGTAGCAGCAACCCTGCGATTCTTTTAAGCCGATGATATGCGCCTGATCGCGGATGGCCTGGTAATTTACCAGCACACCATTTTTGATGATATCCCATTTTTTGGTACCCACGCCCTCATCGTCATAACCAACAGCGCCTAATGAGCCAACCTGCAGCTTATCGCCAACAACATTCACTTTATCGCTGCCGAACTTAAAGTTTCCGGCTTTCCATTTGTCTAAGGTTAAAAAACTGGTACCGGCGTAATTAGCCTCGTAACCAAGTACGCGGTCGAGCTCTGTTGGGTGTCCAACCGATTCGTGTATGGTTAACCATAGATGGGTTGGATCCAGCACCAGGTCGTACTTACCGGGGTCTACCGATTTTGCTGCAAGCTTTTCACCTGCCTGTTTTGTGGCAAACTTGATATCTTCCAGCATATCGTAGCGGTTTTTATACCGCGGGGTGATCCCTCCAATGGTTTCTGAAGCTTTTGGCGTTAAATATTCGTAACCCATGCCTACCGGGGAGCTTAAAGCCCCCCGAGTTTCAAACGAGCCTTTGGTTGGGTCTATCTTGGTTACGGTAAAGCTTGGGAACAAGCGGTGAATGTCCTGGTCGATATACGAGCCATCAGTACTGGCAAAATATTTTTGCTCGTTCACCGCGAAGATGGTGGAGTTTACAAAATTTGCGCCCGCGCCCATTGCAATAGCATTGGCGCCCAGCAGTAGGTCTACCTTTTCTTTTATCGGCACCTCAAAAGCGTTTTTTTCGATAGGTGTTTTCCAGCTTACCTCGCCATAGCCTTTTTGCGGGGCCAGCTGTACCGGCGCACTGCCCAGTTTGGCATTTGCTTTTGCAACGGCAACGGCACGTTTGGCGGTTTTGGCGATACCATCTTTGGTTACATCGTTGGTAGCCGCAAAGCCCCAGCAACCGTTGGCAATAACGCGGATGCCCACGCCATAACTTTCGGTATTGGCCACGTTAAGCACCCGGTTTTCGCGGGTGATGACAAATTGGTTAAGGTAGCGCCCAATGCGCACATCGGCGTAGGTTGCACCTGCGGATTTGGCAGCGTTTAACCCGGCATCGGATAGTTCCTTTTTAATTTTGGCGTCCACCGGGTTAAGGGCATCCTGCACATCGATGTTTTTGCCGAATGCCGATAAGTTTGGCAGCGCCGTTGCCGCCGCGCCCAAACCCGTTAAGTAAAAGATCGGAAGAGCACACGTCTGAACTCCAGTCACTTGACAGGATCTCG
>NZ_CAMLOV010000047.1 GCF_946481715.1 uncultured Mucilaginibacter sp. | reverse complement strand
GATAATCCTTTAAAGCACATCGGGATCTGGGACCTTATTAAAGATGAGATCGTATCCAACGTAAAAGTTACTGGAGAATTCGGAAATCTCTTTGCTATTAATGCACGTTACGCCTGGGATATGTTTAAATATCCCAAGATAATCGATATAACAACCGGCGAGATTGTTGATAAAGATGAGTCAGTTTTTTCCAGTAATCAAACTTCCAGTATGATAGGCAGGGATACCCCTCAGATAGCTTACAACCGGGCAACCGGGCAGATTGCTGTGGCTCGTATCAATATTATAGACAACCATGTTATAGAAATTTTCTCTACAGACATCAACTAATAGAGCGGCCTTGATGGCACCATCCCAAACCTTTATCCCATACCTTTGTAGTACAACAAACCCCTGCCAACCAAGCACATGGCTACAGTAGCGTTAAAAAGTACCGAAGGTAAATGGATAATGGCATCCACTATCCTGGCCTCTGCTATGGCTTTTATTGATGGCACGGCACTCAACGTGGTACTGCCCGCCCTGCAACAGAGCCTCAATGCCAGCGGTGCCGACCTTTTTTGGATACTTAATGCCTACTTGCTTATATTGGCCGCCCTTATCCTCATTGGTGGCTCATTAGGCGATAGGCTTGGCCGCAAAAAGATCTTCATGATAGGCATTGCCATCTTCATAGCCGGTTCCGCAGCTTGTGGGCTGGCAACAAGTGTTACTCTCCTTATTGTTTTCCGCATTATACAAGGCATTGGCGGTGCGCTGATGATACCGGGGAGTCTTTCGCTTATTTCGTCATCCATCAACCAAAAAGAGCGGGGTAAAGCAATTGGCACCTGGTCGGCAGTAACCACAGTGGTTACAATGGGTGGGCCCATTTTAGGCGGCGCTTTGGCAGATGCTGGGTTGTGGCGTTACATCTTTTTTATCAATGTGCCGATAGGGGTAGCTGCGCTGATTTTTCTTGCCCTGAAAGTTAAGGAAAGCAAGGATGAAGACAATAAACAACCGCTCGATTTCCCCGGCGCTATAACCATCGCCCTCGGGCTGGCAGCGCTTACGTTCGGTTTCCTGCGGATACCCGCAACAGGTTTCAACTGGCAGATAGATGCTGCTTTAGCGTTGGGCGTAGCCATGCTGATAGCTTTTATCCTGATCGAAAAAAAGAGCAAACACCCCATGATGCCGCTTCAATTATTCAGCAACCTCACGTTTAGCGGCGCAAATTTGCTTACGTTTTTTCTATACGCAGGGCTGGGGGCTGGGATGTTGTTTTTGTCGCTTAATTTGGTGCAGGTACAGGGCTACACGCAATTGCAATCGGGCCTAACCTTTTTGCCTTTTACCATCATGATGATAACAATTGCCCGCTTTGCCGGTGCACTTGCCGATAAACATGGCCCGAGGCTGTTGCTTATTGTTGGCCCGGCAATGGCAGGGGCCGGCTTGCTAATACTGTCATTCATCAAACAAACCAATGGGCCGGGCGACTATTGGACCAGCTTTCTTCCGGGCGTTATTGTGTTTGGGCTGGGTATGTCGTTCACGGTAGCGCCGCTTACAGCATCGGTAATGGGTTCGGTTGATGATCATTTCTCGGGCACGGCATCGGGCGTAAATAACGCTATTACCCGTATTGCCAATGTTTTTGCTAACGCGATATTTGGTGCGCTGGCGGTGCTGTTCTTCACCGGCGCACTGGAAAAAGAGATCAAAGATATCCCGCTTAAAGCGGCAGATAAACAGGAAATAGTGGCTGCTGCCAAAAACCTCGGCAACGCCAAAGTACCTGTTGGTGTAGCGCCGAATGATAAAAAACGCATCGAACAAGCCTATCACCAGGGCTTCATCAGTGCGTACGCCAAAATTATGCGGATATCTGCAGGGTTAGGTTTTATGGGCGCGCTGATGGCGGTAATATTCATCAGGAACAAAGCAGTTAAGAAAAGAGAAACACCGTAGCTGGGCGCTTACCACAATTTAGCCACCATATCATACCGGGCCTGGTAATTTTCACTTGTTGGCTGCTGGTTATAGGCCAAGTAATAAATATACCGGTTGTTTTTATCTATCCCCGGCATTAGTTTAACAAGTGCTTTGCGCATCAGCAGGTTTTCGGCTTTAATAGCTGCGGTATCTTTCAGCTTTATTTTTGTTACGTAAGTTATCTGCGGAAAGCTACCTTCGGGCGTGGTTTTGTTATTAATACTGACGATATGTGGCCGGGTAAGCAGGTCGTCTACAGGAGTGGGGAACTTATAGGCTTTATTTGCATCTGCAATTATTTTATTATATACGCGGTATACTTCGGGTTCATTATCATACACCCAAATCTCATTTGGCCTTAAGCTAATGATAGCCAGGTTTATATTGTTTACTGCATCTATCAGCTGGCCCTTGCTGTACTGTACTTTTGCTACCTCGAAAAGTTCCTGGGCGTTTTTGCCGTTAAACCCATAAGGTTGCATATCCATGAAGCATATCTTCCAACCGTAGCTGTATTTGGCGTAACCCACTGTTACTATTTGTTTGTTGGGCACCTCCTTTTTTGCCTGAATGAACTGCATAAAATACATCTCCTGCGCCACGGCGGGGTAAATAAGGCTGTAAGCATTCACATCCTTTAACCGCGATTTGATGGTATCCTTACCCAGGTATTTGTTTACTACGAAATATTCGTCCAGGCGCTTAAACGTATCAATAACCAGGGCATGTCCTATGTTTCTCATGCGCGCATCGTTATTGGCATCACCAAGGAGCTCTTTAGAAAGCAGGCTCCCCAGCGCCTCCGTATCTCCTTTTTTGATAAGGTGAAATGCCTTTTCGTTCATTTCGTGCATATCGTTGCGCCGGCCTTCCTTTATCTCGTCGTTTTTCCAGTAGCCGGGTTTGCTGCAGCCCAATAAAAATACGGCCATAAAAGCCATAACAAAGCAGCCGTGTAAATTAGGGGTTACGCGTATCATGTTGCTAATGTAAATAAAGAGGAGCAATACGCTAAGTTTTAGTTAAATAAAACCACTCCTTTGCAAGCCTATGCTTTCTGCCTTATGTTAGGCCCCCACCGCGAGATTAGCGATAGCGTATCTGGTGGGTAACATGGCTGAAGCTTTCAGCTCCGTCAGCTGGAAGCTGACACAATGCAAGCCACGAGTTAAAACTCGCGGCAGCGGTTTTGATATTGCAATCATAGCGATGGGTTTGAAACCCATCGCTATGGAAAAGGCCACCGCGAAATTTAAAAGCCATTCCCTGCAAATAACCCCTAACCTTTGCATCCCTGCATTTTCCGCCTTACCTTAGCGCTGCACATGAAAAAAACAATCATCACCCTGTGCCTTTCGCTTTGCTGCGTTATGGCATTCGCACAGTCGTTCACCGGCACAGTTGTATACAGTAACACCTATAAAAGCAAGTTGCCTGCTGTAACCGATGCACAGTTTGCCGATATGATGGGTACCGTGCAAACCTGGTATACCAATGGCACCACCTACCGGCAGGATTTGAACGGGCAACTGTTGCAATGGCAGCTTTATGTACCGGCCGAAAATAAGCTGTATACCAAAATGGCCAACTCAACCGATGCCATTTGGAACGATGCGGCCGAAAACAAGGACGAGGTGCTTAGTTCGGAAATTAACCGTGGCGTGGTTGAAATATTAGGTTATAAATGCGATGAGTTGGTGCTGCATTGCAAATCGGGCGTGCAGAAGTATTACTTCACCACAAAGTTGCCTTTGGATGCCAGTGCCTACGCAAAGCATGAGTTTGGCAACTGGCGCGAATACTTGTCGAAAGCACCCGGTGTAGCGTTGAAAGTAATTGTTGATAGCCCGCAGTTTACGATGGAAAGCGTAGCTACCGAAGTAAAACCGGGTACACCTGATGAGGCCCTGTTTGTATTGCCTGCCGGTATTGGTACAGTAAAAAGCCCTTATTAAATGCCTGAAGCCAAACCCGGAAACAGATTATTTACCAGGGGAAACCTGGTAAATGCCATAATTATAATAGCATTACTCACGGTAATTTTTGTACCATCGGCAAAAGCCTTGTTAATAAGGGGGCTAATGAGTATAGGGCTTTTTAAGGCCGATGTTACGGCGCAGGCACCTGTTGCCCCTGTTGTTGCCGACATCGCTTTTGAGGACGCATCCGGCCGCGCAGTACACCTAAACCAACTAAAGGGGAAGGTAGTATTCCTTAACTTTTGGGCTACCTGGTGCCCGCCCTGCCGCGCTGAAATGCCATCCATAAACAAGCTGCACCAAAAACTAAAGGCCGATACTAATATTGTTTTTATAATGGCAGATGCGGATAGCGAACTAAAAAAAGCTGCCCAATTTATGGCATCTAACAATTATACTATGCCGCTTTACCAGGTAATAAGCGAAGTGCCCGATGCCGTTTATGGCGGCAGCCTGCCCACCACTGTAATATTTGATAAAAGCGGGAGGATAGCCTTTAGGCATGATGGCGCTGCTGATTACGGTACCGGCGAAGTAGAAGACTTCCTGAAGAAACTGGCTTCGGATAAATAAATGAATACGAATTACACGGTAATAGCTTTCAAAAGCTATTAATTTCGAGTAAGCAAAGGGTTAGCTATGATAATTGCTACCATAGCGATGGGTTTGAAACCCATCGCTATGAAAAGGCCGCCCAAAATTCTATAAAACCAATCCCGACCGAATTTCACGAATTCCACAAAGGCTGTATTAATTGTGTTATATAATCAATGCGATTGGTGTAAATTCGTTTGAATTAGTGAAATTCGTGTTCATTAAATTCGCGCCACTCAATTCGTGTTCAATAATTAGCCCTTTATCATGAAAGTATTTAACCTCCTCTTCGTTTTTATATTTATCGTTTTTGCTGCCCTGCAATATAACGACCCCGACCCGTACATCTGGGTGCCAATATATTTATACAGCGCCGTGCTTTGCTATTTGGCGGCTCAAAAGAAATTTTACCCCAAAGCATACCTTATCGGCCTCGTGATATACGGTGCTTACGCCGCCTACCTGTTTTTTGATAAAACCGGCGTTATCGATTGGATAACTGAACACCACCACGAAAGCATGGTACAAACCATGAAGGCCGAAAAGCCCTGGATAGAAGAAAGCCGCGAATTCTTCGGGCTGGTGATCTTGATCGTTGTAATTGGCATAAATTGGGCTTATATGAAAAGGATAAAGAAGGCTGTCTGAACTCGATTTAAGGAATTCTAAGAATAGAACAGAATAATCCAGCATTAAAAGCATTCTGTCAATTCCGAAAATTCCATAAAATTCGAGTTCAGAAAAATGGCACATTAACCACCGAACAACCCGAACAGATTTAGAACAACGAAACCAATTATTATGAAATACAGAACCTTAGGAAAAACAGATGTTAAACTTTCGGCAACCGGCCTGGGCTGTATGGGCATGAGCCATGCTTACGGCGAGCCTGATGATGCAGAGTCGATAGCCACCTTAAACCTGGCGCTTGATTTGGGCGTTAACTTTTGGGATACCGCCGATGTTTACGGTAATGGCCAAAACGAAAAACTCATATTGCAGGTACTAAAACCCAACCGCGACAAAATATTCCTGGCCACCAAATTTGGTTTCAGGGCTACGCCCGATGGTAAGCTGAGTACTTTTGACGGCTCGCCGGAATACATGAAAACAGCAGTAGAAGCCAGCCTGAAACGCCTGCAAACCGATGTGATAGACCTGTATTACGCCCACCGAATTGACCCTAATGTACCCGTAGAAGAGATGGTTGGCGCCATGGCCGATCTGGTGCAAGAGGGCAAGATTAGGTACATTGGGCTATCCGAAGCATCGGCAAACAGCATCAGGCGCGCGCATGCCGTACATCCCGTTGCTGCCCTGCAAAGCGAATACTCCCTGCTTACCCGCGATGTAGAAGCGGAGATTTTGCCACTTTGTAAAGAGCTTGGGATTAGCTTTGTGCCGTTTAGTCCGCTGGCGCGCGGGCTGGTTACCAACACCTTAAACGTAGCGGATTTGAAAGATGGCGATTTCCGCAAATCACTGCCGCGTTACCAGGGAGAGCATGCCCAAAACAACCAAAGCCTGGCACAGGGCTTCGCCGAAATTGCTGCGGGGGTAGGCTGCACTCCGGCGCAGTTGGCCATTGCCTGGGTACTGGCGCAGGGCGATAATATTATCCCCATCCCCGGCACCAAAAAGCGCAAGTATTTACAGGAGAATGCAGGCAGCGTAGATGTGGAACTAACCGCACAGAATTTCACAGAAATTCAAAGATTATTGAAAGAATTCCCCGATACCGGCGCAAGGTATAACGAAGGTTACTTTAAGTTTGTGGATAAAAATTGATTGAACACTAATTGCACGAATGGGGCGAATTTTACAAATTGAGCCACGCGTTAGGGGTAGTAGCGGATACCGGCAACGAGCCTAATGCCTGTGCAGTATGAGCGGATAACCCGGCCGAAGGAACGCCAAAATTACGGCAGCTAATTGTCTATATTGTCTTCGAAACTGTTCCATGTTGGCTGTTTCACTGTTTTTTTTGCCGATTTTATTTTTTGTTTATGTTGTTGATATTTAGGTAAGTGCAGCTTTTATTTAAACAGCAGGGATGTTCCAAAGTGTTTCACATAAATATGTAAAATATTGGTTATGAATACTTTGCAATTTTTGGGTGTTTCATCCAAAAAGTGGAACACTAAAACGATTATGCTTAACCAGCACCCTGTCCAATTATAAAAAACTCACTTGTTATTGGGGTATAAACAATTATTCAAATAACATTTAAATTTAGCATCATGAACGAGTACATCTTAATTTTCAGGCACGAGGACGGATCAAAAATTGCATCGCCCGAGCAAATGCAGGCCTGGATGAAACAAACTATGGATTGGATAGGTACCATTGCCGCGCAAAACAAATTTGTAAGCGGTACCGGCCTCCCCTTTGCCGATGCCCGCGTAGTAGGCCATAACAACGTGGTAACCAACGGCCCATTCGGCGATATAAAGGAAACCATCGGCGGTTTTGTAATGGTAAAAGCCGAAAATGTAGACGAGGCCGTTGAATTTGCTAAAGGCTGCCCGGTTTTGCAAGGCGAGGGCAATACAGTTGAAGTAAGGCAGGTAGCTAAAAATGATGGGGTACACTAATGAAAAATATCGAACATCGAATTTCGGACGCCGAATGATGAAGTGATGAACTTCGATTTTTTACTTCATTATTCGATATTGGGCATTCGGTGTTCGATATTTATTTTTTCTTAATAAGCATTAGTCTCCGCATGCAGCAACCAGAGATCATCCCCCATCTTTTCCGTACCGAGTTCCGCAAAATAACAGCGGTGCTTTGCAAGCTGTTCGGGATAGAGAATGTGAACGTTGCCGAGGATATTGCCAGCGAAACCTTCCTTGCAGCGATGGAAACCTGGCCCTACAAAGGCATACCCGAACACCCTGCAGCCTGGCTATATACCGTAGCTAAAAACAAGGCAAAAAATATGCTTGCGCGAAATGAGGTGTTTAACAGCAAAGTAACACCTTTTATCCACGCCAATACGCCCGAAGGGGTGGAATTTGAGATAGACCTCTCGCCAAAAAACATCGCCGACAGCCAATTGCAAATGGTGTTTGCCATTTGTCACCCGGACATAGCGCCCGAGGTCCAGGTGGGATTGGCGTTGCGCATCCTCTGCGGGTTTGGCATAGACGAAATTGCTACAGCTTTTTTAAGCAATAAAGAAACCATCAATAAACGCCTTTACCGCGCTAAGGAAAAGTTGCGTTCGGCAAAGATCGCTATAGAATTCCCGCCCGAAACCGAGTTGCCTGCCCGCCTGCAGCCCGTTCTCACTACCCTTTACCTGCTGTTTAATGAGGGTTACTACTCCGAAAGCAGTGACGAGGTATTACGCAACGACCTCTGCCTGGAGGCCATGCGGCTAAATTATATGCTGATCGGGTACCCTCCAACTAACCTGCCAGATGTAAATGCGCTAATGGCATTGATGTGCTTCCATGCCTCGCGCTTTGAAGCGCGCAGGGGCGAGAATGGCCAAATGGTGCTTTACCATAAACAGGACGAAAGCCTTTGGAATAACGAATTAATTGGCAAAGGTGCCTGGTATTTGAATTTTGCTTCCGGTGGAGAGAGATTATCCAAATACCACCTTGAGGCTAGTATTGCCTATTGGCATACTATTAAGGAAGATACACCCGAAAAGTGGGGAAACATCCTGCATCTGTTTAACCAGTTATTGGCGTTGGAGTATTCGTCGGTTGCGGCGCTTAACCGTACTTATGCGGTAGCCAAAGTGCGCGGTAACGAGGCGGCCATCATAGAAGCTGAAAAATTAAAGCTTACTAATAATCGGTTTTATTTTACCCTGCTGGGCGAATTGTATAAGGATATTGATGTTGAAAAAGCTATTGGCAATTTAAAGCAGGCGCTAAAAATTGCCAAAACCGAAACGGATAAACGATTGATACAAGAGAGGGTAGAACAGTTAAGTAAGTAGTTTGTAAAAGCAAGCGTTGTTAATCGGTGAAATCAACCTAAATCGGTGTAATCGGTGACAACGATTTTGTATTTTTGCCGTTATGAATGCCATCTCTATAAAAAACTTTTTTAGTGCCTCCGTTAAAGTTTTAGCAGTTGTTACCGCTGTAACGTTCTCGGCATGTAACAATGCCAGCAAAACTACAGAAGCAAAAACCGACAGTACTGCCACGGTCGCCCCCGTAGCCAGCCGGCCTCTAACCGGCAAACTTATTGGCGTTTGGCACGATGAGGCCATCCACTCTGATAAAGGCGAACAAATAGCGTATGAACTGGTAACCGCCGGCGATAAAACCTACATCCAGGCCATCACCTTTGTGGGCAACGACCTGAAACTGAATGATACCCCGCCCATCACACCATCGGCATCCGAATTAAAAAAAGACGGCGATAAATATACCAGCGTAGAGCGCCCGGGCGAAAGTTACCAAATTGATAAAGACGGTGGCCTGCTGATATACGACGGCGGCGAACTGATTACCAAGTGTAAAAAGCTAATTTAATATCCCGGCGTTTTAATAAACAAAAACCGGGTTTCGCCATTATCCTTACATGAGCGTACAGGGTAATTATTATGCGGGTACCAGCGGACTGGTGCTGCCTGTGCCAAATAAGCTGGCATACCCGCCCGAATTTCAGGACAAGAGCCGCCTTGCTTATTATGGCGCGTTATTTAATAGTATAGAGGTTAACAGTTCCTTTTACAAAGTGCCTATGGCGGCAACTGTTGCTAAATGGGCGGGTGAGGTGCCCGATGGTTTTCGTTTTACTTTTAAGCTTTGGCGTGATATCACCCACAATAAAGGGCTTGTTTACGATGCCGACGATATTGCCCGTTTTATGCAGGTAATAAGCCGTGCGGGCGATAAAAAAGGTAGCCTGCTGGTACAGTTCCCGGCAAGCATTACCATTGCTAATCGCCCGCAGATGGAAATGCTTTTGCAGGATATTTACCAGGCTAATACTGATAACTGGGATGTGGCTGTCGAATTCCGCAGCAAAACCTGGTACCGGGATGATATTTATGGCTTGTTAAACCAATATAAGATGGGCATCGTTCTCCACGATATGCCGAAATCGGCCCCGCCTTTATTAGAGTTGGATGTGCCTTTTGTTTATCTGCGCTTCCACGGCCCCGGCGGCAGTTACCGGGGCAGCTATGCCGATGATGTTTTATCAGAATACGCCGGCTATATCAATGACTGGCGCGAAGAGGGTAAAACTGTTTATATCTATTTTAATAATACGATAGGTGACGCGATGAAGAATTTGCTTACGCTGAAGGCATTTGTAGCAGTAGGGATTTAAAGCGGCTTCGGGTTAAGTTCCTTTATCATGGCTGCATTTGTTGCCTCATCATCCAGCCGCCGGGAGTTTAGCACGATAAAAATGCCTATCGGCCATAATAAAAGGCCGTATACAAAACTTGTGAAGCCTCCAATCACCCGCTTCCGGCCAATCCTGTAAAAAATATAGGCAATGATAAGGGTCATCAATTTGGCTTAACGTTATGATAAAGATAACAAACAGGATGAATATTTGAGTGTGCTCTCACATTTTAGAATTTCCGTAAGTATTAACTAAATCATTACCTTTAAGGGTTTTACCAAACCTTTGCCTATGAGCCTTGCTACAACCACGCCTATAGATGCATCCGAACGTGCCGGCATCCTTGATGCCCTGCGTGGCTTTGCCATCCTCGGCATATTTTTAGATAATGTTTTCAGTTTTACCGGGTACGGCTTTTTTTCGATGGCCCGGCGTGAAGCATTGCCCACTTTTTATGTCGATGCTCTCCTGGGCGCTTCGGAGATGGCTTTTGTTCACGGGAAATTCTATAGTATCTTTTCGCTGCTGTTTGGCATTGGGTTTTCTATTATCCTGCTGCGCAACCAGCAACGTGGTATCAACCCGCTTAAAATATTTTACCGTCGGCTGTTCCTATTATTCCTCATTGGCTCATTCCACCTGTTTGTGTTATGGGAGGGCGATATTTTGCTGCTATATGCGCTTATTGGCTGTTTGTTGCCATTGTTTAATAAATGCAGCAATAAGGGCTTGCTTATTTGGGCTATAGCACTCATAGCTTCGCCCGTTATTATCGATATCATCAAAGTGCTGTTACATGCGCAGCCGTTTGAATATATTAACCAGCTTGGGCAAAGTATCGATAAAAAGAACGGCATACCCGCCGATGAAACCATCTCCCAATACCTTTTTAAAAATGGAGCAGGGTGGCAGGAGTGGCGCAACTGGCAGGCGTCGGCCTGGGCCTACCGCTTTTGGTACCTGCTGGAAACCAATCGCATCCCCAAGGTGCTGGGTATGTTTTTATTCGGGCTGTATGCCGGCCGTAAAATGATATACGCCAACCTTGCCGATTACACCGGCTTATTCAAAAAGCTGCGCAAATGGGGTTTTATTATAGGCATCCCCTGTAGCATAGGCATGGTGGTGTGTGAGTTTGACGGCAAAAAAATTCCCGATCCGGTTGGTTTAACAGATTCGGTGCTGTACGCTATAAGCGTTGTGCCCCTGGCACTGGCGTACGTATCGGCCATTTGCCTGTTTTGGATAAAAACTAAAGGAAATAACAAATGGCAATTGCTGGCCCCGGTTGGCCGTATGGCACTCACCAATTACCTGATGCAGACCATCATATCCATCATCCTGTTCTACGGAATGGGTTTTGGCATTGCAGGCAACATTGGCCCTGCGGTTTTCTTCCCCATCGCCTTAGCGATTTATGCTTGCCAGGTTATCTACAGCAACTGGTGGTTTAAACACTTCAACTTCGGCCCAATGGAATGGCTGTGGCGGCAGGCTACGTACGGGAAGAGGCTGCCACTGAGGAAGGGTAATTATTGAAACAAAAATGGAGACAAGCAGCAATATCACGGGCTATTTATGGAAAACATTGTTATTTACCTTTTTAGTAAGCGCCCTTTTTACATTCCTTCTCATTCAAATTATTTACTCAGCCAATTCTGACGGTTTAGAGGGTAAACAAGCTGCGCTTTTAAATTCGATAGCGGGAGTATTATGGGCCCTTGCACTCACGCTATGTTCCCTAACTGTGTTTTTTAATATATATCCCCGCATCAGGCAGCATAAGATCTACAGTTTTTTGAGTTATTACCTTGTGCCGTTAATAGCGCTGATAGCTGTTGTTGTTAGTATGGGTTTTTCGGAGCCCAAAACAGTAATACAATTCCTGGTAACAAATATTCCGTTTTTTGCAGTGCAGGGCTATTTTTTTTGGAAATTTAAAAGCACCTCATTTGAATAGGTCCGGATTATTTAAGCTAGGTGTTTTTCAATGTGCCCTTCAAATTCGTAAAATATCCATCCCGAGATGTCCAGTTAGAATAAATTACCCCGTTCTCGTAATCGTGTACTTGCGTTAAGGTGGTGCCGTTTACCTCTTGCCAGGTGATTAGCCATAGCTGCGGGCGCAGCTCCGTCATTTTTGTTTCCACGGTTTCGCTTGTATTTGCCTGTTTGCCACCTTTTTCGGTGATAGTAAAAGTTAGCTGCGTTTCGCTTTCGAAACTCAAGATGGCATTAGCCACGCCAAAGTCTACTTCAAATTTATTGCCGATAATCTCCATATTCAGTTTTTGATATTACAAAATTGGCGAGAATATACTGGAATGTGGGGGTGTAAAAGCGGCTATTTATCGGGGCGATTGCGCCATTTCTAAAATTCGTGCAATTCGTGGCTTTCGTACAATTGGTGTTTTATTGTAACAAATCCATGCACTTACACATAAAGATATATTGCGTTTACCATCTCATTAAACCATCCCCAGCCAACCCCGTCTATCCTTACAAATAACAAAAAAAAGAAAGCATGAAAAAGATACTATTGATGATAACCATGGTGCTGGGCATAAGCGTTTTAGCCCAGGCGCAAACAAAAGAAAGGCAACACAAAACTCCCGAGCAGCGTGCAGAACGCGTTACCGGTATGTTGCAGAAAAAATTAAGCCTAAGTGCCGATCAATCGGTAAAGGTGAAGGCAATATTGCTGACACAGGCAACGCAGATGCAAAGCCTGAGGGCAAATAAATCGGATGATAAAAAAGCAAACCGCGAAGCTTTTAAAGCACAGCTGCTAAAAACCGACAGCGCGCTTGCTGCTGTGTTTACTCCCGAGCAAAATAAAACGTATGGCGACTTTAAAGCGCAGCTTAAAGAACGCTTTAAAGGCGGTCACAAATTTATGACTCACAACCGTAGGGGCGGCATAAAGGACCCGGCAAAACGTGCCGAGCGTATGACAGGCATGTTGCAAAATAAGTTGAACCTTGATGAAAGCCAGTCGGCAAAAGTGAAAGCGATATTTGTTGCGCGTGCTGTACAGATGGATAGCTTGAGAGCTAAAAACCCAGGCGATCGCAAGGCAAACCACGAAGCCTTTAAAGCTTTAAAGCAAGATACCGATAAGCAACTGCAAGCCGTTTTAACTGCCGACCAATTGAAAACTTATACCGACCTAAAAGCGCAAATGAAAGAGCGCCACAAAGGTAAAAGGGACGTAATGGCCGCGCCAAAAGAAGGTTAAGAAATTAATTGCCGATACATAGTTTAAAGAGAGGCGGGTAACCAGTTTATGGTTGCCCGCTTTTTTTGTTTAATGCGGTAGCTTATCGCGCAGCAAACCATAAACCCATGTGCCGGCGATAGCACTAAGCAGGGTAACTATTACAACTGTAAAGCCGCCACCAATTTGGGCAAACAGCGGACCCGGGCAGCCACCGGTAATAGCCCAGCCCAACCCGAATATTAACCCGCCATAAACGTTGCCCCAATGAAAAGTTTTTTCGGGAATGATTACGGGCTCACCACTGATGGTTTTAATGTTGAAGCGTTTGATAAGCATGATGGAGATCATGGCCACTACAATAGCGCTGCCGATAATGCCGTACATATGAAATGCCTGCAGGTGGAACATTTCTTGTATCCTAAACCAGGATACAACCTGAGATTTTATTAGGATGATACCGAACAATAACCCAAGTATGAGGAATTTCAGGTTCTTCATAGCGCTAATAAATAACGGGCTATAAACCAGGTCATTATAAAACCGCCGGTCATAAAGGAGCAGGTAGCCACCAGCGATGGCCACTGCAACGACGAGATACCCATAACGGCATGCCCGGAGGTACAACCGCCTGCGTACCGCGTGCCAAAGCCCACCAAAAAGCCACCAACAACAATAAAAATAAATCCGCGGAGTGTAAACAGAGCATCAAAACTAAAGATGTCCTGTGGTTGCAAACCGCTAAAATCGGTGACGCCTTGTTTTTGAAGCAGGGCAGTGGTTGCGGGGTTAACGGCAACAGGTGCAGGGTTAGAAAGATAATGAACAGCGATAAAGCTACCCAGAACAATCCCCGCAACAAAAAACAAGTTCCAGTTCTCTTTACGCCAGTCGTACTTAAAAAAGGAAATGTTGGCGGGTATACAAGCTGCGCAAATATGCCTCAATGAAGATGATATGCCGAAAGCTTTATTGCCAAGCAGTAGCAAAGCGGGCACAATTAAACCAATAAGCGGCCCGGCCACATACCAGGGCCAGGGTTGTTTGATAAATTCCATCGGTAGCAAATATATACTTACCGCCCGCAAAAACATATTTAACCCTATATTAGTGCTTCTAAATTACCAATGAATTACACGCCCCAATTACGCACTGTAAATGTTACCCGCTATGTTACGCCACTGCGCGAGGGTGGCTCGCTGCCCGCCATTGCCGAAGCAGACGACGGGTTTTTATATGTATTGAAATTCCGCGGGGCAGGGCAAGGGCCTAAAGCTTTGATTGCTGAGTTGATAGGCGGGGAAATTGCCCGCACCCTCGGTTTTAAAATGCCCGAACTGGTTTTTGTAAACCTTGATGAGGCTTTTGGCCGTACTGAGGCAGATGAAGAGATACAGGACCTGCTTAAATTTAGCGTAGGGCTAAACCTGGCGCTGCATTACCTGCAGGGCGCCATCACCTTCGACCCGACTGTTACGGTGGTAGAACCAAAACTGGCTTCGCAAATTGTGTGGCTGGACGCGTTGCTTACCAATGTAGACCGCACCGCGCGCAATACCAATATGTTGATGTGGCATAAAGAACTGTGGCTGATTGATCATGGCGCCGCGCTGTTTTTCCACCACAGTATGGATAACTGGGAAGAGCAAGCCTTGCGCCCTTTTGTGCAAATAAAGGACCATGTACTGCTGCGCATGGCATCAGAATTGGACAAAGTAGACGAAGAATTTAGAGCGATATTGACTCCGGATGTTATCAACGCCATTGTATCCATCCTTCCCGACGCCTGGTTAACCGATAGGTCGTTTGAGACGGAGGACGAACAGCGGCAAGTATATGCACAGTTTTTGAATAAGCGGCTGGCAAACGCAGCTATTTTTGTAAAGGAAGCACAACATGCAAGATCGCAACTTATTTGAGTACGCCGTTATCCGCGTGGTACCCAGGGTAGAGCGCGAGGAGTTTATGAATGTTGGGGTGATACTGTACTGTGCCAAACACAAGTACCTTAAAATGATATATGAGGTAGATAGAGACCGCCTGCTTGCTTTTTTTAAAGACATTGATATAGAAGGGGTAGAAGAAAACCTTCGCTCTTTCCAGCGTATTTGCGAAGGCGGCGAAGATGCCGGCCCTATTGGCTTATTGGATGCCCCATCGCGTTTCAGGTGGTTAACAGCTACGCGCAGTACCGTGGTACAAACGTCTAAAGTGCACCCCGGCTTTTGTATAAACGGGGATGAAACGATTGAAAGGCTGTATAAGCAACTCGTACTATAATTATCGAAACCTCCTTACGTCCTTTCCTTTGGAGAGGATTTAGATAAGGCAACGGACGTAAATCTCACAAATAAGACACCATAAATCTCTCAAAAAAATGAAAACTAAATTCCTGTTCATCCCGCTTTTGGCTTTTGCCGCCTGTAAACAACCTGCTGCCGAAACCACCATTGCCGATGTACCCGCTGCGCCTGTGGAAGGCACCTGGAAGCTGATATCAGCAGTGAAAATTACGAAGGGCGATACTGTAGTTACCTACCCCGAAAAAGGCCAGGAAGATGAAATGATCAAAGTTATAAACGGCGACCACTTCGCCTTCTTTAAACACGATTTGAAGAAAGGCGGTAAAGCCGTATTCGATTCCGGCGCGGGCACTTACACTTTTAAAGGCGATGCCTATACCGAAAACCTGCAGTACTGCAACTACCGCGAATGGGAGGGCCATTCTTTTGATTTTAAAGTAAGTTTTAAAGGCGATACGCTGCAGCAAAAGGGTATCGAGAAGATAGACAGCCTGAAAATAGATCAGGAAATAGTGGAAACTTATATAAAACTTAAAAAGTAAGCACTACTTATTAAAGTTATTCGGTAACTTAGTTGGCAGTAAACCAATAAAACCCAATGTCTTCCAACAAAAATATTAAAGCGTTTGCGCTGGCTTTGCTGTGCCTTTGCTTTGCTGCAAACTGCTATGCGCAAAAAAAACCGAGGTTTAATGTAATTGCCTTTTATACCGCCAAAAGCGACCAGGCGCATATCAGTTTTGTGCACGAGGCCAATAAATGGTTCCCACAGATGGCTAAGAAATACGGTTTTGCGTATGACAGCACCGACAACTGGAGCAACCTGAACGAGGCATATCTTGCCAAATACAAGGTGGTGATATTTTTAGATACCCGTACCGAGGACCCCGCCCAGCGCGCCGCGTTTGAAAAATACATGAAGAACGGCGGCGGCTGGATGGGTTTCCATTTTTCAGCATTTGCACTTACCCCATCAGATTTTAATGCCGACTGGGATTGGTACCACAACGAGTTTTTAGCCTCGGGGCAATATGGCAGCAACACCTGGCGGCCAACGTCCGCCATTTTAAGGATAGAGGACAGAACACACCCGGCATCCAAAAATCTACCCGAAACCTTTAAAGCATCGCCAAACGAGTGGTACCGCTGGGAAAAAGACCTGCGCAAAAACCCCGATATAAAAATCCTTGCTTCTATCGATTCATCGAGCTTTCCTTTAGGCACCGGGCCAAAACAACACGAAATATGGTATAGCGGGTATTACCCTGTGGTGTGGACGAACAAGAATTATAGGATGATCTACTTCAACATGGGGCATAATGACATAGATTACGAAGGAAAAACCAATAAAGACCTTTCGCATACACTGGGCAACCCTATTGAAGATAGGCTGATACTTGATGCTTTACAATGGTTGGGCACCGGTAAAAAGGTTGACAGTAAATAAAATGCGTTGCGATTTAAGCGAATTGTTATTTACAGAATGGTTTTTAGAATGAGTTGATAACTAATTGGTTGAGTTGAGTGACGCTTGGTATTAAAGCGTATCAATTTTAATGCAAATAACTTAAAATCAATTATTTAACTATATTTTCTTTGTGTTATTTAACGAAACTTTGGTAGCTTTGGTTTTGTAACCAACAAAATATCTCTCTTTGTAACCCTAATGATGAAACAAGTACTTTTTTTAGCGGGATGCATTTGCCTTTCAGCAACTGTTTTCGGGCAGTCGGTTAGGCCTAAGATGCTTTATTCGGCCGCTAATAAAACGGTGAAAGTTTTTATTACCGAAAAGGGTACAGATAAGCGCCTTGCCCCCGCAGGTACTTTAACTTTTACAGATAGCCCGCAGCCGCCAGAGACCGAAACATTGGTTTTTGTAGACCCCACCAAAACATTCCAAACCATGCTGGGCATAGGTGGTGCTTTAACAGATGCCGTCGCCGAAACTTTTTACAAGCTGCCAAAAGAGAAACAGAAAGAATTTTTAGCGGCTTATTACGATAAGAACATCGGCATAGGCTACACGCTGGCCCGCACGAATATCCAAAGCTGCGATTTTAGCAGCGGCAGTTACAGTTATGTATCAAACAGCGATAAGGGGCTTAGCACTTTCAACATCAGCCACGATAAAAAATACCGCATACCTTTTATAAAGGAAGCAACTAAAGCTGCCGGGGGCAAACTAACCATGTTTGTATCGCCATGGAGCCCGCCCGCTTTTATGAAGGATAATAACGATGTATTGCACGGCGGTAAACTCAAAAACGAATTCGCACAGAGTTGGGCTAATTTCTACGTCAAATTTATCAAAGCATACGAAAAGGAAGGTATCCCGGTATGGGGCCTATCGGTACAAAACGAGCCGATGGCTACCCAAACCTGGGAAAGCTGCAAGTACACGGCCGAAGAAGAGCGCGATTTTGTAAAGAACTATTTAGGCCCAACACTCGTAAAAGGTGGGATGGCTGCAAAAAAGCTAATTGTTTGGGATCATAACCGCGATTTGCTTTATCAGCGCGCCAGTACGATATTAGAAGACCCTGCCGCCGCAAAATACATTTGGGGTATAGGTTTCCACTGGTACGAGACCTGGACAGGTGCCGGCCAAAATTTTGATAACACCCGTTTAACGCATGCTGCTTTCCCGGATAAGAACTTGATCTTTACCGAAGGCTGCGTGGAGAAATTCGACTTTACCCGCCTTGGCGATTGGTCCTTAGGCGAGCGCTACGGCCTTTCTATGATGAACGATTTTAACGCAGGCACCGTAGGCTGGACGGATTGGAACATCCTGCTCGACGAAAAAGGCGGGCCAAACCATGTGGGCAATTTTTGCTTTGCTCCGGTGCATGCCGATACCCGCACCGGCGAACTGATCTATACCAATTCGTACTATTACATGGGGCATTTCTCCAAATTCATCCGTCCGGGCGCAAAACGCGTAGCCAGTGCCGCCAGCAGGGATAAACTTTTAACCACAGCTTACGTAAACACGGATGGTAAACTTGCCGTTGTGGTAATGAACCGCACAGACGAAAAAATTGAATACAGTTTGTGGATAAAAGGCAAAGCTGCCAAAACATCCGCCGAACCGCATTCTATAGCAACGCTCATTGTACAATAAATAATAATTCATCAACTAAATCTCTCTAAAAGGGGTGCCGGATTTCCCGGCGCTCCTTTTTTATTTGAGAGGGGGGGCTTGATTTTAACCACAGAGATTTGCAAGGCTCTGTGCACCTCTCTGCTTCTCTCCGCCCCTGTGGTTAAAAAAAACTATACCTATATTTGCCCAACCAATTACCATCCGGCTATGAAAATTGCAAACCGCTTCCTGTTAGCAGCCCTGTTTTGCTTTATTGCGTTCGCCTCATCGGCACAAACAAAAAGGCTAACTTATTGCAACCCGCTTAACCTTGATTATGGATATACACCCTTTGAAACATTTGCTGCCTGGGGCAAGCACCGCGCCACCGCCGACCCAACTATGACCTTTTTTAAAGGCAATTACTACCTCTTTAGCACCAACCAGTTTGGTTACTGGTGGAGCCCGGATATGCTGAGCTGGAAGTTTGTATCGCGCAAATTTGTGCGTCCCTACAACGAGGTTAAAGGCGATGAGCTTTGCGCACCTGGTACATTGGTTTTGGGGGATACGCTGCTGGTGATCGGCTCTACCTACAACAAAGATTTTACCCTGTGGATGAGCACCGACCCAACACATGATACCTGGAAAGCTGCCAAAGACTACTTCCAGGTAGGTGCCTGGGATCCGGGCATGTTTGCCGATGATGACGGTCGAGTATACATTTACCATGGCAGCAGCAACACCTTCCCCATGTATGGGCAGGAGATAGACCGCAAAACGTTCGAACCGATCGGCCCGAAAAAGGAAATGATAAAACTCGATTGGAAAGAGCACGGCTGGGAGCGTTTCGGCGAGAATAATGATAACGTTTTCCTCACAGGCTTTATGGAAGGCGGCTGGATGAACAAGCACAATGGTAAATACTACCTGCAATACGCGGCGCCCGGTACCGAAGGCCGCGGCTATGGGGATGGCGTTTACGTGGGCGATAAACCGCTCGGCCCCTTTAAATATCAGGCCCATAACCCATTCAGCTACAAGCCGGGCGGCTTTGCTAAAGGAGCAGGGCACGGCGCTACCTGGGCAGACAAGTATGGCAATTACTGGCACATCAGTACTATGGTGATTGATGTGAAGAACAACTTCGAACGCCGCATCGGGTTTTGGCCGGCGGGTTTTGATAACGATGGTGTGTTGTATACAAACACCGCTTACGGCGATTACCCGCACTACTTATCAGCAGGGAAGGAAGACCACCTGAAGAGCAATTTTACCGGCTGGATGCTGCTTAACTATAATAAACCCGTGCAGGTATCCTCAACCCTCGGCGCTTATGTACCAAACTTAGCGGTGGATGAGGATATTAAAACATACTGGAGCGCCAAAACTGCCAATAAAGGCGAATGGATGCAAACCGACCTGGGTGAAATAAGCACCGTAAAAGCCATCCAACTAAACTATGCCGACCAGGATGCAACCTTTTTGGGAAAATCGCCTGGTGTGTATCACCAGTATTTAATTACATCGTCCATCGATGGAAAAACATGGAGGCCATTGGTTGATAAACGCCAGAATAAAACCGACGTACCGCACGATTATGTTGAACTAAAAACCGCTGTAAAAGCACGCTACCTAAAAATTACCAACTACCACATGCCAACCGGCAAGTTTGCCTTATCCGGCTTCAGGGTGTTTGGAAAGGGCGGCGGTGCCGCGCCTGATACCGTACGAAACCTTATTGTACTGCGCGGCAAAGAAGAGAACCGCAATTCGTGGCTGCGCTGGCGCCAAACCGACGGTGCTGTTGGTTACACCATTTACATGGGCATAGCGCCCGATAAACTATATAACAACATTATGGTGTACAATGTAAATGAGTACTATTTTAACGGGATGGAGAAGGGTGTACCCTACTATTTCCAGATAGAAGCTTTTAATGAGAACGGGATAAGTAAACGGACGAAGGTGATAAAAGTGGAGTAAAAATCAGCAATAGCCCCAACGTCATTGCGAAGCGCGGCAATCAAAGGTCAGCAAAGCAGTTTGCAACTCGTCGCTTTGCTACGTACATGGAGGTTATCTAACAGGTTTTTTTTAAATTGCTAAATGAAAATATTCAGATGGATAGTAGCCATTACAGTACCTCTTCTAATAGCATTCGGGATGCTGGTTTTATATAAAGACTTTGAAGTTATTGTCTTACGGGGATTAAAGAAATCAGACAATAATCTTTACTTGTTCATTCACGCACTGGAGAATGCATTTATATTTTTTACATATGTTGTTTTAAGCGGCTTTTTTTCACCTAAACCCCAAAAATATGGTGTACTTGTTGCCGGATGTATCGAAATAGTATGCATTCTCCTGTTGCTATGGTCTATAACGAAAGATGAAATATTCCCCATAAATGATATATTGTGTGTAAGTGTAACTGGGTTCGTAGCCGGGTTAATACTTGGCATCCTGGCAAGTATAGCCTTGTTTAAAAATAAAGGTTGGGATATTGAAAAACCAGGTATCAACACCAAACCTACAGAACAATATTAACTTGCCAGCGTTAAATAAACTTATGATGCGAACACTATACCCACTCATCCTATTGACATTCATCAGCACCGCAGCCCTTGCCCAAACGCCGGATAGCCTGCTGAAGCCCTCTCCCGTAAAAACCATAAGCAATACCCAATACGATGCGTTAATGAAAGGTGTTGACCAATACCAAATGAGCCTGGTTGCCGACTTAAATGGCTACCCATCGGCACAAAAAGCGCTTAAATACAAAAAGGAGCTGGACCTTAGCCCCACCCAAACCGCTGCGCTCACCAAAATAAATACCGAACTACAGCGCAAAAAGATAGAGATGGGCGGCTTTATTGTAAAGAACGAAGCAAAGCTGGACGACCTTTTTCAGTCGAAAAAAGTTAATGATGGCGATATACTATTTTACGGTAACCGCAGCGGTTTATATTACGGCGAGCTACGGAATGCCATTTTAATGGCGGCTTACAACACCTATAAGCTGCTTGCCCCTGCGCAGATAAATAAATTGAAGTCATTCAAAAATGATAATTAACAATATGCCGTTTCATTTTTTTAATTTAGCGGCTCAATAAATTGTATGAAGATTACATTTGATTTTGAAAAACCACTGGCAGAGCTTCAGGGGCAGATAGAAAAGGTGCAGCAGGTAGAAGAGAAGAACAAGCTGGATATGAGCGCCACTATTGCCGAACTGGAAGCCAAACTGGAAACTGCAAAAAAAGAAATATATAGCAAGCTCACCGGTTGGCAAAAGGTGCAGATAAGCCGCCATCCCGAACGCCCATATACTTTACAGTATCTCGAACTGATGTGCGATGATTTCATTGAGATGCACGGCGACCGTACGGTAGGGGATGATAAAGCTATTATAGGCGGTTTCGGAACCTTAAACGGGCAAACCGTAATGTTCATAGGCCACCAAAAAGGGCGTAACACCAAAGAACGCCAGTACCGCAACTTCGGTATGGCCAACCCCGAGGGATACCGCAAAGCATTAAGGCTGATGAAAATGGCCGAAAAGTTTGGCAAACCTGTAGTTACTTTGATTGACACACCGGGGGCATTCCCAGGAATGGAGGCAGAAGAACGCGGACAAGGCGAGGCCATTGCGCGTAACTTGTTAGAGATGTCGATACTGAAAGTGCCGGTTATCTGCGTTGTTATTGGCGAAGGTGCATCGGGCGGTGCCTTAGGCATTGGTATTGGCGACAAGGTGATGATGCTGGATAACAGCTGGTATTCGGTTATTTCGCCGGAGAATTGCTCTACCATCCTGTTTAAAACCTGGGAGCAAAAAGAGCGCGCCGCAGAAATGCTGAAGCTCACCTCTACCGAAATGCTGAAGAACAAGTTGATAGACGGTGTGATAAAAGAACCCCTTGGCGGCGCCCATCAGGATCCGGTTGCCATGGCAGCTACCCTAAAAAAGCAACTTCTAAAAGACCTGAAAATATTAGGCGAACGCAACATCGACGAACTGGTAGGAGAGCGTATAGAGAAGTTCTGTAACATGGGCGTGGTGTTGGAGGATTAATTTTTAAACGGGAAAAAAGACATAAAATATACGAAAAGAGCAGCCACAGGCTGCTCTTTTCGTATTATTCCCCCGCGTCATTGCGAGGTACGAAGCAATCTCTAAGCTACGCATAACCGATTTGAATGACTGCTTAGTATGACCGTTTTGCATGGTGGCTTGTTCTGCGTAGAGATTGCTTCGTACCTCGCAATGACGATGAAAGGGGGGATGTGAAGTTATTTCTCCAAATTTTCAACAATCGCCACTGCATTCCTAAAATGCTAATCTGCCGGAAACGTTTGCCAAGTAGTGGCCCGGCAACAAAAAAGCCCCGCAGTTGCAGGGCTTGATCTATTTATTCCTTTAAGGCCAAACGTTAAGGGCGTCCTCTACCGCCCCTGGTTAATTAGCCCGCCAAATTTGGCTTCGTAATCTTTCAACTGAGCGCCGATTTTGGTGGCCCAGGCAGGTTGGTTAACCCCTTTGGTTAGGTTCTCCAGCCCGTTAAGCAACGACAGGCAAAGCTGCACATTGCGGCCATCTATCTGGCTGCTGTCTGATTGGTAAACGGTGAAATTATATTTTAGCTGGTCCATGATGTAATCATCCAGCGCTTTGACTAATTTATTGCCAAACGCTGCATCACCAACGGCAAAGGCGCTTTGTGCCATGTAATATTTACGGATGGCCAAATCGGGTGATGATACATTGTCCGGTAGGTTATCCTGGTATTTTTTCAGCACGTTTTTGGCCAGGTCGGTATGGCCTTCTTTTACCAATGCATCGGTAAGGCTGGCAAACATGCGGGTAATAACCGGGTAAAACAGCGTTACAGAAGTATTATCCAGGTTTTTAGCGGTTTTTAGCTTACCGTATTTGAATTTGTTTACCACGTTGTTGTACATCACCAGCGTATTGCTTGCCTCTAATGGCTGCACAGTTGTATCTGGTTTCAGCGGCATCAGGCGGTAGCAAAAGCCCTCGTTGTACATGTATTTATCCAGCCCCAGCATATTCTCGTTACCGGCGGTAACGGTGTAGTAAACCGGGCGTTTCCAGTTGTTGTGGGCAAGGATATCCATTATGGCCAGGTTATCTTTGGTTACATATTTACCGGGATAGGTAAAATCCATTTCGGTAGCAATTTTATCTCTTTGGTTTGCAGGTACTACACCGTTGGCAATAACCTCGTCCGGGTTAACGGTAATTTTGAGGTTTTTGGTAGGTAGGTAGTTTGCAGTTTCACCGTTCTCATAGGTGAGTTTGGCATCTGGTTTATCCGAGGTAATTACATCAAAAACATCTTTTAGTTCGGCAGCACCGGGTATTTTGGCATCGTTATAATAGATAACATCGCGCACGCCGGTTTTAAACTGGTCGTTGCTCATGGTAATTGGCAGCGGTGCCGATTCGTTCATCTTTTGCTTCATCTGGCGGATGTACCAATCGGTGCCCAGCAAACTCAGGTTTACAATACGCACATCCGGACGAACGCCTTCCACTTCCTGTATATACCAAAGCGGGTAGGTATCGTTATCGGCAAAGCAAAATAAAATAGCATTTGGCGCGCAGGAGTTAAGGTAGTTATACGCCATATCGTGCGGGGTAAGCTTGGTGGATCGGTCGTGGTCGTCCCATTCCTGGCTGGCCATTAATACCGGCGCTGCTAATAAGCACAGCACGCTGGCTATGATAGCACCTGTTTTACCATTCAGTTTTTTGCTGAGGACTTCGGCTATCATCAGTACACCCAAACCAATCCAAATGGCGAAGGCATAAAATGAGCCTGCATAGGCATAATCACGTTCGCGTGGCTGCAAGGGGTCCTGGTTAAGGTAAAGCACAATGGCCAAACCGGTAAAAAAGAACAGTACCACTACAACGCCTGCATCGCGCTGGTTGCGCCTAAAATGGTAGATCAACCCTAAAAGGCCAATAATAAGCGGTAAAAAGTACAGCCTGTTATAAGCATTGCTTTGGGTAACCGAAGCCGGTAATTCCTTTTTAAAGTTAAGGCCGCTTAGCCAGCTACCGTCAACAGTATTTGTTTGCCCGTCCAGGTCGTTAGCGCGGCCGGCAAAGTTCCACAAAAAGTAGCGGGTGTACATTTGGCTCACCTGCCAGGTAGCAAAAAAGCCGAGGTTGGTACCCATGTTAGGCTTATCCTGAGGACCCATTTTCATCCAGTCGCGGTAAAACTCCGGGTGGTTTTGCTTTTGGCTAAACATACGCGGGAACAGGGTGTTGCGGTCGTAAATAGTGGTCAGCTTTTTCCCGGCAACTTCGTATTTCTTTTCGCCTCGGCGGTAAAGGGTAGCGCCATCGGTTTGGCCGGTAGCCTGCGAATCAAAAAACTCACCGTATAATAAGGGCGTATCGCCGTATTGGTCGCGGTTAAGGTAGCTATTTAGCGCAAAGGCGTCCTGTGGGTCGCTGTTGTTTAAATTGGTGCCTGCTTTTGCGCGGATAATGATCATCACAAAAGAGCTGTAACCGAATAAAATAAACACAGCACAAATCAATATCCGGTTTAGCGCAACCGGTTTCTCGCGCACTTTTAATGCATACTCCAGCGCAGCTAAAACAACACCCGCGCCTATGAAGCCTGCAATGCCGGCGCTAAAAGTCAGCAATAAAACAAATGCAGCCGCAGCGATAATTACAAATGCATTTTGCTGGTTGATGGTATAATATATACCCGCGCCCAGGGTAACGGCCACCAACAAAAAGAATACGATGGCGCCGCTACCGAAACCCATGCCAAGCGTGTTCACAAAGAACAGATCGGAGAAGGCAGCCCCTTTAACCGTGAATTGGATAACGCCCCAAAGGATAACCGCCACAGTGATAACGCCGAGGATAAACGTCCAGATGGTGCCGCCGGTGGTTACTTGCTTAGCGCGTTTAAAGTAAATAATGAGCGCAATGGCCGGGATAACCAATAGGTTTAATAAGTGGATACCGATGGATAAGCCCATTACGTAGGCAATAAAAACGATCCATTTATCGGCACGCGGCTCATCGGCATGTGCTTCCCATTTTAGTATTGCCCAAAAAACAATGGCTGTACAAAGTGAGGATTGCGCGTAAACTTCCGACTCGACAGCCGAGAACCAGAAGGTATCAGAAAAAGTATAAGCTAATGCCCCCACCAAACCTGAACCCATAATGAGGATAAGGTTGGTAACGCTTATTTCTCCGCCGGCTTTTACCAGTATTTTCTTAGCTAAAGCAGTTATCGTCCAAAACAGGAACATAATAGTTGCTGCGCTTGCCAGTGCCGATGACAGGTTGGTGAAATAAGCCACCTGGTTTTTATCGCCCATGGAGAGCAGCGAAAACACTTTGCCTATCATGGTAAACAGCGGTGCGCCGGGTTGGTGGGCTACCTGTAAGCGGTAGATACAGGCGATAAATTCGCCGCAATCCCAAAAACTGGTAGATTGCTCCAGCGTTAAAGTGTAGGTAATGGCGGCTATAAAAAAGGCCGCCCAGCCAAAAATATTGTTGTATTTGTTATAGTTCATAGCGTAACGTGCTGTATGATCAGGTTTTTTGAAGAGTCGAAAGTAGTAAAAGAATTAGGCTTTTTAAGCGAAAAGACTAATGATTAACACTTTTTAACGATTGGCCGGGGCATGTTCAGCCGTTTCAAATACTTTTTTAAATTTTGCTTTTGAGTTCCAAAAAATCGTCCTATATTTGCATTCCTTTTCGGAGCGGATAACGTAACGTAGGAGATTGCCTGATAGTATAATGGTAGTACGACGGTTTTTGGTACCGTTTGTCTAGGTTCGAATCCTGGTCGGGCAACATTAAGAGTTCGGATTTCGGATTTTCAATTTCGGATTAACCGTATTGGAAATTAGAAATCCGAAGTTTTTTATACACGTTGCTGATTATTAAGAATGGCGAAATTAGAAAATCTAAAATCGTACATCTAAAATCTAAAATCAAAAGATGCCTTTACAGTTTAATACAGTTAAGCTATTTGCAGGTTCCGGTTCAAAGGACCTGTCGAAGCATATTGCTGCATCTTATGGGCAGGAACTTGGCGACGTAGTATTATCGCGCTTTAGCGATGGCGAATTTCAACCACACTTTAACGAATCTATCCGTGGCTGCGATGTGTTTTTGATACAAAGCACGCACCAGCCTACCGATAACCTGATGGAACTGCTGATGATGATTGATGCCGCCCGCCGTGCATCTGCCCATTACATTATTGCGGTTATCCCTTACTTCGGTTTGGCCAGGCAGGACAGGAAGGATAAGCCACGTGTGGCCATCGGCTCTAAACTGGTAGCAAACTTATTAGTAGCAGCGGGCATCAACCGTATCATGACGATGGACTTGCACGCTGCGCAGATACAGGCATTTTTTGATGTACCTGTAGACCACCTGGATGCTTCGATCATATTTGTACCTTACATTAAAAGCCTTGGCTTAGGTAACCTAACTATTGCCTCGCCGGATATGGGTGGCAGTTACAGGGCACGCAGCTTTGCTAAATTTTTTAATGCCGAGGTGGTAATTTGCGACAAACGCCGTAAACGCGCCAACGAAATTGAGAGCATGACCATTATTGGTGATGTAACCGACCAGGACATTGTACTGATAGATGATATTTGCGATACAGCAGGTACGCTTGCAAAAGCAGCCGGCTTAATTATGGAACGCGGCGCACGCAGTGTACGCGCGGTTTGTACCCACCCGGTATTATCGGGCAAGGCATACGAAACTATCGAGGCCTCGGCATTAACTGAGCTGATCGTGACCGATACCATACCGCTAAAACACAGCAGCCCTAAAATAAGGGTGCTTACCACTGCCGATTTGTTTGCAAAAGCAATAAGCAACGTGAATGAACATGGCTCGATAAGCCAGTTGTTTAAGGTAGATTAAGGGGAGCCCCTCCTAAATCCTCCCCGGAAGGGAGGACTTGAAAAAGGCTTATGGATTGATTTAAAATATCCTTATCAAAGCCCCTCTCGTTTTAGAGAGGACTTGGGGTGAGGCTTAACAAATAAATAAAATAAAATAAATGAAATCATTTGCTATTAGCGGTTCTCCAAGGGAGAACGTAGGGAAACGTGACGCTAAAGAACTACGCTACCAGGGATTGGTACCGGCAGTACTTTACGGTGGGCCAACCCAAACCCACTTTTCTGTGTCCGCAGCTGATTTGAGGAACGTTGTTTACACTCCGGTTGTTCATTTCATCGACATTACTGTTGCTGGTGTTACGTCACAAGCAATTATCAAAGACATGCAGTTCCACCCATTAACGGAACAACTTATCCACATCGATTTCTTGTTGTTAGACGAGAAAAAACCGGTTACTATCGAGATCCCTGTAAAATTAACAGGTACTTCTCCGGGTGTAAAAGTGGGTGGTAAATTGGTGCAGAAACTGCGCAAACTGCGTGTTAAAGCTTTGCCTAAAGACCACTTAGATAACATCGAAGTAAGCATCAGCGCATTAGAAGTTGGTAAATCGGTAAAAGTTAGCGAAATATCTTTGCCAAACTTAACCATCACCAACGCACAGGAAGATACCATTGTATCGGTAACTACTTCACGTGCATTGCGCCAGGCAGAACAAGAAGCTGCTTCAGGTAAAAAATAATTTCTTAGGGATTTCACCGATTAAGCGTGATTTCACCGATTTTATGATTACACAGACTATAGCGATGGGTTTTAAACCCATCGCTATTTTTGTTAAAAATTTATGAACTTTACCACTCACTACTCACCATTTACAACTCACTAAATGAAATACTTAATAGTTGGACTCGGAAACATTGGGCCGGAATATGCCGATACCAGGCATAACATCGGCTTTATGGTGCTGGATGAATTGGTGAAACAGGAGAAAGAGAAGTTTTACAGTATGCGCCACGCTTATTACGCCGAAGTGCCTTACAAAGGCCGCATGCTGCACCTCATAAAACCAACCACTTACATGAACCTGAGCGGCAAGGCCCTTAATCATTGGATGAAAGAGCTGAAGATACCCGTGGAGAATGTATTGGTGATAGTTGATGATATCGCCCTGCCTTTGGGTACGCTACGCCTTAAACCAAAAGGCAGCGCCGCAGGGCATAACGGGCTAAAGCATATCGAAGCCACCCTTGGTAATAACGAATACGCCCGCCTGCGTTTTGGCGTTGGCGATAATTACCCCAAAGGCCGTCAGGTTGATTACGTATTGAGCGGTTTTGATAAAGATGAAATTCCAGAACTCCCCGCGCTGATAGACCGCTCTATCGAAATGGTGAAAAGCTTTTGCACCATTGGTACGGAGTTGACTATGACGAGGTTTAATAAGTAGGATGTAAATCTACTTTACAGTAAAATCGGCCACTTCTGATGTAGAGGTGTTGCCTCTACTATCATGCGTAACCACTTTCCAGTAATACCGGGTGTTCACAGATACAATCACGTCACTTACAGCAGCTACAGCAAGGTTTGGTTTAAAAAGGCCCGGTGTTTCGGTGGTGCCAAAATAAACATCATAACTGGTGATATCATTATCGGTATCGCTGCCCTGCCAGCTGAGGCCTAATTTATTGGCTATTACAGATACGGACGTGCCTGTAGCGGGTAACATTTTGTCGGCAGGGAATGGCGCGTACGCACTAATGCCATCGCCGGCATTGTAAAATTTCCATGTTTCGCTATCAGCGGTAGCCGCAAGGGTATTTGATTTCGACCTTACGGACCAAGAAAACGGCGTATTACGCTGCAATGTAGCATTCAATTGTGCCGAGGTTGATGATAAGGTTTGTGTATCGCCGGTTAACAGGTTTTTAATAATAACGGCATAGCTATCGGCGTTAAGTGCAGCTTTCCATTTTAGCGTAACCGTACTTTGGGATGCTGAAATGATGTCGCCGGAAATACAAGTAGAATTTTGAGCCGGAAACACCAGTTCGGCAGCTACAGGGGGCTTGGCTTCCGGTGGCGCAGGGTCGTCGCCCTTTTTGCCCTTGCCGCAACCGGCAAGCAGTATGCAAAATATAGTTGCAGTATAAATTAGGTGCTTCATTATTTTATAATTTTAAATACAGCGTTAGTTTGGCCAAGGGTTAGTTTTAGTATGTAAACACCTTTATTAAAACCGGCGGTATTAACTTCTATAGGCTCGCCATTATTTACTTGCTTTTTGCTGTAAACCCGCAACCCGAATGCATTTGTTACTTCGATGGTTACATTTGCCTCTTCGCTTCCGCCCAGGTCTATACTTACCCTATCGGTAAACGGGTTAGGGTAGATGGTAACCTTATTTAGATTTACTACTTTTTCTATTATACCCTGGCAAGGCTTATCGCTATAAACTTTAAGCCTGTTGGTTCCGGCGTTTAAAGGCAAATCTATCTGGGTGCCATTGGTTTGGTAGTGTTTATCATTAAAGTCGATACTATAATTATCGGCGCCGGATAAGTTTAAGGTTACTATTTTGGTGGTTGGATTAACTACCGTATAAAGCGTAATATCCTTAGGCTCGGTAATATTGGCATCGTAGCAGCGCTTGTACTCAGTGTTGGTAGTTACGCTTAGGCAAACATTATAAACGCCGGGCGACAGATCGCGAATGCGGAGGCTATCAGTAAAAGCATAGTCTTTTGCGCCACCGGGACCTACCACTGTGGCTTTATAACTTAGCGGCTGCACCGCTTTTACAGTAATGTACCCATTATTACTGCCCTTGCAGGTTACACTATTTACCAAAATGCTAAAGTTATTCTCGGGCAGTTTAAATCCTTTAATGGTAACGTTTACCGATGCTGATTTTTTGAGATTAAGCTTGGGGTTCGATTCAACTACTGTAACTATACCTGTGCCGGGCCTGTCCCAGTTAACAAGCGCTTTGTTAGCATCGGTTACAATAGCGGTATTGTTAGCTGCCGCAAAGCTGTATGAATTGCCATCATGAACAGTGGCAGTATATGCTATGTTAACCGATTTGCTCAGCGCTGTGTCCGGACCGGTTAAGACAGGGTCGGGCATATCTTCCACAGATATGTTAAGCGTTCTGGCCTGGCCATTGGCGCAATCGTTATTTGGTATTACCTGCAAGGTGTGTGGTCCATCGTTTTTCCAGGCTACAGTTATTTTGTCGTTTTGGTATTCTACATTTTGCGCGCCGGTAACCAGCCATTTAAATTTTGCATTGTAAACCGGTGCAACCGAATAAATAAACTTGCCGCCTGCGGCTGTAACGGTATCGCCTGTAATATAGCCGGCATTTACAGGGGGCAGCGGGGGGGCGTTGTTTTGTACCATTAAACCATTATCACCTGTAATTAACAGATGGCCGTCGTTGTAGCTCAGGCCGGTAGTGCTGATCCAGGTTTCATATATCTTTAGCCATGTTATACCGGCATCGGTAGATTCATAAATTTGCTGTATACCACCCGAGCCGTTAGAGTGGAGTAAGTAGCCATGTGTGGGGCTAACAAACTGAAAGGCCGTGGTGTAGGCGAACATCCCCGTGTACACCGGTTTCCAGGTTTCGCCGCCATCTGTAGTGCGGTAAAGGGCACCGTTAGATCCACCCCCCATACCCACATTGGCGTCAAAAAAACCGAAGGTCATTATTAATTTTTCGTCGCCTATTTCAATTTTTTTCCAGGTTTTTCCGCCGTCAGTAGTTTTATTCAGTACAGACCCTATGCCGCCCACGTAACCGGTTTGATCGCTTGGGAAGCTCATGGAATTGACAGAATAGACGTAACCGGGATCCAAAACTGTTTTCCAGGTATCACCACCATCGGTTGTTTGGTATACCTTGGAGTAGTTAGAGTAGTATCCAATTTTGGAGTTTACAAAATAGATATTACGTACACCTGATGTACTGTCTGTGCTTACTTTTTTCCAGGTGGCTGCTCCGTTGGTGGTTTTGTAAATGTTGAAATAATCTGCATAAAAGCCCAGCGTATCATTAATAAAATAGCCTTTTACGCTTGGGTATAAATAACTATACTCAATGTTTAAATTTTTCCAAGTGATGCCGCCATCGGTAGTTTTGCGGCTAACCTCGCCAAAAACATACCCGGTGCCAGATGCAAAAAGAGCACCCGAAGAGAGGCTGCTGTTACCGGTTAAGGAGCGTTCCTCCCAATTGCCTGTACCGTTTTTTAGCATGATAAGGCCTCCTTGTTCGCCCGAGTTGCCGAACGCGGTGCCGTGGCCTACCAGGCAAAGTTTATTGGCAGTTTTGTTAATAGCCATCCCTAATATGCCGGTGTTATACGGTATGCCAGTTTCGGGTGCCCAGGTTTGTCCGCCATCAGTTGTTTTAAACAGGTTTGATGCATTAGTGCCTGCTAAGTAATACCCGGTGAGTTCATTGGTGAAATACAATCGCGAAGCGTAACCATCGCTGCTAACAGTGCTTATACGTGGCCATGTTTTTCCGCCGTCTTTGGTTTGAAGTATGTCGCCGGAACTGCTGGTAAGGTATCCCGTGGTACTGTTTACAAAAGTAACGGCACCAAACGCTGTGCTGCTGCCAACAGAAGTTACCGCAATGGTTTCCCATGTTTTGCCGCCATCGGTTGTATGTACCAATGTTCCGGCGGTGCCGCATACAAAGCCGTTGTTTTCATCTGTAAACCAGCCATTGGTTAGTGTATTATAGCCATTGTAAGTTTTTTGCCAGCTGCGGCCGCCGTCTTTGGTTTTGTAAACGCCATCGCCAAAGGCATAGCCTATGGTAGCGGAAACAAAATAAATGTTTGTAAGGTAAGGATAGCTTACTGTAGGGCTTACCAGCGGGAACCAGCTTTCGCCCCCGTTTTCGGTTTTGTACAATAAATTGTATGATGATAAAATATAACCGGTGTTATTATCAGTAAAGCGTATACGGGTAAGATCGGCGGTGATGCCGGTTTTTACTATACGCCAGTTTTTTCCGTCATCTTCCGAGATTAAAATTTTGCCTTGCCCGCCGACTGCAACTAAACGGGCGCCATTGTACACCGCATCATTTAGCGATATGGTTAAATTTTGATAAGCCAGCCCGCAGGCTGTGGGGTTGGGTTCGGTTTGTGTATCGGTAACCTGTATCCCGAATATTTTTTCGGCGTCGGTAGGCTTGCTGCCTGCTTTTACCCTGATGGTATAGGTGCTTTTAATGTCGAAATTTAGTGCGGTAGCTAATTTCAGCTGGCCGGCCTCAATTTTAAAACTGTTGTTGTCTGCATCACCGGTACCGGCAATAAGTTTAAATTCGGGCGTGGTGGCACCAGCCTGTGCAAAACTGCCTATGCTTGTGTTTAATGCTGCCGTTTCGGCGATAACGTTTTGGCTTAATGTAAAATTAGGGATGCTGTCTGTAAATGTTATTGTTTTATAAAGCCCGCCGGTAACCGCATTTGCATTTTTTGTGGCCGTGCCAACTGCTGTGCCCTTTAGGTCACCCGTGAAATTGGTTTGCCCGCTGTTATCGTTAGTTTTGATGATGAGTTTGCCCGCCAGTTCCTCTGCCTTAAAAGGAGAATAAAGCAGGTTAAACCTGGCGGTTTGCCCCGGCAATAATATGCGCTCAGGTGTGCCGTTCACATAGAAGGGGTTGCCGGCGACGCTTATTTCGGCAAATACCATTTCTTTATTACCAATATTTTTTACCGACACAGACGCCGTTACGGTACTATCTGTTTTTGTGCGGAATTGGTAGGCGAAATCTTTTATTAGCGGTTGGGAATTTACGGTTACCTGTACCTGCGGGGCCGGCGTATTGCTCCAAAGGGTAGTCTCCACCGTATAATTCCTGTATTGGAAATACAGCTGGTTGCCGCCGTCAATTAGTTGCGATGGCTGTATGGGTTGTTGTATCTCCACAGCTGCCTTGGCCCCATCAAAATAACACAACTGGTCGTTACCGTTGAAGTATAACTTCTCATTAAAAACAACAGGCCTTACCTGGTAATTCTCGGGAATAGTTGAAACGCGCGTAGTGCCTGCCGCTGTCCCGTCGCTTGTCCATAAAGTATGGTCGGTGGTTCCGGCGAAATAAAGCTTGTTTTTGTAAGCGATGAAGTTAGATGCATACGACCCGGAGAGGTACTGGCTATAAGGTTTTGAAGTAACCAGTACTGTACCCACAGCTGTGCCGTCGCTCACCCATAATGCGTCGGTAGCATTGCCATTAATGTCGCTGCTTCTTATGGAGAAAAAAAATCTGCTTCCAATAGCTGTGATATTGCCAATATCATTACTGCCATAGGTTACTGCGTTAAACGCACCCAGCATCACAGGCGTGTTATCGGCAGGTTTAAGCTTATATAAATTTACTTTATAGTGCGAGTTGTTTTCGGCCGTAAAAAACACCAGTTCATTGTTAACATTAGTAAGGCCTTCAACAGCCCCGTAATCG
>NZ_CAMLOV010000046.1 GCF_946481715.1 uncultured Mucilaginibacter sp. | reverse complement strand
AATGCGATATCTTAATTGATGCTATGCTGGGCAGCGGGCTTAATAAGCCCCTTGCCGGCGATTATAAAAACCTGGTTGAATACCTCAATAATCTTGATAAAACAGTTGTTGCAGTTGATGTACCTACCGGATTTTTTACCGACGGTGAGATACCTAAAAATGCGATTATCTTGAGATCCGACATTACGATTACCTTTCAACAGCCTAAAATAAATTTTTTGTTGCCCGAGTCGGGGCCTTATATTGATTGCTGCGAGGTGGTGAAAATTGGCTTGAGTGAAGATTTCATTAATTCTGCGGATACTCCATATTTATATGTAGAAGAAAACGACGCGCGGAAACTTATCAAGCACCGCCGCCGCTTTAGCAATAAAGGCACCTACGGGCATGCGTTGATAGTAGCCGGGAAAGATGAAACGATGGGCGCAGTATTGCTGTCAGCGTCTGCGTCCGCTTATGCAGGGGCAGGTCTCACCACTGCCTGTATACCGAAAAGCGGATTAATTGCATTAAATAGCTACCAGCCCGAATTAATGGCGATTATCCGAACAGAGGGGAAAGTACCCGATATCGAATGGGATAAATTCTCTACAATAGCTATCGGGCCTGGATTAGGGAAAGATGCCGACGCATTAAAACTGCTGAAAGCTATCCTGAAAAATTATAAAAAACCCATTGTGGTTGATGCTGATGCGTTAAACCTGTTATCCGAAAACAGAACCTTACTGAAAAAATTACCGGAAGGCAGCATCCTTACACCGCATATGAAAGAATTCGACAGGCTGTTTGGCGCGCACAGTAGCTGGTGGCGGCGTTTACAAACGGCAAAAGAAAAGGCTGTAGAATATAGTATCAACATCGTTCTGAAAAATGATTATACCATTACCGCCACGTCCGCAGGTAAGCTATATTTTAATTCAACAAGTAACGCCGCTATGGCAACAGGAGGGATGGGAGATGTATTAACAGGTATTATTTCGGGTTTATTAGCGCAAAAATATTCACCGCAGGATGCCTGCATATTAGGGGTTTATATACATGGGAAAGCGGGGGACGAGTTGGCACTGCCTAACCGTATGCATGTTACCCTCCCGGGAAAGATTATACAACAGTTGCCTGTTACTATGGCAAAATTGAGGGGATAAAAGTTAAATGCACAAAAAAGGGGATGTAAGTATCAAACATCCCCTTTTTCTTATTAACTATTAACTGATCTTATAAAGAACTAAATACTTCAAACTAAGTATGTATATGACGAGGGAAAATCATAATAGTTACTTAAACAGTGCAATTTATTTTTAGTTTTAAAAAATAAAAAAATCCCGGTTGGTAACACCAGCCGGGATTGAAATTTTTGGTATGGATAGCTATTTCGAAGCGCCCGATACCACCATTTCGGTAATGGTAGGGTTAGTGCTGCCACCCATCGGTTCAATAGTTACCGCAAATGCATCTGCAGCGGCTATAGCCTTCATTTCTTTTACGCCGGAGCTATCCGCCTGGCCGTTAGTGTCAAATACACCCAAATCTATAGGTTTACCGCCAACCAGCGCCCAAAGCTGGTACTGGTGCCCACTGCCATGTTCCGGTAGCGTCATGCTCTTCATATCAAGCATTATCTTTTTATTAACCGTATTCCATGCAATCGTCATGGCGGCACTGGGAGCTTTGTCGGTGCCCTTTAGTTTCAGTACCTTGTAAACTGGGTCACGGTAAATATCCAGCTCTTGTTGTTTAAGGTTAACCTCGTTAGCAATTTTTTGCTTATCAAGCTGCATCGCTGTAAGTTGGGTATTGGTGTCCTGTAATTTACTGTAGAGTGTAATTAAGCCATAAATGCTTATCAGTAACAGGGTGAGGCATGCGGCAAAGGCATATTTAAAAAATGTTGTTTGCCTTGCAGGTATAGCCACCACATTATCTGCTTCAACTTCATCGTCTTCAAAAACCTCTTCAGTATGGTTATGCGCTTTGGTAAAGGTGCGGTCATCGGCCAGGTTGGTAAGCAAACTATTTAAAACCCGGCTGCGTATCGCCTCTGAGGGCTCGATAGAATGTGCTTCCGCATATCGTTCCATCGACCTTTCGATCTCTTCAATTTCTGCCTTCACGGCAGGGTGTTCAGCGGCCATCGTCTCCACATGCAACTTCTCGTCGAGGCTAATATCGCCCAGAACGTAAAGTTCCAATATCCCCGATTCTATATACTCCCTGATGTTTTCCACTTTCAATTAAAATGTTTCCTGAGTTGCTGAATCGCCATCCTTAAACGCGTTTTAATGGTGCCCAATGGTACGTCCAGCTCTTCGGCGGCCTCCACATGGGTGTAACCTTTAAAATAAACCAGTTCGAGAATGGCCTTTTGTTCGGGTTTTAAAGTAGATACTAAATCCCTGATCCCAAGCAACTCAGGCTTGTAAACGGTATTCCTTTGTTCGTCTATGAAAGTTACGTTATTTTCAAGCTCGTGGTTTTTGGCTTGGTTTTTAAAGTCTTTCGACCGGATCTTATCTATAGCCAAATTGCGCGCAATATTTACCATCCAGGTAAATAAACGCCCCTTATCGGCGCTATAGCCCGAAAAAGAATTCCAAATTTTTACAAAAGTTTCTTGTAATACATCTTCGGCAACCGGTATTTCGGTTATAATACGGGATATAACACCAAAGAGCGATGCAGAATACATATCGTATAATGCCTCAACTGCAACCTTCTCGCGGTTACGAAGTGCCGATACCAGTTCGTCCTCGGTTAGTGATATTTTTCTTTTTCTACTCAACTGGGGCGAAAGATATAAAGGATTAATTACATTTCAAATAAGTGCTTTTCAGCGTGGTATGATGAGCGGACAAGCGGGCCGCTTTCCACATACCTAAATCCTTTTTTTAGTCCCCATTCTTTATAGCTTGCAAACTGATCTGGGTGTATCCAATCGATAACCGGGTGATGGTTGCGTGTTGGCTGCAGGTATTGGCCAAGCGTTAAAATATGCACACCAGCATCCAGCAGGTCGTCCATCGCTTCTAAAACATCTTCCTCTTTTTCGCCCAAGCCGAGCATAATGCCCGATTTAGTGCGAAGCCCGGTTTCTGATACCCTTCTCAAGGCTTCTAAACTCCGGTCGTATTTGGCTTGTATACGCACCTCTTTGGTTAAGCGGCGAACGGTCTCCAGGTTATGCGATACCACTTCCGGGCGGGTTTCCAGTACGCGGGCAAGGTTATCCCATACACCGCGGAAATCGGGAAGAAGCGTTTCTAAAGTAGTTTCAGGGCTTTCTCGGCGGATAGCATTGATGGTTTCTGCCCATATGATCGACCCGCCGTCTTTAAGGTCGTCACGGTCTACCGATGTGATAACGCAATGTTTTACCTGCATCAGTTTAACCGAGTTGGCCACGCGGTTAGGTTCATCTATATCAACAGCCAAAGGGCGGCCCGTTGCTACAGCGCAAAACGAGCAGGAGCGGGTACAAATATTACCCAATATCATAAAAGTCGCCGTGCCTGCGCCCCAGCACTCGCCCATATTGGGGCAATTACCGCTTTCGCAAATGGTATGCAGTTTGTGAGTATCCACTAAACCGCGTACATGAGCGTATTCTTTCCCTACCGGGAGCCTAACCCTAAGCCAATCCGGCTTGCGTTGCGGCTGATTAGCGGGCACTACAGGCAAATCAATCATGTTACAAAATTAGTTAAAAATGTTATAAATGTTGTAAGGGTTTAAATGGTTACAGTCAATTGACGGAGTCCGGAAGTCGGAGAGCCTGCAAGTCCGAAAGAAGGTTTATAAATTATCTAATAATTGTATTATATGTGTAGAAATACAAAAGCCCCCGGGATGCCACCCAGAGACTTTAAATTTTTCTTTTTTATTGTTGGGCCTTGCCGGCTTTCGGTCGTTCGGATTTAATTTAATACCGATACCGCTTCATCCACAGATATCCCACCGTGCGATTGGTCTAATATGCATTCGCCATCTTTTATCACCAACATCTGTGGCGATTCGTGGTGCACCTGAAAATCCTGGGCAATTTTATTAGAAAGGTCGCGGTGTTTAATAAGGTCTAAAAAGTAGAGGGGCATATCGCCAGGCAGGTCTTGCCAGTCCAGCTCGAAACGCCTTTTTGCCATCATACTGATAGAGCAACGGGTGCTGTGCTTAAAAATGAGGCTGTAACCCTGCTTTTGTTTTATATTATCCAGCTGAGAGGCCGACTCTAACGATATCCATTCCATAGCGCAAAAATAAAAGTATTAACCCGTTTAAAAGTAAATACAATGTAAAACTGCGTTAGGTTTTGGCCGACGCGCTAAAAATGACAATTATAAACTACCTGCCCCTGTTTGGGTATGAGCCGTATGCAGGGCATAATTTGTTTGAGCAGGAAGATATACTAATGCCAAGGGCCAGCGCTACAATAACTATGTAAACTATCTTTTTCATTTTTTGGTTTATAATAACTTTATTTTATACGCTTTTGGCCCTGTAATGTTTCGGCCAATTTAGCCATTTTTATAGCGGTTATGGCAGCTTCGTCGCCTTTGTTGCCGTGTTTGCCGCCAGCCCTGTCAATAGCCTGTTGTTGGTTATCGGTAGTAAGCACTCCAAATATAACAGGTTTTGAATATTTTATAGCAACATTGGCCACGCCATTTGCAACTGCGTTACAAATAAAGTCAAAATGGCGGGTTTCGCCTTGTATTACGCAGCCCAGGCATATCACCGCATCAAACTTCCCGGTTTTTAAAAGCAGTTCGGCACCGCTTGTTAATTCAAAGCTGCCGGGCACTGGGTAGCTGTGGATTTGCCTGGGTTTGGCGCCATGCTTTATAAGGCTGTCGTAAGCCCCTTGGTACAAAGCATTGGTTATTTCGGCATTCCACTCGGCTACTACAATACCAAAGGTGAATGGCTTTGCCGAAGGGATCTCCGTAGCGGTTGAAAAGTCTGACAGGTTTTTTAAATGGGTAGCCATTGTTTATTTCGGATTTCGGATTTTCAATTTCGAATTTAATATTTCGCGCTACGATTCAGGGTTTCATGTAAACAAAAATGTCCGATCCTGAATTTATCGATGAATATACATATTCAAAAATAAATCCGAAATCGAACATTCAAAACCCGAAATCAGTGTTACGATTTCGCTTCGCTGCGGGCTATGTACTCGTCTATGCTTTTTGCTTCGTTACTTGTTGGGAAATCGGTTTTGATCTTCTTGTAAGTATCCGCTGCAGATTTGTTATCGTTTTTTGCTTCATAAACCAAGCCTAATTTTTTCAGGTAAACCGGAGAAAGGAATTGGTTATTAGCTTTGTCAACCGCTTTTTTAAAGTAGGTTTCCGCTTTATCGTAGTCTTTCAGTTCCACGTACGCATCGCCTGTGTTACCGTAAGCTTCGGCTGCAACCATCATATCGTCGCCACGGTAGCTGTTAAAGTTATCAATGGCCTTGCGGTACTCGCCTTTATTTAAATAAGCCACACCTAAGTAAAAATAAGCCAGGTTAGCTGTTTTGGTGTTGCTATAATCTTTTATAATTTGCTCTAAGCCAGGGTAACTGTCAGCGCCCTTGATCGCTTTGTCCCAATCTTTTTTAGCCCAGTAATCTTGTGCTACGTGTATTTGGTTTGCTGCCTTTACTTCGCGTGGGCCTAAGTACACTTTAAGGTAAGCAATGTATATTACTATCATTAAAACTATAGCACCCGCTATAAATAATAAGCTTTTTTGGTTCTCCTGAACAAAGCTGCCACTCTTCACTGCTTCTGTTTTCGCTGGCGTAGCTTTTGTTTTCAACTCGGTTGCTGACATCTGTATTTAAAAATTAAGTTTGCAAAACTACGGTTTTCAAAACTTTTAACAAATAATTATTTTCGGTTGATTAAACGGTTGATTTGGCTGATTATAAGGGTCGTTGAGCCTTTTACCACTGAGGGAACAAAGATTTGCGTGGTAGCGACCACAAAGAGCACCAAGGGGGCACGCAAAGGCGCTAAGATGACAAAGAACAACAAATACGAATTATCCAGTTGACTAAATGAAAATAAATTTATCATTTCATCTAAAACGATCGGCGTCAAAAGCTTTTGCGTCTCCGAGCCTATGTGAGAATCTAATAAACAGCTAACAGGCTTTGTGTGTCTTTGTGTTCTCCCTTTGCGTACTTTGTGGTAAAATCGCCAAGCTCACAAAAAATATCCGTATTTTTGTACCTCCATGTACCTGCAACAACTTTCCTTTTTGAATTTTAAAAATTATACCGAAGCCGAGCTTACGCTTACCGACGGTGTGAATGCTTTTGTGGGCAATAATGGCGCAGGCAAAACCAACCTGCTTGATGCCGTGCATTACCTTAGCCTGTGCAAAAGTTACTTTAACCCGATAGATAGCCAGCAGATAAAACAAGGTGCCGATTTTTTTATGATCAATGGCATCTTCGAAAAAAATGGCAACAAAGAGGTGGTAGCTTGTGGCTTAAAGCGGAATCAAAAGAAACAGTTTAAACGCAATAAGAAAGATTACCAGCGCCTTGCCGACCATATTGGCCTGTTGCCATTAGTAATGATTTCCCCGTACGATATAAGCATCATTATAGAAGGTAGCGAAGACCGCCGCAAGTTTATTGATAACGTAATATCGCAAACCGATAACCGGTACCTGGACGAACTGATCGCCTACAATAAATTCCTGTCCAACCGCAATGCGATGCTGAAGATGATTGCCGATACCGGCAGGTACGACCCGGAGCTGCTCGCTGTGTTGGATGAGCAGCTAACCGCATCGGGCAACCGCATCTTCCAAAAACGGCGGGAGTTTATGGAAAGCTTCACACCTATATTTATCCAGCATTACAGCTTTATTAGCAACGGTGCCGAACAGGTAGAACTTGCCTATGAATCTCAATTGTTAAACGATAACCTGGCAGGGCTGTTGAAGAAGAATATAGAGCGCGACCGCGCATTAGAACGTACCACCAACGGTATACATAAAGACGACCTGCTTTTTAATATCCATGGCATGCCCATGAAAAAATTTGGTTCGCAGGGGCAACAAAAATCATTTTTAATTGCGCTAAAGTTGGCCCAGTATACCTTTCTTACCCTAAAAAAAGGGTTTAAGCCACTGTTGTTGCTGGATGATATATTTGATAAGCTTGACGAAGGCCGCGTTACCAAACTGATGCAAATGGTAAGCAATAACGATTTTGGGCAGGTATTATTAACCGATACCAGCATTAGCCGGGTGCAGGATATTTTTGAGGCGATAAGCGTAGATGTAAAATTATTTAAAGTAGCGGAGGGCAATATTGATGCGTAAAACGAATGACAAATCGCTTAAGGAAGCCATAGAGCAAATGCTTAATGTGTATAAAATTAAACGCCGCTACGACGAAACACATGTGGCGGCAGCCTGGCCCGACCTGGTTGGCAAGCCCGTAGCCAACCGTACAAAAGAGTTGTTTATACGCGACAAGAAATTGTTTTTGCGTATAGAATCATCGGTTATAAAACACGAACTGGTAAATATGCGCAGCCAGATCATCGAAAAGATAAACAATGAAGCTAAAACGGTACTGATAGAAGAAATTGTGTTTTTGTAATTACCTGCGGCCTAAGCGCATCCGGGCAGTGATGCCGCGAAAGGCATCATCCATAATGTGCGAAAAGGCCAGAATGAATACCCCCGGGAAGATAAACGCAAACTGAGCCTCGGGATGGTACCTGAAAATATCTAACGACACTAACAAAATAGTCACAATTATTATAGAATAAATGAGGTATTTAAGTAGCGGTTTCATGCTCTTGTTTGGTCCTTATTATAATTGGCTTATAACGTAAAGCTAAGAAAAAATATTGTGCAAAACAAGAAGAAATAAAATCCGGCAAGGCTGCAATAATTTCTTTGCGGCCTGCCGAAAGTATTGATTGTTAGAACCTTTCGAAAGCTGAAAAGAAGAAGCTGCCTTCTATTTCGGCGTTCTCATCAGAGTCGGATCCGTGTACCGCGTTAGCCTCGATAGACTTTGCAAACAGGTTACGGATGGTGCCTGCTTCTGCCTTCGCAGGGTCGGTAGCGCCAATTAACGTGCGGAAATCTGCAATAGCGTTATCTTTTTCTAAAATAGCCGCAACAATTGGGCCCGACGACATAAAGCTTACCAGGTCATTGAAAAAACCGCGCTCGCTGTGTACAGCGTAAAACTCGCCGGCTTTTGCAGGGCTTAGTGCAGTGTATTTTAAAGCAACTATTTTAAATCCGGCTTTAGTGATATGGTCTAAAATAGCACCAATGTGGCCGTTAGCAACCGCATCCGGCTTTATCATCGTAAATGTTCTGTTAGTTTTCATTTTTCAGGGTTAATCTTTTATTTAGATTATTAAAATTGCCGCAAAAGTAGGGTTTTACATCTGAAACATAAAGCTTTTACTATTAAATAAGCTGTTTGTATTTAATTAATTTATTTAGCTTTGCAGCTTCTTTTTAAAATTGATGTTGGATTTAGCCTCGCTTACAGAACTTTTAGCTCAGCCCCAAAAAATAGTAATTACTACCCATCATAAACCCGATGGCGACGCTATGGGGTCGTCTTTAGGTTTGTATAATTATTTGATACAGTTGGGTCACCATGCAAAGGTGATAGCACCAACAGATTACCCCGACTTTTTGGCCTGGCTGCCGGGTAATGAAGAGGTAATGATTTACACCGAGCAATCGGAAGAAGCCGCTGCGCTGATAGCTGATGCCGCGATCATCTTTTGCCTCGATTTTAACAGTCTTAGCCGCATCAACCAAATGGGCGAGCTGGTAGGTGCCAGCAAAGCTTACAAGGTGATGATAGACCACCACCTGGAGCCACAGGATTTTGACGACTACCGTTATTGGGACATTAAGGCCTGTGCAACAGCGCAACTTGTTTATACTTTCATAGCTAACGAACTGGGGCGAAAAGATTTGATAGATAAGGATGTAGCTACGTGTTTGTATACCGGCATCCTTACCGACTCTGCCTCCTTCCGTTTGCCAAATACCACATCTGATGTTCACCGTATAGTTGCCGAACTGATAGACTGCGGCGCAGTAAACTGGCGCATACACGAATTGATATACAACAGCGCATCGGAAAACCGTTTACGCTTTTTAGGGTATTGCCTGGCCAATTGCTTGGAAATACTGCCTGAATACAATACCGCGATAATCTCCGTTAATAAAACAGACCTTGCTAAATTCGATGTTAACACCGGCGACACCGAAGGCATCGTGAATTATGCTTTATCTATAGCCAGTATAAAGCTGGGTGCATTTATTGTAGAGCGTACCGATATGGTAAAACTATCGTTACGCAGCAAAGATGAGTTCCCAGCAAACGAAATTTGTAAAAAGTATTTCAACGGCGGAGGGCACCGCAATGCCGCCGGCGGGCAATCAAACGAGCCATTTGAAGAAGTGGTGCAAAAATTTAAATCAATATTACCAGAGTATAAAAAACTATTAATACAGTAAAAACTAAAATGAGGAAAAATGTAATGCTTATCGCGCTTGCAACTATAGGGTTAGCAAGCTGCAAAGGTGGATTTAAGCAAGCCGAAGGCGGGTTGTTATATGATATACACGTAGACAAATCGGGCCCTACTATTAAAACAGGCGACTTTATGAGCCTTAACCTGGTGCTTAAAACCGACGGCGATTCGGTTGTTTACAGTACTTACGAACAAGGCCGCCCGGTATTGGCCCCAATGCCTAAAGAGCAAAAAAAGGGTGATATTACTACTGGCTTTGCATTGCTTAGCGAAGGCGATAGCGCAACCTTTAAAATGAATATCGATTCGGTATTCAAAAAAGGCCAGCCAAAACCGCCGGGTATGAAAGGTAAATACCTAATATATAACGTTAAGGTTGAAAAAGTAATACAAAAGGGTAACCTAAGCGAAGTGGTTTTCCAGGGCCGTATATCAGAATACATGAAAGCCCAGGCCGAAGCGGTAAAGAAAACAGAGCCGGCAAAACTGAAGAAATATATAGATGACAATAAACTGAAAACTACAGTTACTGCATCTGGCCTTAATTATGAGATAACTACTCCCGGCACAGGTGTTAACGTAGCGTCGGGCGATACTGCTGTAGTTAACTACACCGGTAAATTGTTAAACGGCAAAATTTTCGATAGCTCGCTAAAAGAAGATGCAGCTAAAGCCGCCGCAGCTGCCAAACAACCTGTTGACCCGCGCCGTGTTTATGAGCCTATACGCATCCCGGTAGGCGAAGGCAGGGTAATTAAAGGCTGGGACGAAGGGCTTATGCTGTTAAACAAAGGCGCTAAAGCTACTTTGGTAATCCCGTCTTCATTAGGTTGGGGCGAGCAGGGCGCGCCGCCAATGATACCTCCATTTGCTCCAACTGTGTTTACAGTAGAGGTTGTAGGTATTATACACCCAAACCCTAATGCACCTAAACCAACGGCACCACAACCGCCGGCGGGTAGATAATATTTAAAACCATTATAGCCTTCCGTTTAAAACGGAGGGCTATTTTATTATGAAAAAAGCTATTTATATATCATTGTTGCTTGCCGGGTTCGCGGCAACCACAAACGCACAGGGCCTTAAAACCCTTCCCAGCGGTGTGCAGTACCAGATACTTACACCAAACACAGGCGAAAAAATTAAACAAAGCGACGTAGTTACCTTTCATGTAACCCAGCGTACCGATAAGGATTCGGTGTTGTTTAGCAGTTACAAAGCCGGGCAGCCGGTTAAAGTACAGGCGCAACCATCCCGTAACCCCGGCGACCTCATGGATATTTTACCCTTATTGGCCGTTGGCGATAGTGCCTTTGTAAAAGTGCCTATCGATACAATTTTTAAAGGTAACGATGCCCAGCGCCCCGCTTTTTTAGCAAAGGGAGGGAGTATTTTATGTACCATAAAAGTGGTGCAGGTACAATCGCTAACCGAAGCAATTGCCGAGCGTAATGCAGGCATTGCCAAATTAAAAGCCGCCGAAGCTACGCAAGGCGATGAATACATAAAAAAGCACGGCCTGGTTACTAGAACCACGGTATCGGGCTTGCGCTACGTAATAACTAAACCGGGTATTGGCCCAAGGGCACAAAAAGGCGATTCGTTAGTGGTGCATTATGCAGGCCGCTTAACCAACGAAAAGGTATTTGATACCAGTATGGAAGAGGTAGCAAAGGCTGCCGGCGTCTATCAGCAAGGGCGACCTTACCAGCCATTGACATTTGTATTGGGCGTACAACCACTAATTGCCGGTTGGGTAGAAGGGCTGCAGCTCCTTAACAAGGGTGCTAAAGCAACCTTTGTTATCCCATCAGCAATTGGTTATGGCGAACAAGGCATGGGCGGCGATATTCCGCCCTACAGTACTTTGGCTTTTGATGTAGAGTTGGTTAACGTTATCCCCGGTAAACATCCGGTTGTAAAACCTGCGGTTGCCATCAAAGCAAAAACTCCGCTAAAAAAGCGCCCCATTGTAAAAAAGAAAAATTAATATGCCTAAAAAGCCTCCCGCAACGGAGGCTTTTTTATTTTTGCAGCATGGTATTAACAGATACGCATACCCATTTGTATTACGAAACCGTTGATGCAAAACGGCAGGCATTGATGCAGCGGTGTTTTGATAACGGTGTTACGCGGCTGTTTTTGCCCAATGTGGATGCCGCGTCGGTACCGTTAATGGCCGATTTGCTGGATGCCTACCCCGCTAATTGTTTCGCGATGCTTGGTTTGCACCCCTGCTCGGTAAAGGACGATTGGGAACACCAGTTGGCGCTTATCCAGCCGGCCCTTCATCAGCATAAAATATATGCCATTGGAGAAATCGGCATAGACCTGTACTGGGATAAAACGCTGCTTGCAGAGCAGGTACAAGCTTTCCGGTTGCAAATAAAATGGGCCAAGCAATTAAAACTCCCTATTGTGATACATTGCCGTGATGCTTTTAACGAGGTGTACGATGTTTTGATGCACGAGCAGGATGAACATTTGCGCGGGATATTCCATTGCTTTGCCGGTACGCTGGAACAGGCAGAAAAAGTAATAGCGCTTGGGTTTTATTTGGGAATAGGCGGCGTGGTAACTTATAAAAATGCCGGGTTAGACAAAATCTTACCACAAATTGATTTAAAGCATATCGTTTTAGAAACCGATTCTCCGTACCTTACGCCTGTTCCGTACCGTGGTAAACCTAACGAAAGCTCTTATTTAACATACATAGCCCAAAAGGTTGCGGAACTGCATCAAATTACTGTTGAAGAAGTGGCAAACACCACCACCGAAAATTCTAAACGGATATTCGGGGTGTAATTATTTATTAAAAGCATAAACCTCCCGAGCAATGAGCCAAATACTGATCATCTATACCGGCGGCACCATTGGTATGATGACTGACCCGGTTACTAAAGTACTTGTACCCATCAACTTTGAACAAATAATGGATAATGTGCCCGAGTTGGAGAAACTTAATTGTAAAATTAAGGTTCATTCGTTCGAGCAGATCATCGATTCATCAAACATGAACCCCGCTGTATGGAGCGAACTTGCAGGCCTTATAGAAGCTAATTACGATGAAGTGGATGGGTACGTAATATTGCATGGCTCGGATACCATGGCGTACACCGCATCTGCGCTAAGCTTTATGCTGCAAAATTTGGATAAACCCGTAATATTCACAGGTTCGCAGTTGCCTATAAGCGCCGTACGTACGGATGCCAAGGAAAACCTGATGACCGCCATCGAGATTGCCAAGGCCAAAAAGAACGATAAAAGCCGTGTACCCGAGGTTTGTATCTATTTTGATTATAAGCTGTTCCGCGGTAATCGTGCGTTTAAATATAACTCATCAAAGTTCGAAGCGTTCCGTTCGCCTAATTACCCAATACTGGCCGAATCGGGCGTGCACCTGCGCTTTAGCGCCAATGATATACGCCAGCCTGGAGAGGGGCCTTTAAAGGTGCACAACAACCTCATCAGCGATGTAGCGGTATTGAAACTATACCCAGGTATTAGCCCCAAAGTGGTAGAAACTATTTTAGGTGCCGATGTGCGCGGTATTGTGATGGAAACCTTCGGTGCGGGCAATACTACTACCGATCAATGGTTCATCGATTTGCTGAAAGCAGCGATAGGCGCCGGGAAAGTTATCCTCGATATCTCGCAATGTAAAGTGGGCACCGTTGAACTGGGCCGCTACGAAACCAGCAAAGAACTAAAAGATATGGGTGTAGCCAGCGGCTTCGACATGACTTTTGAGGCTGCCGTTACCAAAATGATGTACCTGCTCGGCGAGATAGACGACCCACAGGAAGTAAAGCGTTGTTTGGAAAAAGATTTGCGTGGCGAGTTAACGGAATCCTAATCGATTTTAAAATATCCGCTGCCTTATCACCTCCATAAAACCCTCGCGGAATTTCTCGCTAACGGGGATCTGTTTGCTGCCAATATAAATATGGTTATCCTGTATTTTATTTAGTAGCCTGGTGTTTACAATGTACGAGTTATGCACCCGCACGAAGGGCTGGGGCAGTTGCTCTTCAATATCTTTTAAACGACGGTATATCAGCAATTCTTCGGTACCGGTTACCAGGCGCACATATTCCTTTTCACTCTCAAAGTAAAGTACTTCATCAAGCAATATCTTACGCAGCGTTTTGCCTGTTTTAAAAAAGAAGTAGTCGGCCTCTGGCTTTGCTGCAACAGGCTCTGCGGGCGATACTTGTTTGGCAAAGCTAGCCTCTATCTTTTGCGTAGCGGCAACAAAACGTTTCAGGGTGATAGGCTTCAGCAGGTAATCTATAGTTTGGTAAGCATAGCTTTCAGCGGCATGTTCGGCGTAGGCGGTGGTAAATACTATTTTAGTTTCTTTTGGCAATAGCCCGGCCAGCTCCATCCCCGTTAAGTGTGGCATATTGATATCCAGGAAAATGAAATCTACGGTATGCTTCTTCAGGAATTCTATTGCCTCCAGTGCGTTATAACATTTTCCCAATAACTGCCATTGCGTGGTTTGCCCTATCAGCACTTCCAGCAGGCTAACAGCATTGGGTTCGTCGTCTATAATAATACACCTCAGGTTCATAACAGGGGGATATTTAAGCGGGCAACGTAAATATCACCATTATTTTTGGTGGATAGCTCAAAATCGGTTTTATACAGAAGCACCAGCCTCTTGCGTAAATTCTCTATCCCGAATCCGGTAGAATCCGGGTTTAGCAATACCTCGGGGATAGTATTCTCAGTTGTAAATATCAGCCTGCCGTTTTCCTGCACCAACGAAATATCAATCTTATTATGGGTACTTGATTTATCTATCCCGTGCTTAAAAATGTTCTCCACAAAAGTCATCAACAGCATAGGAGGGATGCTAAGCGTGGCGTCGCAATCTTTGCTGAACGTTAGGCTGATATCATAGCGGATACGGATTTTCTCCAGTTCAATATAATTTTCTATAAACTGAACCTCGGTACCAATGGATACCACCTGCTTGGGGCTTTCATCCACAAAATAGCGCATGATGTTAGATAGCTGCTCTATGAGCCCCGCCGTACGTGGCGCCTCCAGGTAAGCCTCGTAATAAATATTATTTAAGGTGTTGAACAGGAAATGCGGCTGCACCTGCGATTTGAGCAGGTTTAATTCGGCTTGCGTTTTTTGGGCAATGATCTCCTCCGACTGGCGCTTCAAATCAAAATAAGCCATTGCCATCCGGAAAATAAAACTAAGCAGGAATATCAGTATGCCGCCAACAATAAAGCTCGATAACACTTTAAAGGTCATCAACTGGGGCTTCGGCGCAAAGAAGGTGTTGTAAACGGTCATTGTTACAAAGCCTCTGGTCATCCCTACTGCAAATAAGAATATGATGACCGCCAATATATACAACACGATGTACCCTCGTTGATAAAGCCTCGGGAACAGCCAAAGGATATTCCCATATATAATGGCGGCATAGAATGCTGTGTATATAATGGCATAAGCAAACGACTGCCCAACGGTATCCATTGGTAGCAGTGATAGCATAATTATCACGAATACGGATACCCATACTGCCTGTTGCAATTGTATGGCGGTAAGCTTACCGGAGAATAATTTCATGCTTAAAAATACAAAGGTTTTTTGTGGCTTGCGATAGTTTTAAACGAGCGAAAGCATTTATTCAATAGTCAGGTGCATTTTCTCAACGCCTGCGCCAATTCCCCGTTTACAGTCCTGTTTTGCAACCAATTGAAAATATAGTGGCGGTTGTTAAATATACCCGGCATAGGGTTGAACCGATTTTGGAAAGCCTGTGCAGTGCGACAAATTTGCCTCGATAATAAACTGAAAACCAAATTCAATAAAATGAAAACGCACATTATCATACCGGCAATAATAACCAGCCTGCTAACACTATTTTTATCGGCACAGCCAAAATATACGCTGGCGCAACAGGTAGATACCATCCGCTTGAAAGATAACCGCCTCAATGCCGCCAGCCTCAAACCTGGCATGCGCCAGTACCTGGTATACTTTCAAGCCCCTAAAAGCCCCAAAGTGCTGAGGTTTTGGCTTTGGCTGCGCGATACTAAATTTGAAACGCAAAACGGGCAAAAGGTATTTGTTACCAACCAGCACTGGTACGGCAGCGACAGCACCAGCTACCGCACCGTGTACTCGGTAAACAAGGCCAGTGATTTTTCGCCCATTTACCATTCCGAAACAGTGAACGGGAAAAATAAATCCTTTAATTGGAGTAACTCAAAAATTGTTGGCGCCGATACAGTTGCCTTAAACACCGCCAAAACCTATTCGCTTGATTTTGCCGAACCCTGCTACAACTGGAATTTAGATATCGAAACCTTTGAGATGCTGCCCTTGGCTGCGGGTAAAACATTCGTCATCAATTTTTACGATGCCGGTTTTGATAAACCTAAATATGTTACCTACAAAGTAACCGGCAGCGAAGTAATCACCACCTATGATAACCAAAAAGTTGATTGCTGGATATTGTTCAATGAGAGTGACAACGCCGGCCGCCACGCTACCGAGACCTTTTGGATAAGCAAAAAGAACCACGAGTTTTTGAAAGAGGAAGACAACTTTGCCGGAATGTACCGCTACAAAGTAAAAATGCCTGCCGCCGCTGCTAACGTATTAATAAAGGTCAGTAACTAAGCTATAACCATCAAAAATATAATATGAAAAACCTTACCTGCGCAAGCTGTTTGTTAGCGGCTTGTACATTGGCAACAATGCTTATTGAGCCTGCTTCGGCACAAACAAAAACGGTTAAAGTAAAGGCTGTGCTTACCGCCAAAACCATCCTGCAAAAATCTATTGCTGCCATGGGCGGCGATAGCTGGGCATCAGTTAAATCGCTCTCGCTGGATGGGTATGGCTATCAAAATTCGATAGAGCAATCAGAACGTTCGGAGGGACCTTATATCCCCGGACAATTTTCGCGCAGTATTGTAAAAAATTTCGTCGGTAACACCGCTATGGTTAGGCAAAGCACCCTGGTTTATACCTTTAAAAACGATGCGACATATTTGTTTGACAGTGGTTTCGTGGCGGCAAAATATGGCAGTAAACTGGTGCCTACCCAGCAAGCGCAGGAGTTGCAGGCCGAAATAGAACTATCTCCCGAGTTGGTTTTACAAAAGGCTGCCGCCTCGGCAGATGTTAGGTATTTAAAAGACACCACCGTACAGCAAGCCGTACAACACATTGTATTTTTTAAATGGAATGGCTACCCGGTGCGTATCTTTTTAAACGCTGAGACTGATATGCTTACCGCCGCTGAGGTAACAAAACCCTATATCAGCGATTATATGGGCTTATGGGGCGACACCAAAAAAACAACTTTTTACTCGTTTTGGATGTTGCTGGGCAAAGGGCTGCATTACCCATTACAGCAGGATAGCTATGTAAATGGATGGTACAAATCAAGCTTTATGGTGAATAAATGGGAGCTGAACCCCGCCATTATGCCAGACTCACTAAGCATCCCGAAGGACTTAAAGATCACGGATTCTGCACTTACCAGCAACTTTAACGGTATGCTAAAAAAGCAGATGGATAGGCCCGCCAAAAAGATAGCCGAAGGGATTGCTGTGTACGCCGGGCCCTGTAATAGTACTGTTGTGGAACAGGCTGATGGACTGGTAGTTGTAGAAAGTCCGCATTCTTCCGTTTATACCGATCTGCTCGTCGGCAAAATTAAAGAGGCGTACCCTGGTAAGAAAATAAAGGCCCTGGTCGCTACCAGCGATGCCTGGTTGCATATTGGCGGTATACGCACCTACGCTACCATGCCTGGCATTAAAATATATCACCCTTACCGCAATAAGCCCTTGTTAGATAGGTTGTTAAGCGCCACTTATACTACTGCTCCTGATGAGTTTGCCAAAGCCGCAAAGCATTCCTACACACTTATAGGGGTGAAGGATAGCCTAACCATAGGTAGCGGCAGTAATAAACTGGTGCTGTACCCCTATAAAACTGAAACCGGCGACCGCATGATGATGGTTTACTTCCCCGGGCATAAGTTGCTGTACGCCAGTGACCTTTACCAGCCAAAAGACCCCAAAGGCGATTACTGGGAACCGCATATGGAACTGGAGGTTTACCAATCCGTAAAAAAACTGATGCTGCCGGTGGAGCAATTTTACGGGATGCATAGCCGGGTTATCCCTTTTACCGAATTGGAAAATGATTTTAGAGGGTACTAAATTTTTGCTCTAAACGGGACACTTTTCCTGAAAAAACCGTTGAAAATCGGAGGTTTTTCGGTGTTTTTCTGTGCTTTTCTGCGATAATAATATAGCGATGGATTTCGGGTCCATCGCTATTCTAAAACCGAATAATTCCGGTGGCGGTTAGTTGCTAATGTGCAAGCCCTGGTAAGTACGCACACCATCCTGGTTTCCGTAACTAAAGTTAAGATGAGTAAAGCGGTTGTATTTTTGTTTATATTTTGTAAAAACGGCCTCGGGTTGCTTTTTGCCGTTCACGGTCATCTCGTCGGTGTTAAGGGTGAGGTCGTGCACGCTCTTTTCGTTATCTACAATTTTATCCTCCACCAGGTCGGTTATCAGGGCTTTCAGCAGGAGTTGGTCCTGCCGGGCCTGCTCCTGGTCTTTTTTTGCTTGCATTTGGTCTTTGGCGGCCTGTTCCTGATCGCGTTTCGCCTGCACCATATCCTTTGCCGCCTGTTCCTGGTCCTTTTTTGCCTGTAGCTGATCAAGCCGGGCGCGTTCCTGGTCGCGTTTAGCTTGTACCTGTGCTTCGCCCGCGCCGGCCTGGTCTTGTTGTGCCTGTTCGGCATCGAGCTTGGCTTGTAAAGCATCTTTCTGCGCCTGTTCCGCATCGCGCTTAGCCTGCAGTTGGTCGCGGCCGGCTTGTTCCTGGTCGCGTTTTGCTTGCACCATATCCCGGGCTGCCTGCTCCAGGTCTTTTTTGGCTTGTATCTCATCCCGCTTCATCTGCTCCTTTATTTTAGCAAGCACCGTACTGTAATCACCCCATTTAGCGGCAGGGATCTGTTCGCCATCTACGTAAAGCTCCGTCATTTTCCCCGCTACATATTTGGCTTGGTAAACTACGCCGTTCCAGTTGGTACGGAACTCTTTTACCTGCTGCCCGTTGGTAATAGAGGTAACCATGTAGTTGCTGTGGGGCGAATTATCGCGTACTGTTTTTTTCTTCGCCTGCCCGTAGCTAAGCGTGGTAACAGCCATTGCGGCCAATAAAAAGCATTGTTTTAAAAAATTGGTTTTCATTTTTACATTAATTTAAAGGTTGAAAAATTGGGCAATACAAATCCACGCCGCTATTTAGCGGGTAAAAAAATGCTTGCCTGTTTGGTTTATTAGGGTGCTACGGACGATGGCTTAAGGCGCGCGTTCCCCATGCCGGTACCATAGCGGTATTTGTTTATAACCGGACGCTTATTTTGCTGGTGGTTGTGTTTTGTTGTTGTATCCTTAACTGGTCTTTTCGGGCTTGTTCCTGGTCTTTATTGGCTTGCTGCTGGTCTCGTACTGCTTGTTGCTGATCCCGGATGGCTTGTTCCTGGTCGCGTTTTGCTTGTAACATATCTTTGGCTGCCTGTGCCTGGTCCAGCGCAGCCTGCATCATATCACGCTCGGCCTGTTCTTTATCTTTTTTGGCTTGCAGTTGCTCGCGCTGCTGTTGCTCTTTCTGTGTAAGCGCATCATCGGGTGTGGTTCGGCTTGCGTACAGTACCTTGTCGCTTATTTCTTTAGCGCGGTCCGCTTCCAGTTTGGCCAATTCGGATGCATACTTTTGTCGTTGTTCCAGGTCAGGTGCGGCTTTTTCCCCAGCAGGCAGGGGATTCTCTTCGGGTGCTGCGGGTTCATTTTGCATGGGCTGAAGAGGGCCTTTTGTTTTATTATCGCTTTTAATGGGCTTTATAATTTCTGTTGCAGCAACGGCTTTGGAGTTGGCAGGCATTGTTATGGCAGCTTTTATATTTTCTGGGTGATGCGTAATTTGCTGTATTTGTGTGATGGCTGCCGTTGCCACCATTGCCGAAAGCACCAATACGCCTGCCATAAAAAACACCTTCTCCGCAGTACCCAGCGACTTGTTTTGATTTTGCAGGATGCGGCTCACGCGTTGCAGCAAGTGGTTCTTTTTGCCCGGGAAGGCCACCTGGTAACCCGCACCATAAAGCGAATACTCTTTAAAACTGATGAGCGCCTGCACAAATTCGCGCTTGTTTTTTGTTTGCGCCAGGGCTATATCGTCGCAGCAGTTTTCGCGTTCATCGCGCAGGAGGGAGGAGATCCACATCAGACCGGGGTTAAAGAAGAACACCGTTTCGGCAAGGGTTTGCAGGAAGTTTACGATGTAATCGTTACGGCGGATATGCGCCAGTTCGTGCAGTAGCACGGCCTCTATCTGCTCAGGTGGTAAACCAGCTAACAAGCCTATGGGCAACAGTATAATTGGTTTTAAATGCCCCACCACAAAAGGTACTTTTACAAAGCCCGATTCCAGCAGCGTTACTGCCCGCTTTAGCTGTAGTTTTTGGCACAGTACAGCCATGCGCGCCTGCCAGTAGGTGTTGGGTAAACTTACCTTGCGGTGCCGGGCCTGGTGGATAAACAGCAAACCGCTCATAAACTTTACCGACCGGAAAAGGAACAGTACAAACCATATCAGCACTACCATGGGGGCATTTACCGTAAAATAACTAATACAGGCATAGCCAAAAGCCCTGATGCTGCCTGTATCGATATTAAGCAACTGCGTTGCGTTAGCCGCAAATTTGCCGGTAAAGGGCTGCGTAAGGTTGTGGCTTGCGTCGCGGTTCCACACCCATGCAAAAGTGTAAAGGCATGCGCCAATAAACAATAAAAACTGTACAAACACCAGGTTGTACCTTAGCGCCGCACTTGCCTTGCGCGTAAACATCAGCACCAGCGCCGTTGCCACCGCCAGCAGCAAGCCCTGCCATAACGAGTGGATGAGCATCCAGCTAAATGCCTGGATGATGCGGTTGGTAGTGATAGCGGTTAACAGCTGCATTGTCGTTGGTTTTTATTTGCCTTTATCCATATTGTTTAGCAACTCTTTTATCTTCTGCAATTCTTCTTCAGATGTTTTATCGTTTCCCAACAAGGCCACCATCAGGCTGCTTGCCGAGCCGTTGTACATCGAATCGACAAATCGGCCAAGCATGTTGCCTTTTACTTTGCTTTCCTCCAGGGCGGCGCTGTAAATGTGCTTCATGTTGGTTTCGTCGCGTTCCAGCATACCCTTTTCCTTCATCACCTGCATCAGCTTTAGGGTAGAGGTATATATCACCGCTTCCTTTTGCTCGTTCAGTTTATCATGCACAAACCTCACGGTAGATGGGCCGTACTGCCAAAGCACTTGCAGTACATCCATTTCGGTTTTGGTGGGTACGTTATCGGCTGGTTTATCTTTCTTAAACAACATCATAAACCAAAGGTATGTATATAAAACGTACGTTGCAATAGTTAAGGTGAATTTATTTTTTCTGGCCGGGATTACACCGATTGGGTTGGGATTACACCGATTTGGATATTTCAGGACGAGACGCAATCTGAGCATCCGGAAAATCTGCTTAATCCCGGTTCAGGCAAACAAAAAATAGAAAAATACTTGCGCAATCAAATGATTGCATTTATATTTGCAACCATATACTTGCATAATGATTGTCAGACGAGATGTTTTCCAGGCCATTGCCGACCCAACCCGCCGCCAAATCATCAACCGCATTGCGGCTGGTGCCATGAATTTAAATGCCGTGGCCGATGCTTTTGATATCAGCCGGCAGGCGGTATCAAACCATATAAAAATATTAACCGAGTGCGGGTTGGTCACGATACGGCAACAAGGGCGCGAACGCTTTTGCGAGGCCAAACTGGATAGCCTGAATGAGGTGGCCGACTGGGTAACCGAATCGAAAAAACTATGGGCCAGCCGCTTTACTGCGCTGGATAATTATTTAACCGAAATACAAGCAAAACCTACAAACGATGGAACAAAGTAAAACCGAAGCCAAACAAAAAGAAGTTTGGATAAGCCACCTGTGCGATGCGCCGCGCGAGGTTGTTTTTAAAGCCTGGACAGACCCCGAGCAACTAAAGCATTGGTATGCGCCCGATGGTTGCACCATTGATATCCTATCGATGGATGTAAAACCCGGCGGCACTTTCCAAACCTGTATACACAACCCAACCTACGGCGATTGCTGGTGCAAAGGCGAATACCTGGAGGTGATTGCGCCAGAGAAGCTGGTATTCTCGATATACATCACCGACCCGCAGGGCAACCCCCTTGCCGATTCGGGTAAGGACGAGAAATGGCCGGGCGTTATAATTACTACCGTAACCTTTAAGACCATTGGCGATAAATGCAGTTTTACCCTGCACCAAACCGTACCCGAAGAACTGGCCAAACAAACCGGCGCTTACCAAAGCTGGCTGCAGATGTTTAGCAACCTTGATAGAATGGTGTCTTAGAAACAAAGCTTATGAAAACAAAATTTTTGCAGGCAATTTGCCTCATCGGCATGGCAGTTTTTATTGCTGCCTGCGGCGATACAACTAATAAAACTACCACACAAAACACTACTACCATGAAACCGGATAGCATTAGCGGATATAAAGAAGTGAACGGCATAAAAATGTATTACGAGATACATGGCAAAGGCCTGCCTTTGGTTTTGATACATGGGGGCGGCTCCACCATCCGTACCACGTTTGGGCGCACGTTGCCGCTGTTTGCACAGCACCGGCAGGTAATAGCGGTGGAGCTGCAGGGCAACGGCCACACCAGCGACCGGGATGCGCCTTTCTCTTTTAAACAGGATGCTGCCGACGTTGCCGAACTGCTTAAACAGTTAGGCATAAAACAAGCCGATTTTATGGGCTTTAGCAATGGCGGGCATACCACGCTGCAAATAGCCATCAGCTACCCGCAGCTTACGCGTAAAATTGTGGTTGCATCGGCATTTACAAAACACGAGGGTGCCCAGCCCTGGTTTTGGGAGTTTATGAAAAAGGCAACTTTTAAGGATATGCCGCAACAGTTTAAGGACGAGTTCCGGTCCATCAACCCCGACCCAAAGGCGCTGCAGGCCATGCACGATAAATCGCTTTACCGCATGCAACATTTTGTGGGTTGGCCCGATAGCGAGATCCGATCTATAAAGGTACCAGCCCTCATCATCACCGGCGATGCCGACGTAGCCCCGCCCGAGCATGCTGTAGAAATAACTCATCTGATGACAGGCTCCAAACTGGCCGTATTCCCCGGTGGGCACGGCGAGTATCTGGGCGAATTGGTAAGCGGTAAAAAGGGGAGCAAAGTGCCGGAGTTAACGGTGGCATTGGTAGAGGAGTTTTTGGATAAGTAATACAACAAAGACATTTATTTTGTATGAATAAATAAATGTAAATTTGTTTGAGCCACAATAATTAAAATGATGAATACTCTAAAATATCCATTAAGTAATGCACAGGTGGAGCTAATGAAACTATTTGGCACTGACCTGTCTGACAGCGACCTGAAAGAATTAAAAATCTTACTTGCCGGCTTTTTTGCCGAACGAGCTATTGAAGGGGCTGACAAAATTTGGGACGCAAAAGGTTTAACCGACGATGATATGGATAAACTGCTAAATAGAAAGAGCTAATGGCCTAACGGTCGTCCTCGACACAAATATTTTGTTGGTGTCTATATCGAGCCGCTCGAAGTACCATTGGTTCTACAATGCATCACTTCAACACAAATTTCGAATAGCCGTTAATCAGGATATCCTTTTAGAGTACGAAGAAATAATCGATGCCCACTGGAACGAAAAGGTAGCCTCAGATGTCATTAGGTCGCTTATGGAACTTCCCAATGTATTATTTACACCAGTGCATTATCAGCTTAACTTAATTACTGCCGATGAGGATGATAATAAATTTGTGGATTGTGCATTTGCCGCAAATGCTGATTATATAATTACTCACGACCACCATTTCGGTATCCTCAAAACCATTGCATTTCCACGCATCCCAATATTGGATATTCATCAGTTCAAACAAGTTTTAGGGATTGACCGCTGAAAATAATAAAAGCAATGGTTTGCTCTAACTATTTCTCCGGCGTATACTGGTAAACCACCTCGTAAGGCACGTTTTTAAGGCTGGCAGATAGCTCGCCAATGCGCAGGTCTTTCCGTTGCGGGGTGGGCTCGCAAACCGAGTAGGTGTTACCCTTGTAAATGATGGGGGTGCCGCCTGCCGGTTTATTAAATTGCACCGCCATGGTAATATGGGTAGGGTATAGCAGGGCTATCATAGGCAGGTTGTATACCTCTTTTACCAGGTAAAAAAACAGCGCCGCACGGTCGTCGCAATCGCTGTATTTGGCAAACAGGGTTTCCTCTGGCGAGAGGCGCTTTTCTTTGCCATAGTTTTCCCCATCGTCCTCGTACAAAAAGGCGTAACGGGTAAAATGCATCAGGTAATCTACCCCTTTCTTTTGGCTCATACCTTTCATATTCTGTTTTAGCAGGGGGATAAGCGAACTGTAGGTTTCCTTGCTCAGCGGGATGTTGAAATAAGTTTCAAAATCTACCCCCGGGTAGTTCATAAAAATGGTTTCAACATCGGGGTTTAACCTGATGTTGAAGTAGTAAACCTTATGGCGATAAGTAAACTGCAGTTCTTTGTCCCGGTAATCGGCTGCCTTAAAATCGGGCATGCGGGTTACTTTGTATGAGAACGCCTTTTTAGCCTCGGGGATGTTTACCACTACCGGTATGGGCGGGTTTTGATTGATATCTGCCCTGGCGTAATCGTGGTAGTTAAGGCACATATATTTTTGGCCATCTATGGCAAAGGAGGGGATATCTGATATATCCTCATCATTCAGAACATAAAATATTACTTTATCGTCTGGTGTAAGCGCCAGCCTTGCATCGTAGCCGCTTTTTGCAAGTAAAAACCATTTGTATAAAGTATAACGCCCGTAGTTATCGGCTTTAGGGCTTATGGCCTGCGCTGTTTTGCGGATGAGCTGGTAATACAGCCAATCGTTTAATTGGTAACGGTTTTTGTATGTTATTAACGAATCGATAACCGGTTCGTAGTTGCCGGCATTCAATTGTTTGTAAAAGCCTTTTACCAGCGATTGGGACAAAGATACCGGAACATCCAGTATAAAAGCCTTATCAACCTGGCTGTTGAAGGTGCCGTTGTAAAACTCAAAGCATATCCGTTGCTCCTGCGCCCTGGCGTACGTAAACGACAAGAGCAGCCCTAATAAGCAACTGAAATATGTTTTAAAAAAGCGGAACACTTTAGATTTATAATTGGTAGGATAAATTTACATATAATTAACTTATTAATAACATACAGTTAACATATAAATTATCGATTTTATGTAATTTAACAGTAGGCCAACTTAATAGTGCTGTTACTTTCAGTTAATACGTGTTGGGTATTTTTACGGAATTAACCTTCTTAAATATGCCCGCTATAACCAAAGCAGATTTTTCTAAAGCAGCCGGCATCAATGGCATCCCTTTCCTGGCCTCGTTTTTAATGCGGGCACTAAAAATTGACGCATTTAACAGCATGATGGAAAACGCCAGGGCCTTAAAAGGCGTTGCCTTTGCCGACCATTTGTTTATGATATTGGGCGTAACCCTTGTTATAGATGATGGGAGTTTAAACAATATCCCGGCAAACGGCGCATTTATTACCGTTGCCAATCACCCTTACGGCGCCATAGAATCGCTGGCGCTGCTGAGCATACTGGTAAAAAAACGGCCGGAGGCCATGTTTATGGGCAACTTCCTGCTAAAAAAAGTACCCAACCTGGCAGATCATATCATTGCCGTAAACCCTTTCGACAATATAAAGGATGCCTCCAGCATTAGCGGACTAAAAACCGCGCTTAAGGTTTTAAAAGAGGGTGTGCCGGTGGCTATTTTCCCGGCAGGGGAGGTGTCATCGTACTGCCTGAAAAGAAAACAGATAACCGATAAAGAATGGCACCCGGTGGTAGGCAAAATTATCACAAAAGCCAACCAGCCTATATTGCCGGTGTATTTCCATGGCAACAACGGGCTGTTATTTAGCCTGGCCAGGTATATACACCCCTCGCTGCAAACTATTATGCTTTTCTCGCAACTGTTTAACAAGCGGGGGCATAAGCTACACGTAAAAATAGGTAAGCCTATACTGCCGGGAGAGGTACCGCAGCAAGGCGGTAAATGCAATATGCTGCCCTACCTGCGCGAAAAAACGTACGCAATGAGTAGTGGGTTAAAGTAAATGCTAAAAACGCTATTAATCTCTAAAGCAAATATTGAACCGGGCACCCTTATTCACTTCGCTATCAATTGTAATGCGGCCGCCGAGGCTTGTAATATGGTTGTATATTAAATAAAGCCCGATGCCCTTGCTGTCGATGTTTGTATCGGTATGAAATTTCTGATTGAACCCGAATAGCCTGTCCTGTACTTTTTCCATATCAAAGCCCCGTCCCTGGTCGGTATACACCAGTTCGCTGATGCCGTTACGGCGGTGCGAGCGGATAATGATCATGGGGACGCTATCTGGCTGCGCGTATTTCACCGAATTAGTGAGCAGGTTGAGGAAAACGCTCTCCAGGTAAACTTTGTTAAATTTCACGGTGGGCTGCTCAGAAAAATCAACGTCAATAACCGCCTTCGAATCCTTTAAAAACGACCGCAACGATGACAGCACCGAGCCAAGGCACTCTTCCAGATTCAGTGTTTCTACCCTTGCGTTTAATATATTATTCTGGCTCAACGTGTCCATATAGCCATTTAGGGTATCCTTTAAACTATCCGTAGCGGCTTTAAGCATCCCAATAAATTCCAGGGTTTCCGGGTCGTTTATTTTACCAACATTCAATAGGCTAAACACCGACAACAAGTTACCAACCGGAGAGCGAAGATCATGCGAGGTGGCGTACGTAAGTTGTTTCAGATCATTATTGGTGCGGGTAAGGTTTGCTATCTCGGTATTGCGCGCTTCTTCCTGTTTCTTTTTATGGGTGATATTTTTGGCGATGGCGAAAACCACTTGCTCGTTCTCTATAGGCATAGATGTCCACGATAGCCAAACCACTTCGCCTGCTTTGGTGAGGTACCGGTTCTCAAAATTTAACAGCGGCATATTTTTAGTAAGGCTTTGCCGGCTGCTGGCGGTTAACTGCTGGTCGTCGGGGTGTACAAACGAGTTGATGGGATTGGCAAACAGTTCCTCGTTACTATAACCTAACGTTTTAGCCACCGTGGGATTGATGCGTTTAAAAAAGCCGTCGTAGCCAGCTATGCACAAAAGATCGGGCGAAAGCTCAAAGAAGAGTTCAAGATTATAATTGTTAGATGCGTTGCCGGCAGAATTAAAAACAGTAGTTAACATGAGCATCAGTTTACGTATCAACAAGGGGTACAGTGCCGGATAAATAACCAGTTAAAACTAATAGTTACAATATCCTCTCCCTATTACGATAAGTTTATCCTAACAGTTGTAAAACATTCATTTTAATATTTTTGCAGGGCGCAGATAATTGGGGCGCCTGGTTTTTAATTACAATTACTATATTTACTTACTTCTTAACAAAAGGCAGTATAAACCCATCCGTTCTGCGGCATAATGCTTTTAAGTAGTTTGCTCTCCCTGCTTCTCCCGAGCCGGCCTACACTTTACCCTCAGCCGATACACATGCATAATAAAAATACAGCCAACGAGCTATTGGCAGCTAATAAAGAGCTCGCTTACCAAAACGAAGAAAAGGAAAAGCGCGCAGCGGAATTGATCATCGCTAACAAAGAGCTTGCCTATCAAAACGAAGAAAAGGAAAACAGGGCCGCCGAATTGGTTGTGGCCAATGCGGAACTCGCTTTTCAAAATGAGCAAAAAGAAGCACGGGCGGCCGAATTGATTGTGGCTAACAAAGAACTGGCCTATCAGCACGATGAAAAAAGCAAGCGCGCTGAGGAGCTCATCGTTGCCAATCAGGAGCTTATTTTTCAAAATAAAGAAAAGGAAAAACGTGCCGCAGAATTGGTGGTTGCCAACCACGAATTACGCTATCAAAATGAGGAAAAGGAGAAACGTGCTGATGAACTTATAGTGGCCAATAAAGAGCTGGCTTACCAAAACTATGAAAAAGAGGCACGCGCCGCAGAACTAATAGTGGCCAATAAAGAACTTGCCTACCAGCATGATGAAAAAAGCAAGCGCGCCGAAGAACTTATAACAGCCAATCACGAACTTGTATTTCAGAACAATGAGAAGGAAGCCCGGGCTGCAGAACTCGCTGTAGCTAATCAGGAGCTTTTTTACCAAAACGAGGAGCGGGAAAAACGCGCCAAAGAACTCGCAGCCGCTTACCGTGAATTGAAAAAAGCTGAAGAATATTTGAGGGATTATGTTAAAAGCATGGAAGATATGATGTTTATTACATCGCACAAAGTGCGGCAGCCTGTTGCCAATATTTTAGGGATAACAAGCATTATCGGAGGCTTTATCAATTCGCCGTTCCAGCTAAAAAAGATGGTTATTTACCTTAAAAAGTCGGCCGAATCTTTAGATGGTTTTATTAAAGAGCTTACCGCATTTATCAGCGATACCGAGCAAAAAAGGAAGGGCAATAATTAAGTCTTGCAATTGTGACCGCTTATGATAATTTGACAAGCCTCACGTTATTTAAACATTTTAAAGATAGATTTCCAAAACCAATTTTCTTCTGCTTTCAGCATGGTTTCCAGTGTTTTATCTACGTTTTTGGCCAGCTTGTTTATATCGGTTACCGATGTATTGAATGTTTTAAAAGCTTCGTCCTTTGGGTCGCCTTCTACTTTGCTTAGTTCGTCTAATATCTTAATAATAGGGTCAAGCTCGCGTTTGCGGCGTTCTTTGGCCACTTGGCGGGCAATGTACCAGGTATCTTTATTAGCAAAAAAGTATTCTTTGCGCTCGCCGGCCTTGTGCTGTTTTTCTACCAGCCCCCAGCTGATCAGGTCGCGAAGGGTCATGTTGGCGTTACCCCGGGAGATCTTTAGCTCTTCCATAATTTCCTCGGTAGTAAGCTCGGTAGGGCTAACCAAAAGCAAGGCATGCACCTGCGCCATAGTGCGGTTTATCCCCCACTCCGAGCCCAACTTGCCCCATGCCTCTATAAACTTGCCTTTTGCCTCGGGTAATTGCATACACAAAGATAAATATGTTTTTTAACTTTCAAAATATTTTGAAAGTTAATCTGTCGATTTTGTAATTCGCCAGGGAGTTGCGTGTAACCTTCCGAGGTAGGGGAGGTTTACATATTAATCATCTTGCTAATGATCTCCTCGGGGGCACCGGCGTTGCCTTTGAGGTTTACCTGGGTAAAATAATTGTACCAGCCTGCACCGGTAACTATCGCCTCAAACGTTTTGGCCAGTTCATCGGTAGGGAATTTCCATACGGCAAAAAAATCGTACCCAAGTCGTTCAACCGTATCTGTATCGTTATCGCTCCAGGTAACAATCTCCACGCCTTGCTCCATCATTTGCTGAATAGCAGGGCCGACCTGCCCCATGTATGCGCCGCGTTCTTCGGTACTTAAATCGAGCCATGTTTGTTTAGCCGACCATGCTTCTACGTAAAATTTCATATTGATAAGGTTTTGAATTGATGAAACAATAGTACTGATTTTAAGCGGATTGCTGCTATCAATCACACTTAAATACTACTATCAATAATGTTAACAAGAAAATAAATACAGCAATAGGGGTAAGCTACCCGCTGGTTGTATTAGGGGTATGATGAATATATTAGTTACAGGCGCCACAGGTTTTATAGGGCGCGAGCTTTGCCTGGCGCTTGCCAAACAAGGGTACGATGTAAAAGCATTATGCCGGGATATCAGCCATCCTTATTTAATAAAACATAAAAATATTGAAGCCATAAGAGGAGATATTTTATACCCCGATAGCCTTAGGAAAGCGATGCAGGGCTGCGCGGAGGTTTACCACACTGCCGCCATGGCAAAAATGTGGTGCAGCAACCCCGATGCGTTTTACGACACCAATGTTACCGGCACCCGCAATGTGTTGCATGCAGCAAGTAATGCGGGCATTAAAAAAATGGTTTATACCAGTACCTGCGGGGTTTGGGGGCCAACGCTCAACTTTCCGCTAAGCGAGGACGAGCCGCGCGTTGTGGGTTTCCCCATTGCTTATGAGCGCACCAAATACCTGGCCGAACTGGAGGTGCAGCAATTTGTAAACCGCGGTTTAGATGTAGTTACGGTAAACCCTTCGCGCGTATTTGGCAAAGGGCCTGTTACCGATAGCAATACCGTAAGCAAAATGGTGAGCCGTTATTTAAAAGGGAAATGGCGCGTTATCCCCGGCAATGGCGAACAGGTGGCCAACTATGCCTACCTGCCCGATGTGGTTGCAGGCCATATAGCTGCCATGCAAAAGGGTACCACAGGTAACCGTTATATTTTAGGCGGGGAAGACATCAGTTTCAATATTTTTTTTGATACCGTGCGCACAGTGTCAGGCGTAAAGCATGGCATGGTACGCGTACCGCAAAAAGCCATAAAATTTTTCGGCAGGGTAGAGTGGCTCAAAACCAAACTGACCGGATGGCCTCCCTTCATTTTGCCCGAGTTTGCCGACCGCCTCAAATTTGATCAAAAGTACAGCAGCCAAAAAGCGGCTACTCAATTGGGCTACCGCATTACACCGTTTGGCGAGGCCATGCAACAAACCGTTGATTACCTAAAACAAACCTGACGCCATGCAACAGATAACCGCCATTATTACCGGTGCCAGCGAGGGCCTGGGCAAATCCTTTGCTATTGAACTGGCGCGCCGGAAGATTAATTTAATGCTGGTTGCGCTGCCAAATTCCGGCCTGCCGCAATTAGCGGCTTACCTCCGCAAGAATTTTAACATCAGGGTTGATGAAATAGAGATGGATTTAACCGATACCACTCGCTACCCGGAAATATTTGCGCAGCTGCAATTACAGAGACTAACCGCGCATATGCTTATTAATAATGCCGGATTGGGGAACTGGTCGTGGTTTGAGGATAAGGGCACTGCTTTTTATAAAACGCAGATAGAGCTAAACGTAATTACCCCGGTTTTGCTAACGCGGTTGTTTTTAGAACAGGCGGATGCTGCGGCCACTTCCTACATCCTAAATGTTGGCAGCCTTGGCGGACTGTTTGTAGTACCGAAGAAACAGGTTTACGGCGCTACCAAATCTTTCATCCGCTATTTTACCAAATGCCTGCAGCTCGAATTATCGGGCAGTAAGGTACGCATCAGCCTCCTTAGCCCGGGCGGCATTAATACCAAACCCGAATTGCTGGTGATGAACAACAAACTGAAAGGCATTGCCAAAGCAACCATTTTGGAAGCCGAAGACGTAGCACGAATAGCGATAGACGGGTTGCTAAAGGGCAAAAAGGAGATCGTCCCCGGTTTTATGAATCAATTGCTGGTTCTTTTAAATAGTATGCTTCCCGGTTTTGTTAAAGAGCGTATTATCAGGAGCCGTTTAAAATTAATGCTAAAAAGCTGATGATAGTACGATCTATAAACGCCTACCGCCACGTAAAAAGCCTCTGCCGGTTTTTTGGCACCACCCGCAATACCTACGAGGTAATTGACGGTGAAACTATTGCCGTGCTTTCGGGCAAGTTTAGCGGGCTAATAATTGAATTTGAACCAGGTTTATGTAATGTAAGCGGTAACAACTGCAATACATGCTTCGACGTAGCAGGGGATTTTTCGGCAGAAGCATTGCTACGGATGCTGGCAAAGCACTGTATTATTAGCGATGAAGACTTTTTAGGCTAAAACAAACTAATCCCCACATTCCATCCTGCAAACCAGTTTGCGTTTTTAGCAGGGTTGAATTTTGGGTGCAGATCTTGTAGCAGTGCATACCCCTTAATGGCGTTATGCTGCCCGGTATAATACAGGTTTACCGATGGGCCGCCGGTTAAAGCCAAACCTTTGCTTAGTTTGATACTAACATTCCCATCGAGCCTGTTGAGCAGGTTGGTATAATGCCAGGAGCCCTGGTACAAGTATCGGGTGCTGATTTCGGGATTAAAACTCAGCCGTGTACCCAAGCTCAATACGGTACCAAATCCCATCCCCATACCGTAAATTCGGGCATTTTTATTCAGCCTTGCGCCGCCGGTGTAAATGGTATAAAAGTTTACACTGCCCGATTTTATGTAGAGGTTGGCGTTTAGTGTTTCGTTAGCGCCAAGCATTATTTTATGGTAGCCATTACGCACAATGTTAATGAGCCCCACACTAAAACCTCTTGAAGTATCAGCGATGTTGATGAGCCCTACCTGCAGGCCGCGCAGGTGTTTGGCGTAATTAAAAAGCCCGCCTAATTGGATCCCCTCAAACTTGCTGCCTGCTACATTGCCTAACACCGCAACCTGTATGCCGTTTACATTTTTACCGGCTATATTACCAACCGGTGCTATCTGCAAACCCGAAACCTCGCCGCGAACGTGGTTGTACAGGCTCAATTGAACGCCATGCAGGTTATGTTTTACACTATTATGTAAAATAGCAAGCTGCACTGCGTTTACACTGCCCAATACATTATTATACAGCCCCGCTATTTGCACCCCGCCTACATTGCCGCCCACTATATTAAAAGCCCCCGCAAACTGGAAGCTGCGCACGTTGCCCTTATCCAGGTTGAAGATAATGCCCAGCTCTGCGCCGTTTACGCCGGCATTGTAACCACCTACGGCATTAAGCGATACGGTGTTCACTATCTGCCCGTTCATGGCGCCGTGGGTGCTTACATTGGGTATGGCAGATGCCTGGAAAGGCGCGTTGGCAATAAGGCCTTTTAAATTAGCCTCCTGTATTTTTTGTTTGGTGGAGATGAACAGCTTGCCAATGGATGTAGTTTCTATCCCTTCGGGGTCGTCGTTTAAGGCATAGTACAATACGCTTTTGCCGGTAACTTTTGTAATATTCACGTCGCGCAAAAAGGTGATCGTGGTGTCTTTGTATAATTCTTTACTGATGGTTAGCTGCACCTGCATACCGGTGTTTTTTAGCTTCAATTCAAAAAAGCCGTTGGCATCGGTAAGGGTGCTTTGCAGCAAATTACGTTCGTAGACGCTGGCGTTCGGTAGCTTTTTGCCGCTACGGTCATCTACAATAAAGCCGTTTATGACAAACTCATCACCTTCGGTAGCGGTTTTCTCGCTCAGTAAGCTCAGCTGCAATGGCGCATAGCGCAGGATGATGAAACCCGTTGCCTCCTTATATTCAAAGCGGCTCAGCAGCAGGTGGTCCAGTACTTCTTTTATTGTCCAGTTATCGGCATCCAGGCTTACCAGGCTGTCGGCTTTAAAGAGGTTGCTGTTGTACGAGAAGTTGAACTTGCCCCGCTCTTCCATCGTTTTCAGCACGGAACCCAGTGGCTTATTTTTAATATAGACAGAGATGTTACGGCCAAGAAGAGATTGCGCACAAAGCCGCTGGCTTACCGCCGAAAGCAAAAAGGCAATAAGCAATAACAGCGTACGCTTAAATTGATGCATGGATTAGCTATATTATTTCAGGATGATCTGCCCGTTTTTGCGCTCCACCTTTATTTTAAACGTTTCCTGTACTACTAAGAGCACCTGCTCCAGCGACTGCCCCTTAAATACGGTGGTGATGGGCAATTGCTCAAGCGCTTTGTTCCCTATCAAAATATTTGCACTATAGATACTGTTCAGCGCCTGCACGAGGTCGGTTAAAGGCGTTTGGTCGCATACTAGTTCTTTGTTTACATAGTAGCTATATAAGTTGCCTTTTACGCTTTGCTTACCCAAATGGTCTTTGCTGTTATCTATCTCCGTTCTCTCGCCGGGGTTAAGGTTTATGCTGTTGTGGTTTTTGGCAACGTTTACAATACCGGTAGCTACAACCACTTCGGTTTTGCCATTCCTGCTTTTTATATTGAAAGACGTACCAACCACCTTAATGGTTACATCGTTTACCTTAATTATAAATGGCTTTGCTTTATCGGGCGTTACCTTAAAAAATGCCTCGCCCTGCAAATTAACCGAGCGTATGCCGCCTTTAAAATTCTTAGGATATGCCAATTGCGACATCTTGTTCATCGTGATAACCGAGCCATCTGGCAAAGTATCGGTCCGTACACTGTTATTGCTTGCCAGCCTTATGATAGACGCCGGGCCGCTAAAATAATTTAATGTAAAATACCCGGCAGTACAAAGCACTAAAATTGCTGCTGCAATAGCCAACCAGTTTGTTTTTTTAGGGTGAAGCTCCACAACCTTTGCACCATCTGTTTCCGGCATGTTTTTGATGCGGTTTTGCAGGCGGCTATAGGCAGCATCTTCGTCAACTGTGCTGGTATTGGCCAATTGCAGGCTCTCGTCCCAAATCCGTTTCAACTGGTTAAAATGTACCACATTTGGCTCATCGACAGCCAGCCATATTTCCACCGCAATGGTTTCGGCAGGCGTAGCTTCGCCAACCAGGTATTTCACCAGCAGGTCATCGCTTATATGTCCGTTGCTCTTACTCATCTGTTAGCGGTTATCCATATCAAAATTAGCAGTGTTAAAAAATCCGCCAGTTTTATGCGCA
>NZ_CAMLOV010000045.1 GCF_946481715.1 uncultured Mucilaginibacter sp. | reverse complement strand
ATGGAAGGTGGTACCGACGGAGTTGTGAAGGTAGGCGCAAACGAATTTATTGTGACCGGATGGGCAGGCACCATTTATTACGTAAAAGCAGATGGATCGACACAAGTGCTATCAGATACCCGCGACAAGAAAATGAGTACCGCAGACCTTGCTTATAATGCCGCAGAAAAAATCATCTATGTGCCTACGTTCGCAAAAAATTCGGTGATTGCGTTTAAGGTGAAGTGATTTTAAATTGTGCGTCGCTACTTAGGCCAGACGTACTCGCCCGTTGGACGACAATTAAACTTTAAGCAATGAGAACCGTAATGGTGTTTGTGGCAGCAGCCATCTTGTTTTCTTGCCATGCAACTCCAAATCATAATATTGGAGAACCGGCACTAATTGAAGGATATTGGATTCCGGACAGCATTAAATGGTTAAGCGCTAACTCTGGCTACCCCGAGATAGATAGCACAATGAGGCCTGCTAATTTTCGTACCCTTTGCTTTGATAAAGAAAAGTGTTTTTACGTTTTTCAGGCTACGCAAAATTTCCCTAAAACTTACGACTCACTAATTTTCGAATCTGAACCTGGGGTAAGTTTATACAAGGGAGAATGGAACTTTATTGATCAAGATAAAATTGCGGTTGAATATGAGTATAAAAGAGGGTCGGTGAAAAAGGGCGCATTTAAAAACACAGTAACCCTCGGCACTGATGGCGGAGTAAAAACCATACTATTTGATGGGACCACTTTTAAAAAAACCAGGTTGTATGACGGGCAAAGTAAGCGGAAATTAGGTGCTTATAAGGATGACTGGCTTCCTTAAACTGTAGGATAATGAAGACTGGCGGAATGAGTTCGGTGTCTTAAAGCATTACGGTAGTTAGCGGCATTTACAAGCAGCGCGGTTTGCTGGTGAAATTACCAACGAAAGGCGGAAAAATTTCCTCCCGTTGCTCGTGTTGTCGCCAAAAACATTTCCCGATTGCTTTTAATTACCCAATCGCGTTATGGGCATTGTTGCAGTTCGCGCTTAAACTGCCGACGTTACTACTGTGACGACCATCAAAACAAAGGCAGGCACCTTCACGCCTTACTCCTCCACCCAGCCAATAACCGCTTCTAACCATGGAATCTTTATGGAAGTCCACTCACCGGTTTGAGCCGACCAAACATTCAACGGTTTATTTAACTCTTGTATTGCAATCAATTCTTTACCGGCTACGGCACGATAGTAGTAATCGCGGTAATGTTTTATCTCCTTGCCCTTATAACGAAAGGAGAACCCTTCCGCATCGCGTTCGCTTTGTACCGAAAAGCCATTGCCCAACTCAAAAAACGGATAGGCAGTAACCCTGTTCTTGAGGGTATCTATCAAATAATAATCAAACGAGCCTGTGCAGTATATGGTTTGCCCTATTTCATCTTTCAAAAACCGGTCGTTGGTTGGCCCCGGTTTTACCTTATCTAATGTGAAGATTACTTCATCCCTTTTTGTAAGGATATCATACTTATGCATGGTGAGGTCAGAAAAATAATAAATGATATAAAATTGCACATCTTTCATCGGCTTAAAGCTGGTGTCTTGTTCGGCCTGCCGGTGAACTGTATATAAAAATGAATGGTTATTTAACCAGTGTGTTTTTACCGTACGGCGTTGGGCATCCGAGGTAACATCCGGCCCCATACCGGCATCATCGATCAATATTTGGTAGGTATTGGCCTTAGCATCGTAAAGGCGAATTTGCTTGCCCTGTTTGCCGTTATAAATGGACAGGTACTGCTTTTGATCGGGCGATGATCTTTCTATCCGGTCGCGGTTTTGTGCACTGCTATCTATAAAGTAAGATTGCCCCGTAAGCAAATTCAGATGCCTGTAGCCTGTGCCTGTGTCCGAATTTGCCCTGTGAAACAAAAGCGTATCGCCAAGGGTGTCTATAAATGTTTGCCCCCCGGGCAGTAACACAACTTTCTTTTTCAGGTCGATAACGCTGCTGTTCCCGCCAATTACATACCGGTTTTTGTAAATGAAGGTTTTACGGAGATCGTACCTTACATAAGACCCCCCAACACCATCTTTAAATGTTGGTGCACCAAGCAGGGTATCTTTCGATACCAGTTTACCCGCAACAAAATTGTAAGCAACCAGGTACCTGTAATGCCCGGCGTGGTCCGGATCTACCCGGTATTCGGCTAATATAAGCCGCTGCTGTTTGCTTTGCGCATAACCATGCAAGGCCGTAGCGAGGCACAAAAATATAATGATGGCGGCTTTCATAAATTGGTACCCTAATTTAGTAATTAGCGCGGATATAAAAAAGCCGCTCCTATCACATCAGCCGATACTCCATATACTCTGCGGTTGCTATTACGATCTCATCGTTGGTAAGTATTCCCAACATATGAAAGGATAGATCGATACCGGCAGAAATGCCGCCTGATGTAAACATCTTGCCGCTTTGTACGTACCGTTTTTCTTTCTGAGGCAGGCCATCCGGAGCAAGCTCGGCAAGATGATCGTAAACCAGGTGGTGCGTTGTGTATGGCTTGTGGCTAAGCAGCCCCAACTTTGCGAGTAGCCTGGCACCCGAGCAAATGCTTGCTGTATATAGGGTGTCCTTGTGCACCTTTTTTATAAAAGCGAGGGTGTCGGTATCATTAACCAGGGCTCTCGATCCGGCTCCTCCGGCAATGATCAACACATCTATCTGCGGCACGTCCGCGAAACTATAATCCGGGTTTACGGATAAGCCATTTACCGCCCTAACCGCCTCTGTGGTTTTTGCAATAGTAAAAACATCGAATAGGGAATGGTCCTGCAATTCGGAAGCAACCGAAAAAACCTCGAATGGGCCGCAAAAATCCAGCACTTCTGCGTCGTTATAGATAAGGATACCAATGCTTTTTTTCATATCGGTTGTGTTAATAAATGCTACACGTTTTATGGACTATTTAGGGTGCAACATAGCATTCATTATCACGCATTTCAAATGAATTCCATTCATATCAACATGCAAGCGTTTCATGCCGGTTCAGTTGCCGTAATAAATATAATAATCGCCCAGGGCATCGGGCGTGTTGGTAAAAAGGAAGAAATCATAAAAATCGTTTAAAACAAACAGCTGTTTTTGCCTGATGATGTTTTCTCTAAAGAGGGTAATATGGCATTTTATATTGCTGAGGTCGCCGTTGGGTACTTTAAATACCAGGTACCGCCCGTCCTTTACCGGGCTGATAAAAGCCTGCGGGTACTGTGCCTTTAATTGTGCCTGTGTTTTTTGGCGGTGAAACATCCCTGATAACATCCGGTAATGTTTTAACGGGGTAAAGTTAACCGAATCGAACGCCTTGATAAAAAATGAGGTGGTGTTTTTGCAGGCATCATCAACTACAAGCTGCTCCACATAATCATCATAAGCAATGGCGTTTACCAGTTTAAGGGCATGCACCGGGGTAAGCGTACCGGTAAAATAACATCCCTGCAGGGTTTCTTCGCGGTAGCTGAAATCAACGTCCATCTGCATCAGCGCATCATAATGACTGGCGGAGGTTATGCCATCGTACAGGATATTGGTAGATGCCTTATGATACAACGATGCCTTTTTTACAGCCGCAGGCGAGCGGTTAAAATATTGCGAAAATGATTTGGAGAGCGAGTGTTTGGTGGCAAAGCCTGTTTTGTCGGCCACCTGGCCAAGGTTAAGCGCAGTGTAGCTATATAACGTGATAGCGCGCTCGAGTTTCTTCCTCTTTATATGGGCACCCAAACTTTCTCCGCGCAATGCGCAAAATATTTCGGCCAGGTGGTGGTACGATACATTAACGCTATCGGCAATTTGCGCAACGCCAACCGGGTCAGCCGTATGGTAGTCCAGGCATTCATCTACCCGTGTTAATATATTTTGATAATAAGCAAGGGTATCGGGCTTATACTTAAGGTTATCCATTTTGGGGATATTGCTTAAAGGTGTTGAAAATGGCGTTGCTTTATATAATTTTGGAATAAAAATAAGGAATGATCAGTTATAAAATGAAGCTGGGTGCCGGCGTAATGGCAATTATTTACATAGCTGTGCAAACGTTTCAATGGTGGGTGTATAACCGTGTGCCAGAAACGGGCAACGCCATTACCGATTTTTTAAACGGCGGCAATAGCCTGCACGTTTGGCGGTCGTGGTTGATGCTTTTGAGCATGTTTGGGCTGCTTTATATATTTTTTGTTGTTTGTGCCGAGGCGTTTAGCCGCAACAAAGGGCTGGCGGCTCTGGCATTTTTGGGGTTTTTTATGTTTGCGCTGTTAGAGGTTGCGCTACGGTCGGTAGAACTTTTTTATGTACAGTTAAACCTAACTACGGCTTATGCAACCGCAGATGGCGCAGGCAAGCAGGCAATAATGGGTACCGTTGGCATTATGCAAGGCGTACAATCGGCATTATACTTTCCTTTGATGTTTGGCACGCTGCTGGGCAGCATTGCTTTGGTTTGTGTGTTCCGCAAATGGCCGGGAGCAGGGCGTATTATCCTGTTGGCCTTCCTAATTAATGCCTGCCGGTTGGTGTTGCGTATACTGGCGGCGTATTTTAACACCGGCATTTTTATTGGCGATATGCTTAATAATCAATTGTACCTGCCGCTGGTGGTGGTGACATTTGGTTTAAAGGCATGGTGGTTGTTTAAAATAGCCGCAGAGCAAAAAGCCGCAGGCGAGGCCCTGGCCTAATCCTGCAATGCTTTTAAATAAGCCGGATAGTCGGCTTTCATCAGGACCTCGTCTGCAAGCCGTTTGGCCAGGATGGTGTTCCGCATAGCAGCCCAGTCTGCCCCCAGTGCATCGGCCCTCTTTTTTAGTTCTGCCAGCGCAAGGTCGCGGCAGTAAATTGGGGAACCCGGCTGCTGTTTCCAAGATTGTGCAATAGTGCCAACATCAAAGGGATCAAAGCCCAACTCATCTACCAGCTTAAAAACTACTTGTTTGGTTTTTGCATCATCGCCGGAAACCGGTATGGCAACCCGGTTTTTATCGCCGGCGGGCTTTGCCTTTTCGTATATACTGGTAGCCAATATGGCGTTAAATGCTTTTACTACCGGCCTGCCCAATTGCTGTTGCACCCACAGGCTATCTATACCGCTTTGCTGCAGCGCGGGGATATTGCCATCGCGCAGGCTTGGGTAATAGTTGCCGGTTTCTATCACCACTACATCCTCCGCAAGTTGCTTAAACAAATTAACGGGGAGCAGCGGTATGTTTTTTTGGGGAATGGATATAATGACCACGTCCTTGTTTTTTATTGCTTCTTCTACCGATGTGGCTTCGGCCCAGTATCCCGGGCATGTTTTTTTAATGAAGCAGGGCCACGCGAATTGGCAATAGCCACTGCGTGCCCCAGCTTTATAAATTTCCACGCGAGGCAAGTCCCCATTTCGCCCGAACCAATAATTCCTATTTCCATGATGCTGTGTTTTATTTAATGGCGGAGTGGTGTTATGCCCGGCTTAATTGGCTGCCGAATGGAATTTTTCTTCGTCGGTTGTCATTGGGGTACCGGTAGCGTTTGGCAGGCCTTTGCCCGTGGTTATCAGCCCAAACAGGCTATCTTTAATGTAATGGGTCCAGCTGTTTACGCAAACCTCAAAACACTCGTACTCGGGCGTTAAACCCTCGTGGGTAAAGCGTAACAGGGTTTTATTGTCCCTTTCCGAGATCTCGAAGATCATCTTTGTGCCTGTCCATTCGGTTTGGTCTTTAGATAACTTCTCGTTATCAAGCGCTTCATGCGACGCATCGCCGAAAATGCCCGGTTTAAAATAGTTGTCGGTTACATACCATACAACTTTTTTGCCCGGGATAACCTCTACTAACTTTACGTGGCAGCGATGGATGTCTTCGAAATGATAGTTAAACTCATCATTGAGTTTTTCGGTGCCGCCTTCTATCTCTTCCGACCACCAGCCGCGCGGGTTGGTAACTGCATTGAAAGCTTCTGCGGGGGATTGATCTACCAATATGGTAGTGGTAAAATCTGATGTAGCCATTTTGTTTTCTTTTAGTTTGGTAGTTTGTTATTTAGTAAGTCTTCTAATTTTTTCAGTTTCGAGTTCCAGAAATCGTCGAAGTAGGAGATCCATCCCTGCAGTTCCTCAAAGCCATCTTTTTTGAGTGTACAGTAGCGTTCCCTGCCAATATCCTGTATAGAGATGAAGCCTGCGGTATACAGTATTTTAACATGTTTTGAAACGGCGGGGCGGCTCATGTCGAAATTATCGGCCAGGTTGTTAATCGTCATGCTATCGGCAGAGAGCAGCATCAGCATTTTTCTCCTGCTGGGGTCGCCTATTACCTGGAAAGCGTCAAGCGTTGGTGTTGCCATGTTGTGCAGTATTTAAAAGGGAAGCAATTTTTGGGAATTTTTCGAGCCAGCCATTGTTTAAACCATTAAAGAAATCGAGGTTTTCTTTCTTAGCGAAACCACTATGCTCCAAATAGAGTTCGGTGCCATTGTCCTTTGGCACCAGTTTAAAAGTAACCACCGAATCGAGCGTAATTTTACCATCGCCGGGGCCGCTTTGCCATGTATACGAAAGTTTTTTAGCGGGTACTACTTCCAGTACCTTACAATAGAAAATCCCATCAAAATTGAGGCTGGGTATAGGCCCGGTACGGAATTGAAATCTGAATCCTACTATCGGCTGAAAATTGTTTTTCATGAGCCATAGTTCCATCAACTCGGGTTTGGTTATATACTCCCATACTATCCCGGGAGGGTGGGGGAAGAAAACCTGGTGTTTAATGCTTCTTTTCATAATGAGTAACCTTAAGGTTACTCAAATATATAAGTAACTTTTGAGTTACGCAAATTAATTGAAAAAAAAACTGCCTGCAAGTTAAGTTGACTTACCAAGCATTGGCTATAGCGTATACACTACCTGCCCCAAAAAGCTGGTGAAAGCAAACAGGCTACAAATACGACAGCCACCATTGTTTATGCGTGCGCTTATAATTGCCGTACCATTTACATGGGAAATAAAACGCAGCCACTACAAAGGCCCAAAACAGATAAACCGCCCACAAGGGGAAGCCAAAGCCCTGCGCCTGCCAAACGATGGGGTTGCCGTCTGATTTATAGGGAAGGCCGCTTATGCCTATCAATACAAGATTGATGACCCTGAGCAGGAAAAAATGCGCGATGAAAAAAAAGTAGGGCACATTGCCGTATACCTCGAAGAAAGCCGTCAGCTTGTTATTAAAGTTTTCGGCCATGGCCAATAGTACCATTACCGGGCCTAAGGTCATAAGTAAAAAGAGCAGTGAAGGCGGTTGTTTGGCCGTGTTGAGAAAAGATAATAGGGTATGGGCAAGATTGCGCTGAGTGGCCCATGGTACCGGGTTGCCATATTGGTTTATCAGCCGTAACAGGATAAACAACCCGATGAATGAGAACCCGGTGAGTAACAATACGGTTTGCCTTTGTTTTGCCTTGGCCCCGGTTTGGTACAATGTGCCAAGTACGTAGCCCAGCAGCAGCGGACCTGCCCAGGCAATGGGCGGATACAAGGATAACAAGGTGCGGTTAGCGCCAAGGGGCACAAACGACGCACCGGCAGTAAGGAAAAATTTAAGCAAGTTATCCGCAGTTTTATTTTGGAGCGGCTGAATGTAATCTAAAGCATTATGGCCAAAAATAATAAGGACAGCCAGCGTTGCGATCAACCATCGCGGTACATAAATTAGCCCTGCCAGTAATATCATCCCAAACCCTATAGCCGTTAAAACTTCCAGCACCAGCAAATGGTACTGTATATCGAAACTGAAGAGGAAGCTCATGATGATGAGGTCTGACAGGATAAGCCATAGGCCCCTTTTAAGCAGGAAGAGGCTAAGCTCTTTTTTAGACCGGCGTTGCCCGGCCAAAAATACGGATACGCCGCTGAGGAATACGAAGGTTGGCGCACAGTAATGTGTTACCCAGCGGGTAAAGAATAGTATTACGGTTGTGGTTTGCATATCCAGCGGCGAGGATGGCGTATGCAGGAAATCGCGGGTATGGTCCAACGCCATAATAACCATAATAAGGCCGCGGATAATGTCGATAGCATGGAAACGTTCTTTGATCGTTCGGTTGAGATTTGTCATGATGTGTTTGATGCTGCGAGCTAAATATCGCTTTTCATTTCAAGCTTAGCAAATCTGCCCTTGCTTAATTAACACCATTATTATTGGCAAGCACAGCCGTAGCGTGGTTGCAATAGGTATATTAGGTGCTGATATTACCATGGAAACAACATATTTAACAGAAATAGACAAACTGGCCTTTATCTGTATTAAAGATAAAAAGATACTAAGTTCGCGCACAAAGGGAAGGCGTGTTTGGTACATCCCCGGTGGTAAGAGAGAGAAAGGCGAGAACGACATGGAAGCCCTTGAACGCGAAATAAAAGAAGAGCTTACTATTAGCCCCGTACTGCCAAGTATGCGATATATGGGCGTGTACCGTGCGCAGGCCGATAGCCACCTGCCGGGTGTTATTGTAAAAATGACCTGTTATTGGGGGGAGTATGAAGGCGAGCTGCAACCCGCAAGCGAGATAGCCGAAATAAGGTACCTGTGTTATGCCGACAGGGATATCAGCTCTCCTGTTGATCAAATCATTTTTGATGACTTATATAGAAAAGGTATTATTGATTAAACAACCGCCGCATGCCCGCGCAATTAAACTCAGGCAAACTTATGCTGCAGGATAGCGATAACGTAGGGCGAAAGTATTTTAACATCGTGGTTGATGTGCAGCGGGATATCGAGGTAATCGCCGGCGTTTAGGGTGAAAACTTCGTTGCCAACTGTACAGGCACACTGCCCTTTCAGTATAAAAAAGCTTTCGGCAATATCCTGGTGGGTTTCTTCGGGAACATTCAGCTTTGTTACTACCAGCATTTGGGCAATATGCTCGTTGCTTTGCAGCACTTCCGCAAAAAAGTCCTCAAACGGTTCCGCGGGGATCAAATGCTCCACCGCTTTTAGCCACTGGGTGTAATCGGAATATTTATTGGTAGCGGGCAGGTTATTGATATCTAAAATTTCGTCGTCGTGGAAACCCAGTGCGCCAAAGAGCCTCTCCCTAAGCTCGGGGCGTGGTTCTACAGCCTGGCTCATGGCAAATTTTTCGATGACCAGTTCAATCTCGTTCAGCTCTTTTTTTATTTCGGGATGCAATGAGGCTAAACCGGCAATTTCTTGCTGGCGCTCAGGATTGAACATATCAAAGCAATACTCTTCCAGATTGCCGCTATTGATATATTCGTTTGCCTTCATTTTTCTCATTTTAATTATTGGGGGAGAAACCTACGTTGCAAAGGTAACTAAAGTATTGTACCGCAATAAAGGATGCAATGATAAATCGCACAACCAGTACGGATAAACGGGTTTTACATTAGCAATTGCCGGTACTATTTTGCGTATTGCTCGTCCGTCACCTGTTCCATCCAGTCTACCGGCGAGCCGTTCAGCTTTTCCTGTATAGCTATATGGCTCATGGCGGTAGTTAGTGTGGCACCGTGCCAATGCTTTTCGTTGGGTGCAAAATACACCACATCGCCCTGGTAAATTTGCTGCTTTGCATCGCCCTCGCGCTGCACCCAGCCGCTGCCTGCGGTTACAATAAGCGTTTGCCCAAAGGGGTGGGTATGCCAGGCTGTGCGGGCGCCCGGTTCAAAAGTTACCAGCGCCATTGCCACGCGCGATGGCTCGGGCGGGCTGATCAGGGGATCTATCCGTACCGAGCCTGTAAAATATTCTGCCGGGCCTTTGCCTGATGGCTGCGTGCCTATGCGTTTAATTTCCATAATTGAGATCTTTATATACTTACGCTAAAGTAATGATGATGTTTTAGTGGTACGGGTATTTATCGTTTTTTACGCGCAAAGCCTGCAATTTTTGGGCAATTGTAGGCTCCTGTTAATTATTTTGAAAAAACATTTGCACAATAAAATACTTAGTGTTAACTTTACACTAAGTTAGGAATAACACATAGCAAGTCTTCTCATAATTTAGGTTTATAATTGGTTAGTACAGGCCCCTGCCCATCAGGGGCCTTGCTTTTGCCCGCCAGCCCCCTGAAGAGGGAGTAAAATAATTTGAAGACGGTACTCGATAATGATATAACAAAAAACGGCTACCCGGTTTTACCGAATAGCCGTTCCAAAACTTTGCTCTTTTTATTATTTCACACGCTCCACGTAATCGCCGGTGCGGGTATCTACTTTTATTTTATCGCCCTGGTTTACAAAAAGCGGTACTTTTATTTCAACGCCATTTTCTGTAGTGGCATTTTTCAGTGCGCCTGATGATGTATCGCCTTTTACAGCAGGTTCGGTATAAGTAACTTCCAGCTCCACGCTATTTGGCATTTGGGCCATAATAGGTTCCTCGCTCTCGAAAGAAACTACAACATTCATCCCTTCTTTCAAAAATTTCACTGCGGGGCCAAACAGTGTTTTCGGAATGCTGTGCTGATCGTAAGTGGTGTTATCCATAATTACCATGTAGTCGCCTTCTTCGTACAGGTACTGGTAATCGTTGGTCTCTACGCGGCAGATCTCTACCTGCTCATCGGTACCCAGGCGTGCCTCAACTATGCGGCCTGTTTTAATGTTACGGAACTTATCCAAGTAAAATGCGCCGCCTTTACCCGGGGTGCGGTGTAATACTTCGGTAGTAATTACCAATTCGCCGTTGTAGCGTAATATATTTCCTACTTTAATTTCAGATGCTTTTGCCATGTAAATAAAATACTAAAAATTGAACGCGAAGATATATTAAGTTCTGTAAAAGGCTATCATAAAAACCATTGGCATCGCATTTAAATAAAAAACCGTACCCGGTTATGCCTGGGTACGGTTACATGATCAGTGTAATTTAAAGCTAATTCCTTATTCTTTTATCCGTTCGCCGGTAGATTCAAACATCCCCATCAGGCTTCCTTTTATGTGGGTATCATCAACTTTTTCCATTGCAAGGTTAACATCGTAAGTGGAGATGGTGAAATACAGGGTTGCCTTACCGTCTGCCGTTTCTACTTTAGTTAAGGGTACATCTTTTTTGCTTTCAGGGTCAACAAAGGTGCCATCAAGTTTGCCGTCTTTCTCAGTTAGGTTAAAAATGATATGCACATCGCCATTGGGGGTGCCTTTTATTAAAACGTCCCACTTGCCGGCGTAAAAACCTGGTGCTGTTTGCGCTTGTACCTTAGTGGCGATGCATACAAATGCCAGTAAACCGGCCAGTATTAGTTTGATTTTTTTCATGTTGGTTTAAAATTGGGGTTTGTTAAATTGGTTAGTATATAAATATATTGGTTAATTTTTTGTGTTGGCGCAGTGCTCCATCTCGTTTTTTAACAGTTGGATAAACGGCGCTTGCTGCCCGGCGGTGGCATCGTGCCCAATAGAGGGCCAAAGAATGATTTTAATGCTTTCTTCACCATTTATTATAAAATAATAAATGAAGGTAGCGAAGTTTTCTTTACATTTATTAAAATTTAATAAATAAATTTTTTCTCACCTTTGCTACTGATGGAAAACTTAGAGGAAGCACGAGATTTTTTTGAAAAGGGATACCTTCACTATCGCCCAAACCTAACTATCGACTGCGCTATATTCGGTTACCATGATGGCGGCTTAAAAGTTTTGCTGGTGAAAAATAAGCTGGTACGCAAATGGTACCTGCCCGGCGGCTTCATCAAAAAAACGGAGAGCCTGGATGATGCGGCGGCGCGGATAACAGCCGAGCGCACCGGCTTGGAGCAATTATTCCTGAAACAGGTAAAGGCATTTGGCGATGTTGGCAGAAATGCAGCTATGGATGTTTTTGATGAGGATGCATTTGAGGAACTGATGGGGTTTAGGATAGACGAAAGCAGCTGGCTTGCCGGTGAAACGGTTACCCTGGGTTTTTATGCTATTACCGATATTGTAAACGCCAGCCCAAAAGCCGACTTTTTTTCGCTCGATTGCCGCTGGTTCCCGATAGATGCCCTGCCCGAACTTGGTTTCGACCATGCCGAAATTGTGGCCGAAGCAATATCGCGTATGAGGATAGACCTGTACCATTTCCCGATAGGCAAAAACCTGCTACAGCCAAAGTTTACGCTTAAAGAGATAAAAACGCTGTATGAGGTGCTCTCCGGCAAAACCTTAAACCCTACTAATTTCCCTAATAAGCTGATGTCGCTGGGCTTGCTTATTAAGCTCGACGAAAAACGCAGCATCGGCGGGCATCGGTCGCCAACTTATTATAAGTTTGACGAGGATGCATATGAAAAAGCACTGGAAGAGGGGCTGGTGCTGGCGTAAGTAAATTAATGCCGAACTCCCGATGTCGAATGATGAAGTAATATTCGATATCATTTCTCTACTTCTGAAACACCTCCGGGTACTTCCTGATAAAATAAACCGGCGTACAGCTTCAGGCATGGCAATGCGGCGTTTCAGATGAATGTAAAATAGCGCCGAAATCCCCGCCCCGCGAAACGTTTTCCTTTTTTAACCGTTAATACTGCAAAGGAGATAAACCAATGGCAAACTTCCAGGATATTATAGCATCAGACAAACCGGTTTTGGTAGATTTTAGCGCCGAATGGTGCGGTCCCTGTAAAATGATGCCGCCTATTTTAAAACAGGTGAAAGATGCATTGGGCGATAAAGTAACCATCATCAAGATCGATATCGACAAAAACCCCGCCGCTGCCAGCGCCTACCGGGTGCAAAGCGTGCCCACGCTAATGGTTTTCCAAAACGGGCAAAGCAAATGGCGACAAAGCGGCGTAATGCAGGCCGGGCAACTGCAACAGGTAATTCAGCAGTATATTAAGTGAGGTTGAAAGAAGTTAGATGGGTTAGAGAGGTTAAAAATGTTATAGAGGTCGAACACTTAATTCCAAAAATTCGAGTTCAGACAATTTAAATCTTACACTTTCTTCCCATTAAACATTATCCCATAAAGGTCGGTTCGCCGGTCTTTTAAATTTTGCACGCTGCCGTATTCGTGCAGTTCGTTTAAAACAGAAAGGTCTACATCGGCTATTACAATCATCTCGCTGTTTGGCGTAGCTTCGGATTGGATACCGTTGGTGGGGAAGCCAAAATCCGAAGGCGTAAACACGGCAGATTGCGCGTACGAAATCCCCATATTATTTACATTGGGCAGGTTGCCCACGCAGCCGGCAATGGCCACATAGCATTCGTTCTCCACGGCGCGGGCCTGGGCGCAAAACTTCACCCGGTTATAACCGTTTTGTGTATCGGTAAGGAAAGGCACAAATAAGATCTGCATATCCTGGCTGGCCAAAATGCGCGATAGCTCCGGGAACTCTACATCGTAACATATCAGGATGCCTATTTTGCCGGCATCGGTATCAAAGGCAATTACGTCATCACCGCCACGCATCCCCCAGGAGCTGATCTCAGATGGGGTAGGGTGTATCTTGGTGGTTTCTTCCATGCTGCCGTTGCGGCGGAACAAGTACGACACATTATAAAGCGAGTCTTCCTCTATTTTAGGCATACTGCCCGCAATAATATTTACGTTGTACGATACTGCCAGCTTAGAAAAGGCCTCCACGATAGGCTGGGTAAATTGCGCCAGTTCGCGCATGGCCTTTGCCGAATCCATATGGTTGTAATCCGCCATCAAGGGCGTGTTAAACAATTCGGGGAAGAGGATAAAATCGCTTTGGTAGTCGCTTACCGCATCTACAAAATATTCGGCATGTTTAAGTAGTTCACTTATATTATTATACGGCCTCATTTGCCATTGCACCAGGCCAATGCGCACAACTGTTTTATGGTTAATGGCGGTTGTCGGCTCCTCGTAATAAACGTTGTTCCATTCTATCAGCGTAGCAAAACCTTTGGATCGGTTATCCTCGGGCAGGTAGTTGCGTAGTATCTTACGTACGTGGAAATCATTTGCCAATTGGAAGGAGAGGGTAGGGTCGTAAATTTCTTTGTACTTTACTTTATCAATATATTGTTTTGGGGTAAGGTCGTTTTGGAATTTCTGATAGTTTGGTATACGGCCGCCAGCTATAATACTTTTCAGGTTAAGGTTTTCGCAAAGCTGCTTACGGGCATCGTATAAACGGCGGGCCAGCCTTAAACCCCGGTATTTGGGGTGTACAAAAATATCAATGCCATACAGTACATCGCCGGTGGGGGTATGCGTTTTAAAGGTGCTGTTGCCTGTAATTTGTTTATAAGTATGGGTATCGCCAAACTTGCTGTAATCAACCATTATAGATAGCGCACAACCAACTACCTCGTTGTTTACGGTTACACAAATTTGCCCTTCGGGGAAAAGTTTTATAAGCTTCTTTATCGACGCAGCATCCCAGTAGTCTTCATCCATATCCATGTATGCCGACTTCATCGATTTTTTCAGTTCCTGGTAATCCTGTACGTCCAGGTTACGCAGCTCAATACTTTGCAGATCCATTTTGGGGTAACGGGGTTTTAGGGAGAATGTTTGAATGATGACTGATTTCGGATTCGTTAATCATCCGGCTATGAACTATCTACCATGATCTGTGGACTTTTTCTCAAATCTCACATCTCAAATCTCACTTCTCAAATCTACCTCGCATGCCACCATGCCCACAATATCAGCAGTGGTTGCAAAACCAACAGCCTTATCCAGGCAACCAAAGGTCCTACTGTTAACGTACCTAACATAACGGGGGCATCAATAACCATTTGGATATGTACCGGCAAAAAGGCAAGCAGCATTAAAATAATGCCGTAGGCTGCAAGCCGCCTTGTTTTTGGAAATACGAGCATTAAAGCAAATAAAATTTCAAAAATGCCGGCTAAAATATTTAATGCTACGGGATAAGGCAGGTACTTCGGAATTATATGGTAGTACGATTGCGGGTTATAAAAGTGGTTACCCCCGGCTATAAAATAAAATATGACCAAGATCACAACACTGATTTTTTTGATATTTGTAATTTTAACAGTCATAATGTTATTGAAAAAGGAAATATTATAAATTTAGATTGCTTAGATTGTAAATTCCATTTTATTTATAAGCATTCTAAATACCTCTGTTTGACAAAGCCTTGACATTGCATCCTGTACAGTATGCTATTTTTGTTGGGTCAAATTTAAAACTGCTTTGAAGTATCTAAAGGTAATAGCTTTTACGCATAAACAAATCGAGTTGAAGGAATTGGGGAAGTTGGTAATATGCCAGGAAAACCTTACCGACAAACTTCATGAAGTTAAAGCCCGTTTTGGTATAAACGAAATATTTTACCTCGCCACCTGCAACCGTGTTGAGTTTGTATTATCAACCCCTCAAACGGTTGATAAAGAATTTGCGCACCAATTTATTGATGCATTAGGAATGGGGCTTTGCCATCACTCGATGGGTACTTTCCTGGATGCTGCTTCTATATACGAAGACCATGCTGCAATGGAGCACCTGCTGCGCACCTCCTGCTCGTTAGAAAGCTTAATAGTTGGCGAAAAGGAAATACTTGCCCAATTACGCAAAGCTTATGAAAGTGGCCGCGAGGCTGGCCTCACCGGCGATAAGCTGCGGTTGATAATGGAGTGCGTTGTAAAAACGGCCAAAGAAGTTTATACACACACCAATATCTCTAAAAACCCAATTTCGGTAGTTTCTTTAGCGTACCGCAAATTAAAAGACCTGAAACTTTGCGCTAACGCCCGTATCCTGATCATCGGCGCAGGCGAAACCAATAAAAATATATCCAAATACCTGCAAAAGCATAAGTTCTCTAATTTCTCTGTTTTTAACCGTACGCTTTCAAAAGCCCAACAATTAGCAGATGAATTGGGTGGCGAAGCTTTTGAGCTGGAAGACCTTAAAACCTACAAAAAGGGTTTTGATGCTATTATCACCTGTACCTCGGCGGTTGACCCAATTATCACCACTGAAATATACACCTCGCTTTTAAATGGCGATACCGATAGGAAAACTATTGTAGACCTCGCCATCCCCAACGATACCGCGCCCGAAATATTAGAGCAATTTGAGGTAAACTTTATAGAGGTGCACTCGCTAAACGAAGTTGCTAAAAAGAACCTGCAGGAGCGTTACCACGAATTATCGCGTGCCGAAGCCATTATTGAGCAAAACATCAACGAGTTTTTGGTGATGCTGAAACAACGCCGCATTGAGCTGGCCATGCGCCAGGTACCCGAGAAAATAAAAGAGATACGCAACACTGCTGTAAACACCGTATTTGCGGATGAAGTGCAAAGCCTCGACAAAGAATCGCGCGAGATACTGGAAAAGGTTATAAACTATATGGAGAAGAAATATATCAGCGTACCCATGGTAATGGCGAAGGATATATTGATCAATAGTAATTAAGCTTTCCTTTTTTCTGCTTATTTTGGCGTATTAAACGGTATGAACCAGCGCCTCTCTATTAAATACAATTTATTTCAAAAGGTAGTCTTCGCCATATTTATATGGTTTGTGTTGTCGTTGCCTACGCCAGTAGGTTTATTCGAATACCTGTTGATCAAAACTAATTATGATTTTCTAAATATAGCCCAGCGGGTAATTCACTTTTTCATTTGTTTATTAGCCTCGTTTTATTTTTATAAGGACCGGATAGTGTTAGCATATAACGACACTGATTTGGTGGTAACAGATACGAAGAAGCAAGAAACCTATTCTATACCATTTACTGCTTTTACAGGCATCAAACTAAAACCAACATTTGTGAGAACAGCCGGTAAAACATCTACTTATGAACTTACATTTAAAACCAAACAAACTACAGAGGAGTCGCTAACCTTTAAAGCCTACCCCGGCAAAAAGTTAAGTCGATTTATTGAGGTTTTAAAAGCGGCAAATCCTCAAATTGAAGAGAAGTATTGGGCGTTTTACTAAATAGCTGATGAAGGCTTTAGCAATGCCGGTCCGATAGAAATCAAGAATCAAACTTCCTATCTTCTTATAATTTGTTAGCTTTATTATCATAAAGCAATGCACCTGTTTACCCCCAACATTATTGTATCAAATCCCGTTCCGCCGGAAACAAGGATATTCTATTCTAAAGACGATGCCATTATTAAAGCAATTGCATTACTTACCCTTTTAAGTTTTGGCATATATTCCCTTTACATTCAGTCGTATTGGTTTGGGCTGCCCTTTTGTATATTTTCTAGTTACCATCTTTACCTAAAAGGTAAGGTCCTTTTTAATAATGGCCCCCAAATAATAATAAATTTAGACGGGATGCGAGTTGCTGATGCGCCATTTTATAAATGGGAAGAAATTCATGATGTAAGAATATCGGGAGAATTAGAAGGGAGGGGCGCACGGCCATCTTTAGCGTACGAACACCCTGAAGGAAAAACTAAACTCAGGGTTGATTATTTAAATATCAGTCCGTTGGATCTAAATATTCTGCTGGCATATTATCAGAAGCCGTGGGAATTCAATAACCCGCGTTAGGCTTCACTTAAAAAATTCAATAGCGCCCCCGCAAAATTCATATCAATTTACCCAATTAGTGTTCATTAGGTCATATTGTTGCAATTCATTCAATTCGCGTTCCTTATCATCCCCATAAAAAATTAAATTTGCAACAAAAATTAGTACCCCTTTGGACAGAAAAATAATTATAGGAACGCGTGGCAGCGAATTAGCTTTATGGCAGGCCAATTTTGTGAAGGATAGCCTGGAAGCAATACACATTTCCGCCGAACTTAAAATTATAAAAACACAAGGCGACCGCATCCTCAACCTCAGCTTCGACAAGCTTGAAGGCAAAGGCTTTTTTACCAAAGAGCTGGAAGAAGAGTTGATTGCCGGTACCATAGATATCGCCGTGCATTCGCATAAGGATCTGCCTACCGAAAACCCGCCGGGGCTTGTCATCGCAGCAGTATCCGAACGGGAAGACCCGGCAGAGTTACTATTGGTATTGAAGGATTGCACAGACGTTCGCCAAAAATTATCCGTAAAATTTGGAGGCTTAGTAGGCACATCATCAAACCGCCGTAAAGCGCAATTGCTTGCCGTGCGGCCAGATTTGGAGATAAAAGACCTGCGTGGAAACGTACCAACCCGTATAGGTAAACTGCGCGATGAAAAATACGATGCCATTATGCTGGCCAAAGCAGGCGTTAGCCGTTTGGGTATCGACCTCAGCGAATTTCATGTAGAGGAAATAGGCGCAACCGAGTTTATACCCGCCCCGGCGCAAGGCGTCTTAGCCATACAGATACGCGAACGCGACCATATATTATACGAAGCCTTACAGGATCTTAACCACCCTGATGTGGCGGCGGAACTGTCTGTAGAACGTAACGTACTTAAATTATTTGGCGGCGGCTGCCATTTGCCGCTGGGCGTTTACTGCCGTAAAGAGAACGATAAATTCCAGGTATTTACAAGTAAGGCCGAGGATGGCGAAGGCTTTCCCGATAGGTTATTTATTGAAACAGATACACTGGAGGGCCTCCCCGAAAAGATAGTGGCCAAGTTTGCCAAAGACAGGAAATTTCCATCAAAAGTGTTTATCTCCCGTGATATTTCTGCCGGCAGTTATTTCCGCAGGGCCTTGGAGAAAAATAAAATAGAGATAGAGGCGCGCTCGCTGATCCGCACCGTGCGTACCATTAATCGTTTTGACAGCTATATCCTAAAAAATATCGAATGGGTATTCTTCAGCAGTAAAAATGCGGTAGAATACTTTTTCCAGCTGAACCCAACCTTCCCTAAAAAGGTAAAATTTGGGGTAATGGGGACCGGATCGGAAGACATGCTGCGCAAGAACGGGCATTTTGCCGATTTTGTGGGCGAGAGTACCGATACGGCAGACGTAGCAGCAGATTTTGCCGCAGTTGCCAATGGCACAGCTATCTTGTTTCCGGGTGCAGATAACCCCATGCGGAGTATCCAGCAAGGCTTATCAGCAGAAACAAAAATCATCGACCTGCCGGTTTACGAAACCGTATTAGAAGAAAACGTACAGCCAACCGGTGCAGATGTACTGGTATTTACCAGCCCAAGCAATGTGGAGGCCTATTTTGTAGATAACCTGCTGCAGCCACAGCAAAAAGTGATAGCCATAGGCAAATCAACCGGCAAAAAGTTCGAAGAAATGGGTGTAAGCTACAAGCTCCCCTTCTCTCCGGACGAAATAGGGCTGGCAGAAGCGGTGTTTGGCATTTAATATATCATTAAGTCATTGGGTCATTGAGTCATTAGTAAGGGTGGCAATGACGCAATGACTCAATGACCCAATGAATAAGTAATGTTACAACGACCAAGAAGAAATAGGAAGAGTGAAGTTATCCGCCAGATGGTGCAGGAAACGCATGTTAGCGCGGCTAACCTGATATTCCCGCTGTTTATTGTAGATGGCGAAAACCAGAAGAGCGAAGTGGCATCTATGCCGGGTATCTTCCGTTATTCGGTAGATAATTTGCTGCGCGAGGTGGAAAGCTGCATGAATTTGGGCTTGAAATCATTTGACTTGTTCCCAAATATCCACGACGATTTTAAGGATAAATACGCAACCGAAAGCTACCGCGAGGAAAGCCTTTACCTGCGCGCCATCCGTGCAGTAAAAAAGGAATTCCCGGAGGCCTGCGTTATTACCGACGTAGCCATGGACCCCTACAGCAGCGACGGGCACGATGGTATTGTAGAGAACGGCGAGATCCTGAACGACGAAACTTTAGAGGTATTAGGCAAAATAGCCCTTGCCCACGCCCGCAGCGGCGCGGATATCATCGCCCCAAGCGATATGATGGACGGCAGGGTTGGCTACATCCGCAAAACGCTGGATGATGCCGGTTTTACCAATGTATCTATCATGTCGTACTCGGCAAAATACGCCAGTGCTTTTTATGGACCCTTTAGGGATGCCCTCAATTCGGCACCAAAATTTGGCGATAAAAAAACCTACCAGATGAACCCCGCCAACCAGCGCGAAGCTTTGATAGAAGCTAACCTGGATGAACTGGAAGGCGCTGATTTCCTGATGGTGAAACCCGCCCTTGCTTACCTGGATGTAATAAAACTGATAAAAGATAACACCGAATTGCCGGTTGCTGCCTACAATGTAAGCGGAGAATACGCCATGATAAAAGCCGCTGTACAAAACGGCTGGCTAAATGAGCAACGCGCCACCATGGAGGTGCTCACCAGCATCCGTAGGGCAGGGGCGACTGCAATATTAACGTATCACGCAAAGGAAGTGTTATTGAATAAGTGGCTGTAAGCCCCACCCAACCCTCCCCGGTAGGGAGGGCTTAAGAACTTTTAAAATCAAAAGTCTCCCCTACCGGGGGAGATTTAGAGGGGGCTAATAATGCAAATACCCGATATCAGCAGAGCAAAATCTGCAGAACTGTACGAGAAAGCAAAAACGTATTTCCCCGGTGGGGTAAACTCGCCTGTGCGGGCCTTTAAATCTGTTTACGGCACCCCGCTTTTTATTGAGAAAGGCGATGGTAGCCATATTTGGGATGCCGACGGCAACGAGTTCATCGATTTTTGCTGCTCGTGGGGGCCGCTTATTTTGGGGCATAACCATGCATCCGTGCGTAACAAGGTGATGGAGGTTATGCAAAAGGGTATGTCGTTTGGTGCGCCTACCGCTTTGGAGAATGAACTGGCCGAGCTTATCCTCAGCAACAATAAATACATCCAGAAAATACGTTTTGTAAGTTCGGGTACCGAGGCGGTGATGTCGGCCATCAGGCTGGCGAGAGGCTATACTAAACGCGATAAAATATTGAAGTTTGAGGGCTGCTACCACGGGCATACCGATGCCTTGCTGGTAAAAGCAGGCTCTGGCCTGGTGACCTTTGGCGAAACTTCTTCGGCAGGCGTACCCAAAGCCTTTGCCGACGAAACCATCGTGGTAGCGCTGAATGATAAGGGCGCCGTATTAAAAGCTTTCGAAGATTTTAAAGATCAGATAGCTGTTGTTATCATCGAACCTATCCCGGCCAATAACGGGCTGCTGCTGCAAACAAAAGAGTATTTAGATTTCCTTAGAGAAACCTGTACCCAAAATGGTACCATGTTGCTTTTTGATGAAGTGATCTCCGGTTTCCGGGTAGGCTTTGAAGCTGCCGCGGCATATTACAATATTCAGCCGGATATCCTTACGTATGGCAAGATCATTGGTGGTGGACTGCCGGTTGGTGCTTACGGTGCATCGGCAGAAGTGATGGATCATATATCGCCGGTTGGCTCGGTTTACCAGGCGGGGACGCTATCAGGCAACCCGGTAGCCATGGCGGCAGGTATCGCACAGCTAAGCGAGTTACTGCAGCCCGGCTTTTACGAGGACCTTCATGCTAAAACCGAAAGTTTTGTAAAAGCGATAGAAGCTTTTATTGCCGAACGCGGTTACGAACTAAAGATCTTTACCATCGGCTCTATATTCTGGTTCGCGTTTACTGATAAGGAAAGTATCAGTACTGCCGACGATATCGACCCGGCAAGCATGCTTAAATTCAAAGCCATGCACCGCGAACTGATCAACCGGGGCATCTATTTAGGGCCATCCGGTTACGAAGTGGGTTTTATATCATCGGCACATACATTAGCCGATTTGGAAACAACAAAAACAGCTATCTTTGATAGCCTTGATATAGTATTTAGCCCCACCCAACCCTCCCCGGAAGGGAGGGCTTAGTAAAGGCTTTTTTATAAACCATTAAAAATAAAGTCTCCCCTACCGGGGGAGATTTAGAGGGGGCTGAAATGAGAAGATCACTTGTTATATTTTATGCCATTATCATTTACGCCCTTGCGGAATTGATGTGGTGGGGGTACATGCTGGTGAACCTGCAGCCCCGGCGTTTCGCCATGATCATGGGCGAAGGCTCGATGTTCGTCATTGTGTTTTTATTAGGCGCGTACCACATGCATGCCTCCGTAAAAAAAGAACGCAAGCTGATGGAGCAGAAAAAGAATTTCCTTTTGTCGGTTACGCACGAGTTGAAATCGCCGCTGGCCTCTATCAAGATCTTGCTGCAAACTATCCAAAAGCGCGATCTAACCAAAGCACAGATCCTCGATTTTATAGATAAATCCTTGCTTGATGTAGAACGTTTGGATGATATGGTGGAGAATATGCTGCTGGCATCAAAAATTGATAACCGCTCTTACAGCTTTCCCAAGGCACAGTTCAACCTTTCAGTATTGGTAGATAGCATTGTAAACCGTTTACAGATAACCAAGTGCGATTGCAACCAGCAGATCATCAATGCCGAGATCGAACCCAAGATAGAGATCACCGGGGATAAGTTTGCGCTTACATCGGTGGTTACCAACCTGGTAGAAAATGCCGTGAAGTATTCAAAGCCGTGCATGGCGGTGGATGTGAAACTTTTCCAGAAAGATGGCAAGGTGTACTTCCAGGTGGCAGACCACGGTATCGGAATATCTGACAGTGAAAAAACACGCATTTTTGACAAATTTTACCGTGTTGGCAGTGAAGACACCCGAAATACCAAGGGAACCGGCCTTGGCTTGTATATTGTAAAGGAAGTACTGGACAAACACCAGGCCAGCATTAGGGTAAAAGATAACCGCCCTGCCGGCAGTGTGTTTGAAGTTGTATTTGCATAATACCTTAAAAAATAGAATGATGCCTAAAAAAAGAATTTTATTAGCCGAAGACGAAGATCATTTGTTGGAAGCCATTAAACTAAACCTGGAGCTGGAAGGTTATAAAGTTTCTACAGCAAATAATGGTAAAAAGGCCCTACAGATATTTAAAGAAGAGCGTTTTAACCTGGTGATATTAGATGTAATGATGCCCGAGATTGACGGCTTTGTGGTTGCAGAAACCATCAGGCTCGAAAATTCCGAGGTGCCTATTATGTTCCTTACTGCCAAAAATACCAACGAGGATAAAATATCGGGCCTTAAAAAAGGAGCAGATGATTACCTGACCAAACCTTTTAACCTGGAAGAGCTTATTTTAAGGGTGAATAACCTGGTAAAACGCAGCCTGAAAGGCGATGAGTTAAAAGAATTTAACAGCTATAAGATCGGCGAAAAAACCATCCACTTCAACTCTTTCGAACTGGTGAACGAGGATGGCAGCATTACCCCGTTAACAAAAAAGGAAACCATGTTGCTGAAGCTTTTGATTGAGCGCCGCAACGAGGCCGTATCGCGCGAGCAGATACTGGAAACCGTTTGGAACTATGATGTGTACCCATCGACCCGTACCATCGATAACTTTATCCTAACCTTCCGTAAGTATTTTGAACCGGACCCTAAAAACCCGGTTTACTTTCACTCCATCCGCGGCGTAGGTTATAAGTTTACCGATCAGCATTAACGCATGTTCACAAAAAGGGCACGCATATTAGTCACCGGTCTTTTTGTGGTACTGCTTTCGGTAGTATTATACATGCATATTTACCCCCTGGCGGCAGTATGCGTAATGTTTATTGTGCTGCTAATTTGGGGTTATTTTAAGCAGGGGCCAATAGTATTGGCGGCTAAGCATTTCCACAACAAGGATTACCGCGGCGCCGAGCGCTTGTTAAGTGAAGTAAGCCGGCCCGAATGGTTGAGCAAACGCAGAAGGGGTTTTTACGAGTTTATTTACGGCGGTATCTGCCTGCAAAAGAAAGAGTATGACGAAGCTGAGCGGCATTACGAAATAGCAGCACAATACCCGCTGCGCAGCGCTAACGACCACGTAGCGGCACTGGTACACGTAGCCAACATAAACGTACGCAACGGCAATTATGAGAAGGCGCGGGCTTACCTGCAGTTGACTGAGAAACATAAAGATAATATAACTGCCAAAATGAAAGACGTGATAGAACGCGTTGAGCAGGAACTAAGGAAACACTAAAATAGAGGCAAGAGGGGAAGAGCCAAGAAGCAAGATATAAGAAGCAAGAGCCGTTGACAGGGATTTCTTGCATCTTTCAGTCCTGATTCTTGATTCTTATTTCTTGTCTCTCTACTAATTATGAGAGATTCGTTATTTATAAAAGCCGCATTTTCAGATTCTACAGAACGCCCGCCGGTATGGATGATGCGCCAGGCAGGCCGTTTTATGCCCGAGTATTGGGAGATCAAAAACAAGTATTCCTTTCTGGAAATGTGCAGAACGCCCGAACTGGCGGCCGATGTTACTATGCTGCCTGTTGACCTGTTGGGCATTGATGCTGCCATCCTGTTCTCGGATATATTGGTTACAGGGGAGGCCATGGGCGGCGACCTGAGCTTTACCCAGGGTGTTGGTCCTAAGTTTGCCAATCCGGTACGTACACAGGCCGATATCGATAACCTGCAAACCAACGTCGGTGATAAACTGCAATACGTGGCTGATGCCATTAAAGTGATACAACAACGCCTCAATGGTAAAATACCGCTGATAGGTTTTGCCGGCGCGCCGTTCACCGTAATGAGTTATTTGGTAGAAGGCGGCTCTTCAAAAGATTTTAAGCTGACGAAGCTGATGCTGCATAACCACCCGGAAATGGCCCATCAACTTTTATCAAAAATTGCAACCGTTACTGCCGATTACCTTAACCTGCAAATTGAAGCCGGCGTAAATGCTGTACAGATATTTGATAGCTGGGCGCAGGCATTATCATGGGATGATTATACCGAGTTTTCGCACCGTTATATTGTAGAGATCATCAGCAAGCTGAACCGTAAGGATATCCCCGTAATATCGTTTTGTAAAGGCAGTTCGGTTTTTGCGCCACTAATGGCAGAGGCAAAGCCTGATGTAATTTCTATCGACTGGAACGTTGACCTTTTAGATATTAAAAACCGCTTGCCAAAAGGCATTGCCGTACAAGGCAACCTCGATCCGCATATTTTGTATGCCGATAAAAAAGTAATAAAAGAACGCATCCATCGGTTGTTCGAACGCATGAAGGGCGAAAACGGCTTCATCTTCAACCTGGGCCACGGCATTATGCCCGATATCCCTTTTGATAACGTGAAGTACGCGGTGGAGGTGATAAAAGAATATAAATACTAAGCACTATACCTGAAGAACAGTCCTAAAATAACAACCGTCATTGCGAGGAACGAAGCAATCTCCCTATAAGCAGAGCCGAAATGCAAGCTTAGAGATTGCTTCGTTCCTCGCAATGACGGGATAAGATAACATGTATCAATACGTTTTAGCCATACATATCATATTTGTAGTCTGCTGGATGGCGGGGCTGTTTTATATTGTGCGGCTGTTTATTTACCACCGTGAAGCGCAGGACAAACCCGAGCCGGCCCGCACTATCCTGTCCGACCAATTTGAGATCATCGAAAAAAAGCTTTGGTGGATCATTGCCACGCCAAGCATGTACCTTGTTATATTGGCCGGCGCCACCATGTTGCACCTAAACCCGGGGCTGTGGAAGATGCCCTGGCTGCATGTAAAACTTACCTTTGTTTTGGGCTTGATAGTATACCACTTCACCTGCCAAAAAATAATGAAGCAGATGGCAAGAGGTATTTATAAATGGACCTCCATCCAATTGCGCCTTTGGAACGAACTGGCAACCATACTGCTTTTCGCTATTGTGTTTTTAGTGGTGCTGAAAAGCGCTGTGAACTGGATCTTCGGCGTAATCGGCATTATACTCTTCAGCCTCATCATCATGTCGGCCGTGAAGATTTATAAACATTTTAGGGAGCGCTAAGCCTTCAGCATAATTCACCTAATTTTGGGTTATTGAGCTTTATTCCTTTTTAAAGTTATTTCTTGGGTGGAATTGTTTTGGGCGAGAGCGATTTCTCTAATGTCAATTACCTCAAATTTTTCAACTGCACCAATTGTGTTAGAAATCGATAAGTAGGTTTTCTTCTTATTTAGAAAAATATTGAAGCGGTAATAATCAACTTTAACACTCGCGGAACTCGGCTCTTTACAGATTTGAGATTTCGATAACACGAAAGCATTTTTATTGTAAAAAGTCCAATTGACAAAATTGCAACAGTTAGAGATTTGATAGAAGTAATTTATGTTGCTATAAATACGTACGGTATCCGACTTAAAATAGGAACTGTCTTGATTGCAAATAGTCCATTCACTATTTCCAACTGAAATGACACCTTTTGACGGCTGGTCAATGCTTTCCTTAAATAGCCTGCGTAACTGCTTAATGTCCGCTCCTGGCTTTTGGCCATATCCTGAAGTAAAATGAAGACTTAATATAGCTATGATGCCTAATTTGACGGTGCATTTCATAAGTTAAACTCATCAAAGGTAGTCATCATAAAACTTTACCTTTCCCTGTAAGGATAGGATTGACTTTTGACTTTCGATGTTTATCAGAACCTTTAGCGCTTTTTCAATCAATTCTTTTTTGTTTGATATACCGCTTATCTCCTGTGCTTCCGTCAGTAAATTTTCATCTATGTCAATACTTATTTTCATAGTACTAATATAACAAATTCTTATTTCCCCCTCACGGCTATCAAAACACTATTCCTGCCGCTGCGCACATCCGGATTTAGCCCAACTGTCATTAAAAATTTGCCCGAGTACGTTGCAGTGCCAATGCTGGAGCGCTGCCCCGGCATCATGTTCACTTCGCTTACTTCGTACAATTTATCATCCTGAAGGCCTTTCATTTTAATAGGCAGATGGCTGCCCGCCTGATAGCGGTTGTTTACCAAATAATTGAACATGATAGCGCTGTTTTTAGCCGAATCTACATACATAATAGCTGCTACATCGTTCGTGCGCGGGTCTTGCAGGCGGTATTGACCGCCGTGCCAAATGGCTTCGCTAAACTCTTTATAGGTAGCAAGGGCACCTTTGCAGTAAGCTAGTTCTTCGGGTTTCAATTTGCTCACCACAATATCAAAACCCAGTTTGCCCATCATCGCTACATCCGTACGGAATTTTATGGGCTGCTTGCCCCAATCGGTAACGTGGTTGCTGCTGGTAATAGCAGGGTAAAAGTACGAGTACTCCCACTGGATAAACACGCGCTCAATTGGGTCGGTATTATCGCTTGGCCAAAACTCGGTGAAGTACTTAAGCGCGCCGTAGTCTACCCGGCCACCGCCGCCGCTGCAAAGCATCATGGGTATTTTAGGGTATTTGGCCCGTAGCCTGTCCAGCACGCTGTATAGCCCGCGCACGTAGTCTGTATAAAAGTTTCCCTGGTTTTTCTGGTAGGGCGAGTACGCATTGTACATCAGCGCATTGCAATCCCATTTAATGTAGGCCAATTCGGGGTTCTCTACAAAAAGCTTATCCACCACGCCAAATACAAAATTCTGCACGGCGGGGTTGCTAAGGTCCAGCACCAGTTGGTTGCGCATGTAAAATTCGGGGCGGTTGGGTTGTTTCACCACCCAGTCGGGATGTTTTTCGTAAAGTTCACTTTTGGGGTTTACCATCTCAGGCTCTACCCAAATACCAAACTTTACGCCGTTCTCTTTTGCCTTTTTTGTTAAAAAGGGTATGCCTTCGGGTAATTTAGCTTTATTCACTTCCCAATCGCCAAGCCCTGCATGGTCGCCGTTGCGCGGGTATTTGTTGCCAAACCAGCCATCATCCAGCAAAAACAGGTCTACGCCCAAATCTTTAGTGTCTTTCAGCAAAGCCGAAAGCTTGTCATTATTAAAATCGAAGTAGGTAGATTCCCAGTTATTCAACAGCGTTAAGCGCGGGCCCTGCCCGTCCAGCACCTTGTATTTGCGTGCCCAGTTTTGCAGGTTGCGGCTGGCCTCGCCTTTGCCCTTATCGCTTAGCGTGTAAACAAACTTGGGGGTTTCAAAAGCTACGCCGGCTTTTAGGGTGTAATTGGCGGCATAGTTATTCATCCCGGCTATCAGGCGCAGGTTATTGGTTGGGTCAACCTCCAGGTCTATACGGAAATTACCGCTCCATTCCAGGTTGCCGTAAAGTACCAGCCCTTCGTCTTCACCGGCAGGTTTGTTAAGCGATACCATAAATACCGGCGGTAGAAAAATATCCGCACGCGAGCCTAATTTGCTGTCTAATGTTTTTATGCCGTGGTTTAATTGCTCTTCCTCGGGGCGCATTTCCTGTGCCCATTCGCCGTGGTAATGGTTCAGCCAGTAACTATCGGCCTGTATGTACAGGTTTGCCGAGGCATATTTATTAAGCACTACATCTTTTTTTTCGTGATGGGTGATCACGCTCCATTGCTCGGTTACGTTTTCGTTGTAATAAGTTTGGTAGTTGAGGGTAACTTCAAAATTGTAAAGCGAATCTTTTAGGCGGATGCTCAGCAGCGATACATCCTCGCTTATCTTAGTAATGTTGTGGCTTACATACTGTAGCTCCAGCGATTTATTGCCATCGGCATGGGTAACTTCAATAGCAGGCTCCAGCAGGTTATGCGTGCCGGAGGTTGTATACGCGGAGTTATAAACATTATCGTATCTATCCTGCTTTACTACTTTAGGCACTAATAAATACTCGTTTTTATCCGATAACTTGCCACCAAAATAAACCATGCTCAACCGTTTATCATCGCCCACGCGCAGCACAATGGCGTTGTTTTTTGTTTCGATGGGGATAACGGCAGATTGTGCATTGGCAGTAAAGGCCTTTAATGTTAACAGGGTAATTATTGCACAAAAGCGCAAAAAAGGCTGGGCTAAGAAATTCATATCAGGTATATATTGGTTGTTTTATTTAGCGGAGTAAATAACCCCGTCCTTCATTACAAAGGCAACTTGCTTAACGGCTTTAATATCTACGGATGGGTCGCCATTTACGGCCACAATATCGGCTAAATAAGTCGGTTTAATATTGCCCAGCCCTTTCAATTCAAAAACTGCGGCATTAACAGATGTGGCAGACCGCAGTACATCTAAAGGTTGCATGCCATATTCTACCATCAGCACCATTTCGCGGGCGTTATCGCCGTGGGTATATACGCCTACATCGCCGCCCATACAAATTGTTACGCCGGCTTTAAGGGCTTCGCTAAAAATATATTTTTTGGTCTTTACGCTTGCCGGGTCCGGGTCGGTGCCCTTTTTCCAGCCGCTGTAAGTGCTATAGGCTTCTGTTGCCGATAACGTGGCGCATAACGCGATTCCTTTAGCTTTCATTTGTTTAAATAGCTCAGGTGTGCCGCCGTCGCCATGCTCAATGGTGCTGGCTCCCGCCAATATCGCTCTGCGCATACCCTCTTCCGTACTGGAATGCATTACCACCTGCCTGCCGCTGCTATTGGCTACCTGCACAGCGGTTTTCAATTCATCCAAAGTAAAAGTTGGCGTGGTAGTGTCGTTGGTTCCCCAAAGGTAATCGGCATATATTTTCACAATATCGGCACCATAACCAATCTGCGAGCGTACAACATGGCTTATGCCGTCAATACCATCGGCTTCTTCGCCACCTTTTATCAGTTTAAGGTCGGTAACCTCAGTTTTTGGTCCATAACTGCCGGTTGCTACAATAGCCCTGGTGGCAACCAGCATACGCGGCCCCGGGATAATGCCTTTATTGATGGCTGTTTTAAGGCCTACATCGTCATAAGCCGCTCCCTCGGTACCAAGGTCGCGCACGGTGGTAAAGCCTGCCAATAAGGTGGCTTTTGCATGTTGTACGGCGCGTGCGGTGCGTTCTGCCCGGCTTTCGGTAAGTACCTGGTCGTCCCAGCTGGTTTCGTTATAGGGGTGCAGGAAGAGGTGCGAATGCCCTTCTATCAACCCCGGCATTAAGGTGGAACCTTTGAGCTCGATAATTTTTACGCCCGCAGGCACTTTGATGGTAGAGGCTTCGCCAACGCTGGCTATTCTATTGCCTTTTACCAGTACCCACCAGCCGGCATGCATTTGCTGCCCGTCGAAAACGCGGTCGGGTTTAAGCAGGGTGAAAGTGTCCTGGGCAAAAAGGGATGGGCTGCTAATTAAAATGGTGATCAGTAAGGATAATAATCTCTTCATAAGTTTTAGGTATTGGTGTGTAAGTTAGGAATTATACAGGCATTGACAGAAATAATAAAGGCATTTTTTATATCGATGATCAATTTCTCAGTAGCAGCCTCTTTATCATCTATATTAGCAGGATCAGAAATGCAAAGGCCGAATACTTTCATAAATAAAATTAGTCAAAATTATTTTACAACCCATGCAACCATTTTATTCGGTTTCCCATCTTACCTTTAAATGATGCGTTTGGAACCTAAGCTTACTATTGACGAACTGGTACATCGGTGCAAAGCCGGGCAACGTAAGGCACAGGAGTTGCTTTACAAGTTGCTGGCTGCAAAAATGATGGGCGTTTGCCTGCGGTATGCTGCCGACCGGATGGAAGCCGAAGACATGCTGCAGAATGGCTTTATCAGGGTGTTCCAAAAGATAGAAGACTACCGGGGCGAAGGTTCGTTTGAAGGATGGGTAAGGCGGATAATGGTGCACAGTTCGATAGAGTATTACCGCAAACACCACCGCATGATGCAGGTTGTAGATATCGAAGAGGCAGGGCAGGAGCCATCGGTAAATGCAGCGGCAGCATCAAGCCTGGAGGCGAAGGATTTGTTAGTACTGATAAAAACCCTTTCGCCGGGGTATCGGATGGTGTTTAACCTTTATGCTATCGACGGCTATTCGCATAAAGAGATAGCGGAGATTGTGGGCATTAGCGAGGGTGCCTCCAAATCGCAGCTATCCCGGGCGAGGGCTATTTTAAAAGAACAAATATTGAAGGCTGAAAAAAAAAGCTATGAATATGCAGGATAAAGAATTTGATGAATTGTTCCGTTCGAAATTGGAAGATCTCGAAGTAGCGCCGTCAAAAGGCGTATGGGATAATATAGCTGCAGAAGTAGTTATCGGCAGGAAAAACCGTTCGGCATTGCCATTTATTAGTATAGCTGCCAGTGTACTGGTATTGGTAACCGCAGGCGTATTTTTTATCCCGAAATTGAAACAGGATGATGTAAAACCGACAGTAACAGTTGTTGTGAAACATGCGGATACTGCCGGGGCAGATGTAGCCCCCGCCCAAATAGAGAATGCTGTTACCGAAACCCGATCAGCGCAAATTGCAGCTGTAACAGTAACACATAAAGTGCATCGCGTCAAACCAGCCATTAAAAAGCAAAACAATGGCCTGCCCGCTGTAAATGTTGGACAATTAGATACAAATCTGAAACAAATTGCACAAATCCCGCCCGCCACTGCCCGGCAAAATGAGGCGGTTTTGGCAGCAGTTAAACCGGATAATACTGCCCCCGCAATTGCTGCGCTACAAATTAACGACGAGGTGAAATTGAAGCCGATTACCGCTTCGGCGGCCCATGATCTGCCTGTGAAAACTATCGCTGCTGCACAGCCCAAAAAGCGCCGCATCCGCAGCTTTGGCGATCTGATTAACGTAGTAGTAAGTAAAGTAGACAAACGCAAAGACAAGCTGATAGAATTCAGCAGCAAAGACGATGACGAATCGCTGGTGACCGGTATTAACCTCGGCATCATAAGGGTTAAGAAAGAAGAAGTAATAGCAACCAATAAATAACCATGAAATCAATCATATTTTCGCTCATCATATGTTTTTGCGCATCCACCCTGTTTGCGCAAACCGATACGATAAAAACACGGCATACCGAAGGTGGTGATGCTGATACCATTATCATTATTAAAAGTAAAAAGAAGCACAAATACAAATTTGGTATTGGGCAGGATGCCGCAGAAGTAAATATCAATAGCAACGATAATGATACTACTTATACGGCCTCAAAGGCACCGGGATTTTCGTTAGGGCTTACCTTTACCAGGTTTGATATTGGCTTAACCACGCTGAACGATAACGGCAGCTTTAAGTTATCGCCTCAAAACCAGTTTTTAAATTATCGTTCGTGGCGGAGCAGCAGTATTGGCTTTGATGTGCTGCAACTAAGCTACCGGTTTAGTCCCGCGTTCCGGATATACACGGCTGGCGGGTTCGACTGGTTGAACCTGCGCTTGCGCGAACGCGGCACCATCCTGCGCGATCAGGACGTGCTCACCTTTGTGCCCGATGATATCAAATACAAAAAAAACCGGCTCTCTGCCAGTTACCTGCGGGTGCCAATAGCCTTTGATTTCCGTACGCATGACGACGACGGACGCAGGTTCCACTTTGTTGGCGGGCTGGATATGGGCGTACTGTTAAGCAGCAGTTTTTTGCAGGAAAGCGAAGAAAATGGCGACCAGAAACGCAGTGGCGATTACCATTTCACAAAATTCCGTTATGGCCCCTTTGTACGTTTAGGATACGGTGGTATTGGCGTATTTGCCCGTTATTACATGAACGATATGTTTGACGATAGCCCGGCGCAAAAAGGCTTACGCAACTTCTCCTTTGGCATGAGCGTGGGCTGGTAAAACGGAATCGTATTGAGCGGGTTTTTACGATTAAGGAACGAAAGATTTAAGGATAAAGGTTTCGATAATTTTCTTTGTTTTTCTTTAAAAATCTGTGGAAATCCGGTAAATCTGCTTAATCCCGATTATCTTTGGGCAAATGGCAGATATACCTTTTTTGCAGGCGGTTTCGATAAGTAAATTGTATCCTGGTGTAACCCAATCGGGCGTAAAAAATATCAGTATTGAGATAAAGCCCGGCAAAATAACGGCCATCATAGGCGAAAGCGGTAGCGGTAAAAGTACGTTATTACGCATGCTGTACGGCTTGCTATCTCCCAACAAAGGCGGGGTTTATTTTAAGGGCGAACGCATTTGGGGCCCCGAAGAAAAACTGATCCCCGGGCACGACCAGATGAAAATGGTTACCCAGCATACAGACGACCTAAACCTTTTTGCCCGCGTGTGGGATAACGTAGCGGCCATGCTACCCAGCACCAATGTTAAGCTAAAGGAAGAAAAGACTGAGGCGGTACTCACCCAGCTCAATATGATGCAAATGGCCTACAAGCGCGTTGCTGACCTTAGCGGCGGCGAAAAACAACGCGTTGCCATTGCCCGTGCCATTATCACCCGCCCGCAGGTGCTTTTTCTAGATGAACCTTTTAACCAGGTAGATACCTCGTTTAGGGAAGGGCTGCAGCACGATATCCGCCAGATAGTACGCGAAAGCGGTATTACCGTAGTAATGGTATCGCATGACCCTGCCGAGGTGCTTTCTATGGCAGATGAACTGGTGGTGATTAGAAACGGTGAGATAGTTGAAGCCGGCCCGCCCAAAGAACTTTATCAAAGCCCGAAGCAACTTTACACTGCCGAACTGCTTAGTAACTGCAACGTGCTTAATGCATATGAGGCTAAACTATGCGGAGTAACAACCGAAAAAGAATTTGTGGTGATATACCCCGAGTGGATAAGGCTAAGCGTATCGCCGGACGCCATCCAGTGGACGGTGCGCGAAGTGTTATTTAAGGGCTTTTATGAAGATTTGCTGTTAGAGTACAGCGACCTGATCATCCGCGTGGTAAATGGCGAGAACGGGCGATTTGCCATTGGCGACACCATCGGGATAAAAATTAAGAAGTGGCTGGAGTATTGAAGTAGTTCATGGTTGATGGTTTCTAGTCTATAGCTAAACCGCAGAACAAATTGACTAAAAACAGCAATGGCGCAATGAAATTGACTTCATCGCGCCATTGCTTATAAATCGTATTAATTATATCTCGAAAGACGACAATTGTACAAACTGTTGTACGCGTGCGGCAACTTCTTCGTCGGTTAAGTTTTTGATCTTTTCGGTACCAAACTTCTCTACACAGAAAGAGGCTAATGCCGAGCCAAAGATGATGGCATTCTTCATGTTGTTAAAATTTACCGTACCAACTTTGGCCATATAACCAATAAAGCCGCCTGCAAAGGTATCGCCGGCACCGGTCGGGTCAAAAACTTCGGCCAAAGGCAGGGCCGGGGCCGAGAAGATATGATCCTCGTGGAATAGCAATGCCCCATGTTCGCCTTTTTTAATGATGAGGTATTTTGGCCCCATCGCCAATATTTTTTTTGCAGCTTTAACTAAGGAGTATTCGCCGGATAGCTGGCGAGCTTCGGCATCGTTAATGGTAAGCACATCAACCATTTTAATGGTGTCCAGCAGGTCGTCCAGTGCAATATCCATCCAGAAGTTCATCGTATCCATTACAACGAGCTTGGGGCGGTTTTTAAGGCGCTTAATAACCGTTTGCTGTACCTGCGGGCTAAGGTTGCCCAGCATCAGGTATTCGCAGCCCTGGTAGCTTTCGGGGATTATCGGGTCAAAATCAGCCAAAACGTTCAGGTCTGTCACCAGCGTATCACGACTGTTCATATCGTTATGGTATTTACCGCTCCAGAAGAACGATTTTTCGCCCACTTTAATTTGCAGGCCATCGGTATTGATGTTGTGGGCGTTAAAGTCGGCAATTTCTTCGGCGGGGAAGTCGTCGCCCACCACGGCAACAATGTTTACCTTGTCGTAAAAGTACGAAGCGGCTAACCCGGCATAGGTTGCTGCACCGCCAACGATCTTATCTGTCTTACCAAAGGGGGTTTCAATTGCGTCAAACGCCACAGTACCAATAACTAACAAACTCATGTAAAATAGATCGGAAGAGCACACGTCTGAACTCCAGTCACTTGACAGGATCTC
>NZ_CAMLOV010000044.1 GCF_946481715.1 uncultured Mucilaginibacter sp. | reverse complement strand
GCCACCGTATGATATCATTCTTACCGGTACATGTTTAATAGCTTCAAGCACCCTGGCTGCATAACCATGCTTTTCGGCGCCAAAATCACCAACCACGCAAATAATGGTGTGGTTCACATCTATATCAACCGAGCCAAATTTACCTAATTCGGCCGTAATTTCGCCCAGGTAAGTAGTATCATCAATAGTTAGCGATACGGCCACCTCTGATGTGGTGATCATATCTATAGATGTACGGTAACGCTCAAACACCTCAAATACGCGGCGTAAAAAGCCGTGCGCCAGCAGCATACGGCTGCTTTGTATCTTTATAGCGGTAATATCGTCCTTAGCAGCTATGGATTTAATGCGGTCTTTCTCGCTATCATTGGTTATTAAAGTACCTGCCGCCTGCGGGTCCATCGTATTAAGCAAACGCACGGGTATTTTATACTTTTGCGCCGGGAACACGCTTTGCGGGTGCAATATTTTAGCGCCAAAGTAAGCCAGCTCGGCCGCTTCATCAAAAGACAATTGGGCAATTGGCTTGGTACCTTTTACAATACGCGGGTCGTTATTGTGCATGCCGTCAATATCGGTCCATATCTGCACTTCCTCGCTGCGTATACCCGCCCCTATCAGTGATGCAGTATAATCGCTGCCACCGCGGCGCAGGTTATCTACCTCGCCAAAAGCGTTGCGGCAAATGTATCCCTGGGTAATAAACAGGTTAGTATCCTTATTCTGTTCCAGCAGAGGCGTAAGCTGCGAAGTGATGTGGTCAACAATCGGCTCGCTGTCCTCATCGGTCTTCATAAACTCCAAAGCAGGCAGCAATACGCTCGGTACGCCTATCTCTTTAAGGTAAATATGGTAAAGCGTGGTCGATAGTAGTTCTCCCTGCGCTAAAATAATCTTATCTTCTATGGGGGTGAACAGGTCGTTGGCCAGTCCGCTCAGCAAACGGAAATGGTAGTCAATCACCTCTTTGCCCTGTTCGTAAAACTCAGGTTTATTTAAAAGTTCCTTTATAAATAACTCGTACTTATCCTTTAAAACAGCAATAAGGTTTGCGGCCTTCTTCTTATCGCCGGCAAGGTACGCCTGCCCAATTTCTACCAAATTGTTTGTAGTGCCCGATACGGCCGACAGCACTACAATTTGCTGCTCGGCGGGGTTGATGATATCCAGCAGTTTTTTCATACGGTCGGGGCTACCCACCGATGTACCGCCAAATTTTAAAACTTTCATTTACGTGTGTTACCTTGAATAATGGCCGGTAAACCTGCACCGGCATTTGCGGCGCTAAAAATAGGATTTTAAAGCAATATTCTACTGGTTTGGTAGATAAAAAATAACCGGGATTAAGCGGATTTAGGGATTTATTGGATTTTGAATTGCGGATGCGCTAACTGCGAACTGAAAACTGCGTACTGCCAACTGAATGGCGGTGCTTTCAGCCCGGGCTATACGCTGCAAATCCTCGCCCCTCCCTGCACGCGACCCACCACACGGCTGTGGGTTTTCCGCTGCTATCCCTACCGCGAAACACCTCACCACCGCGTCATTGCGAGGAACGAAGCAATCTCCCGGCGAGCAGAGCGACTTTGCAAACCTGATCTGCAAACGTAGAGATTGCTTCGTTCCTTATAATGATGCGGTCACAATCATTGGTAATAAATATGATTTTTTTTACACGTCATAATCTTTTTCCAGGTTGCCCCTGGTGGATACTCGCAATGACGTGAATTTATACAGTTGATTATTAATACCTTTTTACGCACTCACCGGACCCAACGAAGAACACAAAAACCGGCCTTGTCCTGTTCGGCAATCACTGAAACTGCTAAAGCACTGCCTTTCATAGAACAGGGCGCAGCCGGCACTTTTCTTTGGTTCGTTTCTTTTGGTGTCAAAAGAACGGCGCAGCCCTCTTGAGCACCTTTAAAAAATGAATAACCGCGAAAAAATGAACATCCACAAGCTTGACAAAACCTACTGCCTCACCTAACGAAGCACAACAGAACGGCGCCACTCTACACGTAATTACATTTTTTTTGGAGCACCCTGGTGGATACTCGCAATGACGTTGAGAAATAATAGAAGTCAAAAAAAATTCCCACCTTAGGGTGATAGTTCTCCAAAATCCTGCACATACTATTAAACGCGGATATGATGCCAGTAAAAAACACACACGCCGAAACCGAAAAGCTGATGATGCGGCTTTACAAAAGCGCTTTCCCCACGGTGGCAAAGTATGTTGCCAAACTGGGCGGCAGCTTTGACGATGCCCGCGATGTTTTCCAGGACGCGCTGATTATTTATTACGAAAAGGCAGCAGCAGGTAAACTGGAACTGCAAAAAGGCGAAAGCGCCTATCTGCTGGGTATTGCCAAACACCTCTGGTTTAAAAAATTCAGGGATGGGCGGTACGATATATCGCTGGATGAATTTGAAGGGTTCGACCTGCCGGATGAAACAGAGCCACAGCCCGCCGCCGAAAAACTGCTGCATTACCTGGAAACCGCCGGCAAAAAGTGCATGGATATACTGAGCGCCTTTTATTACGATAAGCTACCGATGAAGCAAATAGCCGGCCTGTTCGGCTACTCGGGCGAACGCTCGGTAACCGTTCAGAAACACAAATGCCTGGAAAAGGTACGCGAAACCATTAAACAAAACGCATTGCAGTATGAGGACTTTATTGACTGAGATACAACAAATAGACCAGCACGTGCAAGGCACCGCCACGCCGGATGAGGCCCTGCTTTTTGAGGCTAAGCTTTTGCTTGATGACGAATTGCCTTTAAAAGTGCAATGGCATAAACAAACCCTCGGGCTGGTGCGGCAATATGGGCGCAAAAACCTCGTCGGCATTATAGGTGATGTGCATAACCAACTGTTTACCCTGCCGCAGCACCAAAGTTTTAGGCAGAAGATAATGGGTTTGTTTCGCTAAGGAAAGCCGCACCTATATCAAGGAGAGGACTTTAAAAGCTTTTCAGAACCCTCTCCTTTGGAGAGGGCAGGGTGAGGCTCCACACTTCTAAAACACAAAAATTTTTACAGAAATGAATACAAATGAGTTCCGCAAATACGCGGTGAGGCATCGCCATGTCAATAGTTTGCATGTAGATAGATTTATCAGCAGGGTAAACACCGCCAACTTGCCTACGGGCATGACGCCAAATATTCTGGAAGAGCGGCAGCTCAACATCTCGCAGATGGATGTTTTTAGCCGGTTAATGATGGACCGCATCATCTTCCTGGGCACTGCGGTGGACGACCATGTGGCCAACATCATCCAGGCGCAACTGCTGTTTCTGCAATCGGCGGATCCCAAAAGGGATATCCAGATCTACATCAACTCGCCGGGTGGCTCGGTGTATGCCGGCTTGGGCATTTACGATACCATGCAGTTCATCTCGCCCGATGTGGCTACTATCTGTACCGGCATGGCCGCCTCTATGGCGCAGGTACTGCTTTGCGCCGGCGCAAAGGGCAAACGGGCTGCCCTGCCCCATTCGCGGGTAATGATGCACCAACCATCCGGCGGGGCGCAAGGCACGGCAGCCGACATTGAGATAGCTGCCATACAAGTAACCAAAATGAAGAAAGAACTTTACGAGATCACCGCCCTGCACACCGGCCAACCTTACGAGCGCGTTTACAATGTATCCGACCGCGACCATTGGATGATTGCCGCCGAAGCCCTGGAGTTTGGGATGATAGATGAGATATTAGGCCCCAACCGGGACTAAAACGCATCGCAAGGCAGGGTTTATAAGTAGAATAGCCGGGAATTATGGAAGCGGCCATGCGCCTGGATTCTATTTTTTGACAACTGCAGATATCCACGATTTAACCACAGAAAAACACAGAAAAACCTCCGAAAAACACAGATTTCCGCAAACCGCATTTTTGCTGTACGAAATTGTACGAATCTGTGCGAAACTGTACGAATCTGTGCGAAGTTGTCCCGTTTCGCAAAAAACTGTACGAGATTGTACGAACTGTACGATTCGTACAGTTTTGCTATGCCGGATGGCGCGGCATATCTCGCCGTTGCCTGGTTGACACCCTGAAAATACGCTGATTTTGAAATTCTGATTCAGACAAATTATCGTATTTTTAGCTGCCAATATAAACTATAATGAAATACCTTTTCCTTTTGCTGCTTTTGCCAATGATGGCCTGCGCGCAAGGCAGGCAATTGGGCCAAACTACTAAATGACACTTATAATGCTTATGACCAGGACTAAAGTTGCCATATTGGGTGCCGGTTTTATATCGGATATCCACCTCGAATCGTACCATCGTTTTATTCCGGAGGCCGAGGTTGTAGCCGTTTACGCCCGCAACCCGGAAAAGGCCAAAGCCTTTGCAGAGAAATTCCATATAGCACAATGGTTTAGCGATGTAGATGAGCTGCTGGCCAACACCGATTGCGAGGTGGTAGATATCTGCGTACCCAACTACCTGCATGCCGAATGCTGTATTAAAGCGGCCAAAGCCGGAAAACACATCATCATAGAAAAACCGCTGGCTGTTACGCTGGAGGAAGCCGACGAAATGATTGCCACCTGCAAAGCCAATAACGTAAAACTAATGTATGCCGAGGAACTTTGCTTCGCGCCAAAATACGAGCGGGCGAGGCATCTGGTAAAAGAAGGCGCCGTTGGCGAGGTGTACATGCTTAAACAATCAGAAAAACACAGCGGCCCGCATACCGACTGGTTCTACGATATTAACCTGGCAGGCGGCGGCGTGCTGATGGATATGGGCTGCCACGCTTTAGGCTGGTTCCGCTGGATGACCAACCACGCCAAGGTAAAAAGCGTTTACGCCACCATGGATACCGTTTTCCATAAAGGCCGCACCAAAGGCGAGGATAATGCGGTAGTGATTGTAGAGTTTGAGAACAGCGTAACCTGCATTGCCGAGAGCAGCTGGGCCAAACACGGCGGCATGGACGATAAATGCGAGATCTACGGTACCGGTGGCGTTATTTATGCCGACCTATTTATGGGTAATGCCGCCATCACCTACAGCAGGGAAGGTTACGGCTACGCCATGGAGAAAGCCGATACCACCGCCGGCTGGAGCTTCACCGTTTTTGAGGAAGTATTTAACCAGGGCTACCCGCATGAGTTAAAGCATTTTATAGAATGCGTACGCGAAAACAAAACCCCGCTGGTAACCGGCGACGATGGCCGCGCCGTGATGGAAATGATTTATGCGGCATATGCATCGGCCGGGCAGGGCAAAAAGATTAGTTTGCCGTTTAGTGCCAAGGTGGCTAAGCCGGTGGATTTATGGTTAGATAATAAATAAACACGAATGGCACTAATTGAATCGAATTTCACGAATTAAAAAATTAAAAACTCATTCTTTTAACCATTTGCAAAGCTCTGTGTACTCTGTGTTCCTCCCTCTGTGAACTCTGTGGTAAAATAGCCACCAAAAATAAATAACGCAAAATGAAAATCTCCATATACCCCACCACAAACGATATGTCCAAAGCAGCAGCCGATTTGGTTGCCACTCAACTCGCCGAAAAACCCACCTCCCTTATTGTTTTTCCTTCGGGAGAATCGCCATCAGGCATGCTTAAATATTTGGTGCAATATGCCAACGAGGGTAAAGCTGATTTCAGCCAATGCACCATCATCGGGCTGGACGAATGGGTAGGTATGGACGAGCGCGATTACGGCAGCTGCAAACATTACCTGCACACCAATTTCTTCAACCATCTGGACCTTGACCCCGAGCGCGTAGTGATGTTCGACGCCAAAGCGGAAGATTTAGAGGCCGAATGCGAACGCATCAACAGCTTCATCAGCAGCCATGGCGGTTTGGATCTCATGATCGTAGGTATCGGCATGAACGGGCATTTGGGTCTGAACGAGCCGGGGACGCCCTTCGATCTGTATGCGCACCTGTCGGAACTGGCACCCATTACAGTAGAGGTTGGTCAGAAGTATTTTAAACAGGAGACCATTCTAACACAGGGCATCACCCTTGGTTTAAAGCACCTGTCTGAAGCAAAAATGGCGGTGCTCATAGCATCAGGCAAAAAAAAAGCAGGCATTATTGCCGAGAGTTTACAAGGCCATATCAGCCCGGATGTGCCGGCATCAATCCTGCAAAACATACCCCATGCGCGTATTTTGCTGGATAAGGACGCTGCATCTAAATTCGAACACGTTTCTTAATAATGAAGGATAAGCTACTACTCATTCAGCAAGGCCTGCAAAATGCTGCATCTATCCTGGCTACCAAAAAAGTAGCGGCAGGTTTTGATGGCTTTGTAGATTCTATTGTAAAAGTGGTAAACACCAAAACGGAAGACGGCGGCACAGAACACTTCCAAACCATAAAACAATTTGGTGATTATATCTCCGCAAAAAGCGGCTCGGGTTTTAGCTTGGAGAGCGAAGAGAAGTTGCTTAAACTTGGTGGCAATATGCCCATCATGGCCAATGCCATGGCCCAGATGGGTACGCCTGTAGCATGTGTAGGTGCTTTCGGCTTACCATCAATACACGCAGCATTTACGGGCATGAACGCGGCGTGTAACTTACATAGCTTTACTAATCCCGGTTTTACCACCGCTATGGAATTCAACGACGGCAAAATTATGCTGGCGCAAATGACCGACCTTAACCACGCCGATTGGGCGGTCATCAAAGCTGCTATCGGGCTGGAAAGATTAATAAACATTTTCAGCGATGCCGACCTGATTTGCCTCGTTAACTGGAGCGAACTCGACCATTCCAACAATATCTGGGAAGGCCTGCTTGATAATGTATTTTCCGGGGCAAAAACTGATACAAGCCGGCAGTTCTTTTTCGACCTGTCAGATTGCTCTAAACGCAGCCCGGATGCCATTACCCTGGCAATTCACATGATAAAGCGCTTCGGCAATTACAGCAAAGTAACTCTCAGCCTAAACCGCAACGAGGCGGGCATCCTCTATAAAATATTCGCCGCGAGCGATGTACATGCTGATTTACAAGCTGTTGGTAACGCGCTCTTTCCTGTTTTGGGTGCAAATACCCTCATCATCCACACTGCCAAAATATCGTTGGCCTGGGATGCCGGCGGCAGCTATTCTAACCAGCCTGTGTTCATCAGCAACCCAACTATATCTACCGGTGCCGGTGATAACTTTAACGCGGGTTTCTGCATCGGCCAACTTTTGGGGCTGGGTGCCGAAGCATCGCTCATCCTGGCCAATTCTTCATCAAATTGTTACATAAAAACGGGCGAAAGCCCCACGTTAACTGTATTGCACAATTACATTTCCAATTTAATTTCCTCATCTTTATAATACCAATTATAAAGCGCTTTTCATGTCGTTAAATTTGAAGGATGATGTTGCGTCGTTAACGTACGATGCGATAGTAATAGGCTCGGGTATTAGCGGGGGCTGGGCTGCCAAGGAGCTTTGCGAACAGGGATTAAAAACTTTGGTGCTGGAACGTGGCCGAAACGTGGAGCACAATAAAGATTACCCCACAGCCACAACCCCACCATGGGATTTCCGCTATCGCGGGCGCATCAATCGGCGGCAACAGGAGGAAAACCCGCTGATAACCAAAGCTGCGGGTTACGGCGACGACTGCGACCATTTCTTCGTAAAAGATGCCGATCATCCCTACATACAGGAAAAACCATTTGATTGGATCCGGGGGTACCAGGTCGGCGGAAAATCGTTAACATGGGGGCGTGCCACCCAACGCTGGAGCGAGTTTGAGTTTACCGCACCCGAGCGTTTCGGCTATGGAATGGGCTGGCCTATCGGCTATAAAGATGTGGCGCCATGGTATAGCCATGTAGAGAAATTTATCGGCATTTGCGGCAATAAAGACGGACTGGAAGCTATGCCCGATGGCGAGTTTATGAAGCCATTTGATATGAATGCCCCACTCACGCACATCAAACAAAAACTAAACGAAAACTATACCGACCGGCACCTGGTGCATGCCCGGTGGGCCCACCTAACCGATCCGCAACAGGTACACCTGGACCAGGGCCGCGGCCGCTGCCAGGCACGTAACATGTGTATGCGTGGCTGTCCGTTTGGCGGGTATTTCAGTTCGGTGAGTTCTACCCTACCCTGGGCAAAAAAAACCGGAAACCTCACTATACGGCCGCATTCCGTGGTACATTCCATTATCTACGATGAAAAACTGGGCAAAGCGTCCGGCGTCAGGGTTATCGATGCCAATACAAAAGAGGTTATCGAATATAAAGCGCGGATAATCTTCCTCAATGCATCGGCACTGAACAGCAACCTCGTCCTGCTCAACTCCAAATCAAACCGTTTTCCAAATGGCTTGGGGAACGATAGCGGGCTATTGGGCAAATACGTTGCTTTCCATAATTACCGGGCTTCAGTGTTTGCAGATATAGATGGCTTCCTGGATAAATATTATTTCGGGCGCAACCCTACGGACTTGATACTGGTGAACTTCCGCAACCTGCATAAACAGGAAACAGATTTTTTTGGCGGGTACACCACCTTTATGAACGCCTACCGCGATCAGCACATGCCAGAAACGGCACAAGGCCAGGTAGGCGCACAATACAAAGATGAACTGTGCGAACCCGGCCCCTGGCATGTATTTGCCTACCTGCAAGGCGAAACAGTACCTAAGGAAAGCAACCATGTTAGGCTTAGTGAAGATAAAAAAGACCAATGGGGCATCCCTTTGCTGGTTACTTCCGTAAGTTATGATGATAACGACGAGCGGATGGTGAAAGATTTCCACACCCAAACCAGCGAGATGCTGGAGAAGGCTGGATGTAAAAACATCACCACTTATAATAATAAGCAGGCGCCCGGATTAGATATACATGAGATGGGCGGCGTACGGATGGGTAAAGATCCCAAAACATCGCTGCTGAACCAATGGAACCAATTACACCACTGTAAAAACGTATTTGTAACCGACGGGGCCTGCATGGCCAGCACAGGCAACCAAAGCCCATCTATTTTATATATGGCACTTACCGCAAGGGCGGCAACCTACGCAGTAACCGAAATGAAAAAAGGAAATTTATAATGTTTTGTAAGCCCTCAACACCTATCCACCATGAAAAAACTTTTACTCTTAGCATGTGCTGCTATAATTTTAAGCAGCTGCCATTCATCACAAAACAATACTGCAGCTACTGAAGATAGCACAGCCACAAAAGACACTTCCTGGGCGCCTATTTTTGATGGCAAAAGCACCAAAGGCTGGCACACCTATGGCAAAACCGAGGTGGGTAAAGCATGGAAAGCCGGGAACGGCGTACTGCATTTAGATGCTTCGAAAAAAGCCGATTGGCAAACCAAAAATGGCGGCGACCTGGTTACCGATGCCGAATACGAAAATTTTGAGCTGAGCGTAGAGTGGAAAATATCGCGAGCAGGAAATAGCGGCATTATTTTTTACGTAAACGAAGATCCCAAAAAGTACGAATATAGCTGGCACACCGGTATAGAAACGCAGATTGCCGATAACAGGGAAAACGAGGACGGGCAGATAGCAAAACACCGCGCGGGAGATTTGTACGACCTGATGTCGATAAGTAAAGAGGTGGTAAAACCCGCCGGACAATGGAATAAAACGTTGGTATTGTCCAACAACGGGGTATTAAATATTTTTGTAAATGATGAGCAAGTGCTGATAACCAAGTTATGGGACGATAAGTGGAAACAAATGGTGGCAGGCAGTAAGTTTAAAGAGTGGCCGGATTTCGGCACATTTAAAAGAGGGCATATAGCATTTCAGGACCATGGTGCCGATGTGTGGTTCAAGAACATTAAGATAAAGAGGCTGTAGGTATTTGACGGGAATTAAACCAGCGCAATTAACGCCGAAATTGTAACTTTGAGGCTTATTGGAATGGACACAAAGCCGCAAATATTAACGATAGAGGATATAAGGTTATTGGTTGATACCTTTTACCAAAGGATACAAGCCGACACCTTGCTTGGCCCTGTTTTTAATGCGGTTATTCAAGATAACTGGGGCGTCCATTTAGAAAAGATGTACCGTTTTTGGCAAACGGTGTTGTTAGAGGAACATACATATTTAGGCAGCCCCTTTCCGCCGCACGCAAAGTTACCTGTAGATCACAAACATTTTGCAGCCTGGATGGCACTGTTTACAAAAACTGTTGATGAATTATTTGCCGGAGAAAAAGCCGATGAGGCAAAATGGCGGGCGGGTAAAATGGCAGAACTGTTTGAAGCGAAGATTGCCTACTTTAAAGGCAACCCACACAATATTATTTAATTACGCTAGCCAATCGTACCAATTCGCAATTTCATATTGGTAGTTAAGCTCCTTCCCTACCATATCGGAGTTTACAATTTTCCACTCCTTAAGTTCCGGTAAAAATTCGGGCAATTCCAAACCTGATTTTGTGGCTGACTGCGTGTAAAACACCATTTTAGCAGGATGATGCGGCGCGACAGCGTTGACAGTATGGCCAAAAACACCTTGTTTTATAATAGCTTTTGTTATCCCTACGCAATCATCGAGGTGAATAAGATTGATTGGGGCCAGCCCGCTTGGTATATCCACTTTCCCGGCAAAGAACCTTCCCGGGTCGCGGCCCGGACCTACGAGGCCACCGAAACGGATGATGGTTGTTTTAAATGCGTTTTGTTGCCTAAACAGCTGCTCTGCTTCCAGCAACACCTTGCCTGCCAGCTTGTTAGGATTGGGCGGTGTTTGTTCAGTTACTTCACAATTCAAATCGGCATATACACCGGTGGAGCTGATAAGGATAACCTTTTTTACGGGCGAGGCATGTAAGGCATCTATCACCCGCTGCAGCTTCGGCACATGGCCTGCGCCCTCGCCCAAACGTGCTTTTGGTGGGATAGCAATAACTAATACATCACTATCAAAAAAACCGTGGAAAATCGGTGAATTTCCGGAAATATCTAAAAGAAATGGGGCAATTCCTTCGCTTTTCAGTACAGCCAGTTTACCCTGCGATGTGGTGGAACCTTTAACAGTTATTCCGTCGGCAACAAGTGCTTTCGCCAAGGCCAATCCATACCATCCGCAGCCCAAAATACTTACAGTCATTGATGCGAAGATAGTGAGGAAGGTATTTAGATTTTTCTATTTTTTTAAAGTTGAGAATCCTTCCATTCAGGCATGGATATTTTGCAGTTCCGATTAGGGCACCGCCAAAGAGGAGGGAAGAAAAGGAATTAGGCTTTCTACCGCAGTGCTGTCATCACCATTGCCTTCGTAGAAACCATTCACCACTCCACTACTCACCATTCACTACAAATACTATATTTGCGTATGGATACTCCGCAATCTTTACCTGTTTTAAACGATACCGAACTGCGCGTACTGGGGTCGCTGATGGAAAAAAGCAAAACCACGCCCGACTATTACCCCATGACTTTAAACGGGCTTACGGCCGCCTGTAACCAAAAATCATCGCGCAAGCCTGTAGTTGATTACAGCGAGAACGAGGTAACACTTGCCTTAGATACTTTAAAACGAAAAGGGCTAATATCCACAGCAACCGGCGGCAGCAGCCGTGCTATAAAGTACAAACATAATTTTGGCATCGTGTTTCCGGTAGTACCATCCGAGGTTACGGTTATTTGCCTGCTCATTCTGCGCGGCCCGCTTACCCCCGGCGAGATCAATTCCAATTCGGGCAGGATGTACGAGTTCGACGATTTGGACGAAGTGCAAACCATTTTAGAAAAACTGGCCGATGGCGATATGCCTTATGTGCTTCAACTGCCAAAGCGCCCGGGGCAAAAAGAAGTACGCTACCGCCACCTTTTAGGCGGAACTATACCGGAAGATGACGCTATTGATGAACCCGTTCGCCGATCATCGTCTGATTTGGAAGCGCGCCTTAGTAAAGTTGAAACCGAACTGGCAGAATTGAAGGAAGCTTTTGATAGACTGATGAAGGAATTGACGTAATCAAAACTCGCCGAACATTGCCGTTGGCAACCCATCCATACTAATGCGGTTTTTTTCTGCCTGGTATTTTTCGATGCCTTCGTCGCCTTTACTTTCTGCCCATTTAACCGCCTGGTCGCGTTCGCCGGTGTACTCGTAGTACGGCACGCCAAAGCCACAGGAGGTTTGCACCTTGTGTATGTCGGCAATAATGATTTGCCTCGAGGCAAGCGGCAGGTGGAACAATGGCGACAGCTCACCCCATTCGGCCGACCCCGGCAAAACGGTATAACCTTTTCCGTACAGGCGCAAAATATTTGGCGCCCCGTCGAACGCACAAAACATAATGGTGATGCGGCCATTTTCCAACATATGGGCCGAGGTTTCGTTACCACTGCCGTTGATATCCATATACGCCACGCGCACAGGCGACAGCACGCGGAAGCTATCCATCCCTTTTGGCGACAGGTTTACATGCCCTTCTGCATCAAGCGGTGCGGACGCCGTAAAAAACATTTTTTGGGCTTCTATAAACTCACGATGCTTATCGTTGATCTCATCAAAAAATTTAGCCATGATGTGGTTCCTCTTCTTTTCCTATTCTATTTTCGATGCGGCGGTCGGGTATAAACCAGATAATGGCCACAACTATGTACAGCGCAAAACCAAGCCACGATTGCACAAAAGATAGCCCTATGGCGGTGGCATAAATAGCCAATGATATTTTGCCCTTCATATCGCCACCAAAAGCATTGGCCAGCAACGAATGCTCGCCATGATGGCGTATCAATAGTTTTACCAGGATGGTATAGGATATTGCATTCATGATGAGCACTATCCCATAACATGCTACGGGCCATTTGGCAAAATGGTTCTCGCCCATCCAACCAGTAACAAATGGAATGAGGGACAGCCAAAAAAGAAAAAATAAATTTGCCCACATAATGGCGCCATTTATAGATTTGGCAGCATGCAGCATGTGGTGGTGGTTATTCCAGTAAATACCTACGTAAATAAAGCTGAGCGCGTAGCTTACAAATACAGGTATAAGCGGCCTTAAGCCTTCAATATCGGCATGGTGTGGCACCTTCAGTTCCAGCACCATAATGGTAATTATAATGGCTATAACGCCATCGCTAAATGCCTCTAAACGCCCTTTACCCATATATATTTAATGTTATTATACGCCGCTGAACACTGAGAAACCACCATCAACGCAAAGCATCGAGCCCGTTACAAACGCCGAAGCATCGCTTAAAAGCCAAACTAATGCGCCAATCAACTCATCCGGGTGACCAAAGCGCTTAAATGGCGTGTTGCGTATAACGGCTTCACCCCTTGCGGTGTAACCACCATCGGGCGTGGTAAGCAAATTACGGTTTTGCTCGGTAAGGAAAAAGCCCGGTGCAAGCGCATTCATGCGGATGGCATCGCCGTAACGGTTAGCCAATTCCACAGCAAACCATTGTGTGTAACAATCTACCGCGGCCTTGCCCATATTGTAGCCCAACACCTTGGTTACGGCGCTTTTCGAGTTCATAGAAGATATGTTTACAATACTCCCTTTGCCGGTTTTGGCAATTTCGCGCCCAAACACCTGGGTAGGTATCAGCGTTCCCCAAAGGTTCAGGTCGGCTACTTTTTTCATGCCATCCAGTTTCATGGCAAACAGGTCTTCGTCAGGTTGTAAAACACCATCGGGCATATTGCCGCCGGCACCGTTAACCAAACCATCAATATGGCCAAATTTGGCCAGTAATTTGTCTTTAGCGGCTATTAATTCGCCTTCGTTCATCGCATCGGCAATTAAAGCGATGGCTTGCCCACCATTTTTGTTGATAGCATCGGCGCGTGCTTCTGCTACCTCGCTATTACGCCCAAGGATGCCCACTGCTCCCCCTGCCTCAACAATCCCATTTACAAATGAGTTACCTAAAATACCTGTGCCGCCGGTAACAACTATTACTTTGCCGGCTAATGAAAATTTGTTTTCCAATTTTATTATAATTAATTTTTACTTGATATCTGTTATTGTAATACCATCCATATCGGTATAGTCGAGGTTCTCGCCTGCCATGCCCCAAATAAAGCTATAGCTGGAGGTGCCGCCGCCGGCGTGTATGCTCCATGGCGGCGAAACCACTGCATCGTAATTCCCAGCAAGTATATGCCTGGTTTCCTGGCCTTCACCCATGTAATGGAATACCTTCTGCCCCTCGGGCACATCGAAATAAAAGTATGCCTCCATCCTTCTGTCGTGCACATGCGGGGGCATGGTGTTCCAAACACTGCCTTCTTTAAGTATGGTTAAACCCATCACCAACTGGCAGCTTTTTATACCCTCAGCGTGAATGTACTTATTAATAACACGCACATTTGCCATAGCGGTTGTGCCGGCGTTTACCTTCACAACATCTTTATTAGCCACAAAACTGGTTGGGTAAGCCATATGCGCCGGGGCCGAAAGCAGATAGAAGACTGCTGTATTTGCCGCATCCGTGCTGGAAAAAGTAACCGATTTTACCCCCTTGCCAATATATAGGCAGTCGAGCTTTTTAAGCTGGTAAGTTTGCCCATCGGCAACTACTTCGCCATCGCCGGCCACGTTAATGATCCCTATTTCGCGGCGCTCTAAAAAATAATTGGCGCGCAGGTTTGGGTAGTTTTCCAGTTTCAGCGCAGTACTTAGCGGGTTTGCTGAGCCAACTATCATCCTATCGTAATGCGTATAAACGCAATTAACCGCCCCTGGTTCAACAAGGCCTTCCATCAAAAACCGGCTTCGGATTTGCCCCGTTTGGTAACTTTTAAAATCTTCGGGGTGTACGCTGTGTAATACTTTCAATACAGATTATTATATTTATATTTTTCAAATAGGTTTTGCAGCATCGTTATTTGCGGTGCCTCAAATTATAAACTAAACTATGAAACATTTTTCAGCCTACAAAAGCTTATACGCACTAATGGTGTTATTAATCGTCGCAAACGTTTGCATGGCGCAGGGCAGCCGTACGGTGTGGACCGAAAAAACGGCCAAAGCATGGCTTAAAGAACGCGTTTGGGCCAATGGGCTGAAACTAAACCCGGAGCAACCGCTAAACGTAATGGAGTTTGCCAGGCAATACGAACTCAACAAAACCGGCTGGGATAAAGTAATAGCCTTTTTGCGCGACCGTAACCTGGAGCTGATGGCACCGGGCAAATACCCAATCGATGGCGATAACATATTCGCTATAATCACCGAGCCTGAACCAAAAAAACTCGATACCGCCGGCTTTGAAACCCATAAGAATTTTATCGACCTGCATTACGTCATATCAGGCAAAGAGGACATATACACGCAAGGCAAAAAAGACTTATTGGTAATTACCAAACCTTACGATGAAACAAAAGATGTGCAGAATTATTACATCAAGGGCAAAGCACATACTGCAACGCCCGACTACTTTTTCCTGTTTTTCCCAGCCGAACTACACCAAGCAGGTATTAGAAGCGGCGGAAAGGTTAAAAAGCTGGTTATTAAGATAAGGGCAGTGAATTAGGAGCATCCGCTCCCTCAGGTTCCCTTGTCAGGAGAACCTGAGGAGACATTTGAGAAATACCTTAGAATATGGAAACCTTTAAAACCATTCTACGCATCGTATTCGCAACCGCTTCGGTATTGTGTGTTTTAGTTGCGATACACAATGTAAGTCATTTAGAAGGTGAAGCAAGATTCTTTGGTATGCTTTTATTTTACGCTAATTTATTTATGCTCCCATTATTTGTAGCATTTATCGTTATATTATACAGCTGCATTTTTAAAAAAAAGCACATCTCCTTTTTTAAAACTGAATTGATCTATTTGTTAATTCAAATCGGTACTATAGTTTTGTTACAGCTATCGTACATAAATTGCCCCGACTGTCCTGGCTAATTCGATATTCCAATCATTTCCCCGCAAATCCCTTATACCTTTTCATCGCCTCTACAAAATAATAATCGGCATAGGTTAAAGGCACATCAATTTCGGTACCCGCCGGGAAATGGCCAACGCTGTGCTGCAATATAAAGCCGCCATTGGTTTCTGGTTTGGAGCGGTATGCTGGCAACGATAAGGTGTTGATAATGGTTTCTGCCGTTTTAAAATAGTTTTGCCCGCTGGCCTTATCCGAATAACGGCAAAGTTCCAGCAGGGCCGAGGCCATTATTGCACCTGCAGAAGCATCTCGCAGGGCATTTGGTATGTTTGGCGCATTAAAATCCCAATAAGGAATTTTATCTGCCGGCAAATTGGGGTTGTTTAACAGGAATTTGGCAATGTTATTTGCCTGCTCAAGGTACTTTTCATCCCTGGTTTCGCGGTACATAACTGTAAAGCCATAAAGTCCCCAGGTCTGCCCCCTTGCCCATGCCGATTGATCTGCAAAGCCCTGTGCGGTTTTCTTTTCCTGCACGGCACCAGTTAGCGCATTATAATTAATAACGTGGTATGAGCTATAATCGGACCTGTAATGGTTTTTAATGGTGGTGTTAGCGTGCGTTACTGCAATTTTGTAAAAGCTGGAGTCGCCGGTTTCCCGGGTGGCCCAAAACAGCAATTCCAGGTTCATCATATTATCAATGATCACCAGGAAATCCGACGGTTTAGAATCCCATGATTTGATACAGCCCACCGCCGGGTTAAACCGTGTGGAAAGCGATTTCGCACTATTCAGCAACACCTGTTTGTATTCGGGTTTGGGCTCCAGGCGATTTGCGGTGCCAAAGCTGCAATACATCATAAAACCAAGGTCGTGCGTGTGGGTGTTGTATTGTTCTTTGGCCAAAACGCCCATAATTCGGTTTGCTTCGGTTTTTAGGGCGGCATCGTGGTTTTGCTCGTACAGTTCCAGCAAAGTGCCCGGATAGAAACCACTACACCACCAACCCGAATTGCTTGTTTCCATTTTCCCGGTTTCGGGGTGAAAGGCTTTGGGGAACTCTTCGGGCTTCAGTTGTGTGGCCATATATTTATACTGCGCATCGGCATCGGCCAAATTTTTCCTGATGGCCTCCAATACTGCCTTTTGCGGCTTAAAATTATTTTTTTGCTGCGCCATTGCCGGGTAAACCAGCAACAGTAGCAAACCAGCGAATAACATCTTCTTAAATCTCATAAGTGATAAATCTATAAACTATCAACCGAAATATTAAATACATCTTTTAAGGCTTTTTTTGCCGACCAGTAGCCGCACATGCCATGCACGCCGCCACCGGGCGGTGTTGATGCCGAACAAATATATAAGCCTTCGGCAGATGTTTTATATGGCGAGTAGCGCAGTGCAGGGCGTGTAAATAGTTGCCCGATATCTATCACCCCGCCGTTGATATCCCCGCCAACGTAATTGGCGTTATACTCTTCCATTTGGCGGGTATCCATAGTGTGCTTTGCCAATATCCGTTCTTTAAAACCTGGTGCAAAGCGCTCTATTTGATTTTCTATTGCCTCCGTCATGTTTTTGGTGGAGCCGTTAGGCACGTGGCAATACCCCCAGGCGGTATGCTTGCCTGCGGGAGCCCGGCTATCATCAAACGTACTTTGTTGCGCCAGCAAAACAAAAGGCTTTTCGGGATGGCTGCCGTCCCAGGTTTGCTGCTCGGCCGCCTTGATCTCTTCAAATGTATTACCGATATGGACAGTTCCGGCTTTGCGGCAACCTTCGGCGGTGAATGGTATAGCATCATCCAGTGCCCAATCTACCTTATAAACGCCCATGCCGTAGCGGTAGCGTTCTAATTGCCATTTGTAAATTGACGAAAATTTATGCCCGGCTATTTGTAATAATTGTTTTGGAGAGGTATCAAAAAGTACCGCATGCGCCGATGGCAGCTGATTTAACGATGTTACATATGTACCGGTTTGTATTGTGCCGCCTATGGATGTAAAATAAGCCGCCAATGCATTGGCTATACTATGCGAACCGCCCTTTGGTATTGGCCAGCCCTGTAAATGCCCGGCCGCCGTAAGCACCAATGCTATGGCCGAGGTTGCCATATATGTAAGGGGCTGCATAGAGTGAGCCGCCATGCCGGCCATTAAGGCCCTTGCCTCGTTAGTTTTAAACTTGTTGATCAAAAACGAGGACGGCGGCATAGCCTTTAACCCAAAATTTGCCATAATTAATGGATGCTTTGGAAAATGCAGAGGGCCAAGTACATCTTTATCAATTAATGGCCAGGCTTTGGTAACAGAACCCATTATTGCCCGGTAAGTATGCTCATCTGTCCCCAACAAATCAGCTGTTCCGTCTACATTGCCTTTTAATATGGCCGCCTTCCCACCATCTAAAGGGTGTGCCGCATTAACTTCCGGGTAAATATATTGTAAGCCAAATTGCGTAAGCGGAAGGGTTTTAAAAAATGGCGATGCGGCGGCCAGCGGATGAATGGCCGAACAGATATCGTGTTTAAAGCCCGGCAGGGTAAGTTCGGCAGAGCGTAGCCCTCCCCCTATCTCATCCTTGCCCTCCAGCAACAATACCGACAGCCCTTTTTGCTGCATCAATATAGCCGCAGCCAAGCCGTTTGGGCCGGAGCCTACAACAACCGCGTCGTAATCCCGCTTTTCCCGCTTCATTAATCAAATTAAAAGTCGGAGTATTCTGTAGGGTGCAAAAACACTATCTCGTTTTTTGACACATTGTTTTTAAACTCCTCATTTGCCACAAGCCCCTTCCACTCGGGTGCACCGAAAAATGCTTCCCAGTGTTTATCGCGGTCCTGCATGTTATTGTAACAGGTCATGTACATAAGGTTGGGCATGTGGCTACCGGCTACAACGCTGCCGTAAAATACGGCGTTGGAAGCTACCTTGTCGAAAAGGTCGGTTTCGCCACTGTTAAACATTTTAACTTTATTATAGTGGTATTTTTCTGTGGGGCTTTCGTAGCTGCGCAATTCGTAAACGCGGCTAGCCCTATCGCCGGTTAACTTTGGCGCTACTGGTGCCGGCCTTGTAGAAAACGCTGTGAGTACAACGGTCTCTGTACGCACGTAGGGCGGCGTTTTATAATTAGCATCTAAATAATCTTTGCCACCTGTATCATCGCTTGCGGCGTTTATTACCTTACTATCAAAGCCCTCCATATCCTTCCACGATTTGAAGGGGATAAAAACGTAGGTACGTTTAGCGGTATCGCTTTCCTGAGGTTTAAATACGCCAATATTTTTCAGCCCCATCTTATGCAGTTGTGGCAGGTAATAGTCCTTTAAATAGGCATCAACAGATTGTTCCTGTGCCTTATCCTTAAAGTGGTATATTTTTATCTGGTAATAATATCCGCCCGATGCGGAAGCCTGAACTGCTGCAAAGTTTATTGCAAAAAACAACATTGCCGCCGTAGCAGCGCGGAAAAGTATAGATGTGGATAGTTTCATAAAATGATAAAAAGAATGGTAAAGTTATCGAATTTATGATACAACCAAGCCTAAATTGAAGCTTTATTGGGTTCCCATCTTTCCAGCGCGTTCATTATCTCCTGCAGCTTTAGGGGCTTGCTTAAATAATCGTTCATACCGGCGTTAAGGCACACCTCTTTGTCTTCTACCATTGCGTTGGCCGTCATGGCTATGATAACCGGCTGATGCTCCATATTTTGGCGGATAAAGCGGGTAGCTTCTAACCCGTCCATCTCGGGCATCTGTACGTCCATCAGTATCATATCGTATTTTTTGCCAACAAGAGCGTTTAAACACTCGTGCCCATTATCTACAATATCGGGCTTGTAACCCATTTTATTCAGAATATACTTTGCCAGTTTCTGGTTAATGGCGTTATCCTCGGCTATTAAAATATTTATAGGGTGTTGTTTGGCAAAATCTTCAGAAAACGGCGTTTTTATCGGCTGCACCTCGTGTTTTACATCGCTGTTTAACTTAAGTTGCTCTATAATATGCTTGTACAACACCTGGTGCTTAGTGGGCTTAGTTAAAGCCGCATTAAACAGGTGTGCGTTCTTTTTGCTTTGCTCGTTCCCCATCGATGTAAGCAGGATGATGGGCAATGCCGGATCTTTACCGCGTATTTTACGTGCAAGGGTTACGCCATCCATCTCGGGCATGTTCATGTCTGATATCACCAAATCCACAGTTTCTTCTCCCGATAGCACGGCCAAAGCAGCATCGCCCGAATCTGCCATCATGGGGATAAAGTTCCATTGCCTTAATTGTTCCTGCAGGATATCGCGGTTTGTGGGATTGTCATCAACCACTAATATGCGTTTGTTTTGAATTTCTTCCAGGTTGAGGTGTACGTAATTGCGCTGGGCTTTTATACCTGGTTTTGCAATTATGGAAAAGGTAAAGGTGGTACCCTTGCCCACCTGGCTGGTTACACCGATATCGCCGCCCATTAGCTTAACCAGTTTTTCGCTTATAGCAAGGCCCAGCCCAGTGCCGCCATAACGGCGCGTAGTGCTCGAGTCGACCTGTGAGAATGCCTTAAATAAACGGTTAAGTTTATTTGGCGGGATGCCGATACCGGTATCGCGTATTTCAAATACAAGCTCAAAGCCATCGCCTATTGCCTCCTTTAACTTTACACAAATAAATATCTCGCCTTTTGCCGTAAATTTTATTGCGTTACCCACCAGGTTTATCAATATCTGCCGCAGGCGCAAACCATCGGCAATTATCTGCGCGGGTACGTTGTGCTCCACCTGGTAAACAAGGTCGAGGTTGGTGCGTGCAGCCTTTTCGGCAAAAACATCCAATACGCCCTCTATACAATCACGCAGGTCGAAATCCTGTTCATCAAGCTCCATCTTCCCCGATTCGATCTTCGAAAAATCAAGTATATCATTGATGACACCCAGCAGCGAATCGCCGCAAGTACGGATGGTTTCGGTATATTCCTGTTGCTCGCTGTTTAAAGGGGTTGTGGCCAGCAACGTTGCCATGCCCATAACGCCATTCATCGGGGTACGTATTTCGTGGCTCATGGTAGCCAGGAAAATGCTTTTGGCCTGGTTTGCCTTTTCGGCATCTTCGCGGGCCTTTTCGGCTTCTTCGCGCAATACGCGTTCGCTTTTGCTCATTTCGGCAAGGCGTACGGTACGGTCTTCTACCTGTTTCTCCAATATGGCCTTTTGGGCTTTTATCGAGCGGATACGCAGGCTGAAAATAGCTAAAATTATCCCTGCAACAAGCAATACCACAAGTAGTTTAAACCACCATGTTAACCAATATGGAGGTTGTATTACAATGGTTAAGCCGGGGGTTACCGGCGACCATACCCCCGCCATGTTTTGGTATTTTACTTTAAAAGTGTAGGTGCCAGCAGGTAAATTGGTATAGGTTGCAGTATGCCGCGTGCCAACAAAATTCCACTCTTTATCAAAATTCTCCAATATATAAGCGTATTGCTTTTTATCAGCTGAAGTAAAGTCAAGCGCGGCAAATTCCAGCGAAATAACAGATTGCTTATAATTAAGCGTAAGGCTTTTTGTATCAGAAATATCCTGTTTTAAGGGCGAGAGGTCCTCGCCGTTTTTGGCGGCAGCTACTTTTTTGTTGAAGATCTCGAACGATGTGATTACCAATGGCGAAAACCCGGCTGGCTTTAGTATTTGCCCCGGCGAAAAGGCATTAAACCCATTAACACCACCAAAATAAAGCCTTCCGGAAGCACCTTTAAAGGCGGAGTGCGATTTAAACTCGTCTTCCTGCAAACCATCTTCTACCGAGTAATTTGTAAACGTGTGTTTTGCTACGTCAAACGCCGATAGGCCATTATTGGTGCTTACCCAAATTCTGCCATCGTCATCCTCACGGGCAGCATAAATAATATCTGCCGGCAGCCCATCTTTTTTTGTGTAAACTGTAAAGTGCCGGGTAACCGGGTCGAAAAGGTTAAGGCCGGTAAACGTGCTTATCCAGATACTGCCGTTTTGGCTTTCGTAAATATCAGGCACGTTATCATCGCTCAGGCTGTTCACATTGGCTCGGTGTTGAAAACGGGTAAACGAGTTTGTTTTTTTATCAAACAAATTTAGCCCGCCATCAAAAGTACCCACCCACAAGTTGCCGTGGCTATCTTCCAATAAAGAGTATACCCTGTCGCTGCTTAAGCTGTGCGGGTCATTAGGGTTGTTTTTATAATTTGTAAACTGCCCGGTTTTTTTATCGTAATGGCTAAGGCCGTTGTTATAGGTGCCTATCCAGGTTGTTTTGTCTTTGGCATGAGTAAGTGCATATATATTGTTTCCTGGCAGGCTATTTGCATTGCCAGGCTGATTTTTGAGGTTGGTAAAAGTATTGGTTTTGGGGTTGAAAATACTCACCCCGTCGGCCCAGGTACCCAACCAAAAATCGCCCTCGTGATCCTGGTTAATGGTGAGCACAAAATTGCCGGTTATGCTGTTTTTTCCTGGCTGTTGCTTGTAATGGGTTACATTGCCATTTTTATAATCGAACTTGTTTAGCCCGCCACCATCGGTACCCACCCACACATTTTTCTCGGGATCCTCGTATACGGCCAGCACAAAATCGTTTGAGAGGCTATTGGCCGATGAGGTGTGCCTGTAATGCGTGAAGCTTTCGGTACTGCGTTTAAACAAATTAATGCCGCCGCTGAAAGCGCCAAGCCACATATTGCCCTGGTTATCTTTTATAATACTGTAAAGCGTATTGCCGGTGAGGCTGCTTTTGTCAATATCGTCGTGCTTGTACGTATAAAACTTACCTGTTTCGGGGTTAAGGATACATAATCCTCCATTTTCGCTCCCTATCCACAGATTGTTGTTCTCGTCCATATTAAGGCTATAAATGGTATTGCCTGATATGGAATTCTTTGGCTGCCCGGTGTAGAGGTAGCGGGTAATTAAGCCGGTTTTGAGGTCGAGCTTGCTGAGGCCATTATCTAAAGTACCAATCCATAAACGGTTTGCATTATCCTGAAACACACACCTTACATTATTGCTTGATATAGAATTGGGATTTGTGGCGCTATGCCTGTAGTGGCTAAAGGTTTGCGTTGCGGCGTTAAACAAATCTAAGCCGCCCTCCATGGTACCTACCCACAAACGTTTATCCGGCGCCAGGTAAACATAGTTCAGTTTGCTATCGCTGATGCTGTTGCTATTCTTAGGGTCGTGCTTAAAATGCTTTGTAAATTTGTTAGTTTTGGTATCCAGGTAATCAAGCCCGCTTTGCCCGCCTACCCAAATATTGCCAAGCTCATCTACCGCCAATTTTTTCAAGATATTGTCTGATAAAGAGGTGGGGTCTTTGTCGTTATGCAGGAATTTTAAGAAACGGCCCGTACCACGATCGAGTTTATTTAGCCCTATAATGGTTGCTATCCAAATATTTCCCTCTTTATCCTCCACAATATCAGATACCATACTACTGCTAAGCGAAGTAGGGTCTTGCGGGTCGTGCTTAAAATGGGTGAAACTGTAACCGTCATACTTGCTAAGCCCATCGCGGGTGCCCACCCAAATAAACCCCCGGCTGTCCTGTATAATACATTCTACATTTATTTGCGACAAGCCCTCCCGTTTGCCCAGGTGTTCAAATTTCATGCTTGGGTTTTGCCCATAGCAATTTAAGGCACCGAGTACTGCCAGGACGAGTATAAAACGTTTATACATTAATAGGGTTATCTAAGAAATATGTTTATATGGTATGGCTAACTGGCACTTATACGATGTGCCTGTAAATAAGTTCAAAATTTACAAAAAAGAAATTGATACTTAATACTTTTTCTTAAAAAGAACAAGAAAGCAGGGGAAAGGTAAAAGGTAAAAGGCGAAAACTAAAAGGTAAAGCTGAAGCCTGCCTTACCAATAAGTTAGGCACCATACACCAGCGAACTATTGAACCAGTGAACAAATGAACTATTAAACTGTTGCATACCAACAAACATAGCAGCCAATGACACCACATATTGCCACCGCCACCTTTGACGATACAGCACACGCACAAGATGCCCATGAATACCTGCTGGGCAACGAGTTTTTGGAAGAAGACATTGAATTAATCCCGGCAGCATACGGGCCACAGGTAGTAATGAACATTACCACCAAAACCGCCCGCCTTGCCCAGGAAGCCGTGGATGTGCTACGGAATTATGGCGCGGCGGGGATTAGTTATTATGAAAAGGTGGGGTGAAGGAATCACTGCCCTCTGCTGGCTTGCATTTGCCAATAGCGCAGGATTGTATAAAAAAAGCCGGCTCCCCTTTCCAGAAAGCCGGCTTTTATATCAAACGAGCAAGAGGTTTTTTACAACTCCCTCACCCAAATATTCCTGAAGCTAAGCGGTTCGCTTTTATCGCCGTGGGCCTGCAGCTTTATTGGGCTTGGGCCATGGGCTGCGCGGTAACCCGGCGCGCCAATGTATTGCGTTGGGCCAAGCAGTTCGATATTGTTTTCTACCAGTACGCCGTTAAATAAAACAGTAACGCGGGCCGGGGTTTTTACTTTATCACCATCAAAGGTGGGGGCGGTCCATATTACATCGTAAACGTTCCATACGCCCGGCGGCTTGGTTGGGTTCGCAAGCGGGATAAATTGCTTGTAAATACTGCCTGCCATACCGTTTACGTAGGTTTTATTGTTGTACGAATCTAATACCTGCAATTCGTAACCCAAATCGCCCTTGCCTATCGACGCTAAGAACACGCCGCTATTGCCACGCCCCTGGCCGGTACCGGTAATGTTGGCAGGCACTTTCCATTCGATGTGCAACTGGTAGCTGCCAAATGATTTTTTGGTTTGTATGTTACCTGTCGACTTGTTTACCGTCAGCACATCATTCTTAACATCCCATTTGGCGGGGCTACCGTCGGCTACGTTCACCCATTCATCCAGGTTTTTACCATCGAATAATACAATAGCATCAGACGGGGCATCGCTGGTTGTTTTACCTGCAGTAACTACCTTCGGTACCGGCTCCCATTTTTCGGTATCCTCCGGTTTGGCACCCTGCTGCGCGGTCGCCACAAAAAAACTGCCCGAAAGCAATGCGGTGAATATTAATTGGTGTTTCATATTTTATTAGATTATTGGTTCGTACTAATACTAAACGGCAAGTAAATTTTTGATGTACCTGCTGCTTTGTGCTATACTTTGGTATGGGTCGATATTAGTAAAGTTCTCCTGCTCAACAATAAAATGTTTGATGCCTGCTAACTTTGCCTGCCCAAGTATTGCTTTAAAGTCGATAGTACCGTTGCCTATTTCTGTGTTCAGTTCGTGATTGGTTTTATCCATATCCTTCACATGCACAAAAGTAAACCGGCCAGGGTGTTTTTTAAATATCGCCAAAGGATCATAACCCGCTCGCACTACCCAATAAATATCCATTTCCATGTTTACCAATTTAGGGTCGGTATCGTTTAAAATGGTATCGTAAAAAGTAGTTCCCTCGGTTTCTTTCCACTCAAAGTTGTGGTTATGGTAGCCTAATTTTAGCCCCTGTGGTTTTAATATCTCGGCTATCTTGTTCATTTTCTCAGCCACAGCTTTAAAATCAGCTGCTGTTTTAATAAACTCGTGATTTATGCCTGGGATAATAATATAGGTTTGGCCGGTTGCATGTGCACTTTCGATGTAGCTGTTCAGTTGGTCTGTTTTACCGCTGCCGAAGTACTCATCCAAACCGTAGTGGCCGCTTGGGGTAGTTAAGCCGTTTGCTTTTAGCAAAGCGCTAAATTCCTTTGCGCTTAACCCCCAAAAACCGCCTTGCTTAGAGTAACCGAAAGTTTCTACTTCCGAGTAGCCTGCCTTTGCGATGTTTGCAATTACGCCCTTCACATCCTTAGGCAGTTGGTCGCGCAAGCTGTATAATTGCAGACCAACGCCGTTTTTTTCTTTTGCCGATAGTAACTGTGGCGCCAGCATCAATGCCGCCGAAGCTAAGCCTGCCTGTGCCAAAAAATTTCTTCTGGTTGTCATTTATGTTTGTTTATAATCCGAACTAAGACGTTTAAATACCACTAAGGTTTAAACGTCGCATATGTGTACAGCCTTGCGCAGCGAGGTTAATTTATCTTTTTGTTTGGGGATAAATTCCTGTGCTACAAAACCTTTGTGCCCCGTCTCTACAATCGCCTTCATAATGGCCGGGTAGTAAAGCTCCTGGGTATCGTCAATTTCGTTACGGCCGGGTACACCGCCGGTATGATAGTGGTTTATATACTGATGGTAAGCACGGATATTACGGATAACATCGCCCTCATCTATTTGCATGTGGTAAATATCAAACAGCAGTTTAAAGTTTTCGTTGTTCAGCCTTTTACAAAGCTCGGCGCCCCACTCTACCCTATCGCACTGGTAATCTTTATGGTCAATTTTGCTATTCAGCAGTTCCATCACCAATACCACGCCGTGTTTTTCGGCAATAGGCAGCAAAGGTTTAAGGCCTTCCACGCAATTGTTCCAGCCCGTTTCATCGTCTTTACCACGGCGGCTGCCACTAAAGCATATTAGGTTTTTATATCCTGCTTCGGCTACTTTGGGTATCATTTCGGTATAGCGCTTTTGCAATTCGGCATGGTATACTTTATCGCCGAAACCATCGGTTAGGTTTATTTCGGCCCCATTACACATGCTCGAAAATAAGCCATGCTTTTTTAGGGTAGGCCAATCACCGGGGCCGACCAGGTCGATGCCTTTTATACCGATATTTACGGCGGCCGCGCAAAGGTCGTCCAGCGAAATATCGCCGTAACACCAGCGGCAAACTGCGTGGTTAATGTTTCCTTTCAATTTATCAGCCATTATTTCTTTTCCTTCGGTTGTGAAAGGCGATAACATGCCCGATGCGCCAATGGCGGCGGTACCTGCTAAAAGGCCTTTTATGGCCGTTCTCCTGTTTTGGTTTTTCATGGTTATTATACTTCTAAACGCCCTTCTGGTTCGCCATCAATTTCTAACGACGGGCTGGTTTGTATTTGGTTTTTATCTTTAAAGAACAGCAAGAATACGATCAATACAACAGCTGCAATGCCGCCCGGTATTAGCCATATGCTAGTCCAGTTGTGTGTGCTCGCAGATGTTTTCCAGTTGTCTACTATCGGGCCGGATATATACGAGCCAATAAGCATACCCACACCGTAGGTAGCCAGCGTAATAAAGCCCTGTGCCGCGCTTTTAAACTTCTCTCCGGCAAGGTTATCGGTATAAATTTGCCCGGTTACAAAGAAAAAATCGTAACAAATGCCATGCAGTACAATACCGGCTATCAGCATCCAATAATTGCTGCCAACATCGCCATAGGCAAAAAACACATACCTTAATACCCACGCAAGCATACCAACAGCAAGCATTTTTTTAACGCCAAGGCGGATAAAGAATAGCGGCATTAAAGCCATAAAGGCCAACTCAGACATTTGCCCGAACGACTGTTTGGTTGCTGCTTCTTTCATACCAACCTCGTTTAAAAAAGAATTGGTGAAGTTATAGTAGAAGGCCAGGGGTATGCAGATAGCTACCGATGACAGGAAAAACACCAGATACGATTTGTTTTTTAACAAGCCTATGGATTCCAGTCCAATAATATCGCGAAATGAAGTTTTCTGCCCTTTTTTTGCAGGAGGCGTAGCTGGCAGCGTAAAGCTAAGCAAGCCTAATAGCAATGAGGCCGCTGCCGCAGTCTTAAAAGTTAAGATAAGTGTGCCGCCTTGTAAAAAGGAAGAAAGGCTACTGCCGACGATAGTACTAAATGTCTCGTTCAACGTGCCGGTTTTCTCCCAGCCCAGCCATCCTATAAACAGGCCTATAACTATCCAGCCTGCGGTCCCAAAAACCCTAATGGGCGGGAACTCTTTGCTCGGGTTTGTCATTTGCCTAAAGGATACGGAATTTACCAATGCCAGGGTTGGCATGTAAACGATCATGTAAGCAAATATAGCCGGTAAGAATGCGCTAAAGTTTGTAATGGTTGTAATGTAGTAAAGGATAGCTGCCCCGGTTAAATGTAAAATGCCCAAAACTTTTTGGGCAGAAAAATAACGGTCGGCAATTAATCCTATAATAAAGGGCGCTATGATGGCTCCCCACGACTGGCTGGAATAAGCTGTTGCGTTTTGCACGCCTGTTGCGCTTAATATTTTGCCCAGGTACGTCCCCATAGTTACAAACCATGCACCCCAGATAAAAAACTGGAGGAACATCATGGTAGATAGCTTAATACGAGTTGTTACTGTCATAATTGGCGGGCTGATTTTGAAGCGGAGGTTATATACGCGCCTATAAAAGCTTTAAGCCGGCACAGCGGTTATTTTTAATTTATACCGGCGGGCACCAAAAAGACAGGCTCCACCGGTATAACTAAAATTGATTTGTACTTATCGGGTTACTTTACCGATAAGATGTATTTCACCATTTCTTTTGCATCATCAAGCGAGATGGTGGGGTGCGGGGTCATAGCTATATCGCCCCAGTTGCCGGCACCGCCCGCTATCACTTTTTTGGCAAGCTTTTCTTCGTCTGCTGCTGTATATTTTTTTGCAATATCGGCAAACGCAGGCCCTATCACCTTCTCGTGCTCTTTATGGCAGGTGGTACAATCGCTTCCTGCAATTAAGGTAGCGCCTTTGCCTGCAGCTGCCGGTTCGGTGCCAATTTTGTTAGCCGATGTATCTGCATTAGGCTGAGCCGCTTTGGCTGCCTGATCGGTTGCCGTAGTGCTGCCGGTATCGCTGCCATCGCCTTCGCCGGGTTTGCTGCCACCACATGCCGCTATCACTAAACTAAGGCCTAAAACAATAAAAACTTTTTTCATGGGGTAATATATTATAGAATTTAAAACTTCCGAAAAATACAGCTTTTTAACTTACTGCCGATAATTTATTTAAACTACCGGGTTTGCTAAAGGTGCTGTTTTGCCTCTGCTGCGCATGTATATAACCAGCCCGGCAAAAGCCACGATCAGTACGATGGGTATTACCAACGTTGCCTGCAATACCATTACGCCTGCTTTGGTATTATCGCCTGCTGCCGCTTTAACGATATCATCATAATATTTACCCATAAATATGGTGTAGATAGATACCGCGAACATACCCGCGCCACCCATCAGGTTGAGCCCTAACGCACCTGTTTTTGGCAGGTTGGTGTTCACGAAACCCAGCATCATCGGCCAGAAGAAGCAAACGCCCATACCGAATATAATAGCCGCTAAAAACAGGGTGTTGCCCGATTGTGTACTTAATAAGTATAGGCCAAGCGCCGCAAGTATGGTTGAAAACAATAGCACGGTTTGAGGTGTGAACTGCTTCAAAATCGGCTTAGCAAACGCGCGGCCAACTACCATGATACCCGTTTCCAGCGTAAGCAGAAGGATGGCGTTGCTGCTCACGTTCTTCAGCAATACATCTATCCATTGCCCGGTAAACAGCTCGGTAATACCGGTACCCAACATGCATATCATCATGAAAATGAACAGCGGATTAAGCAGTGCCCTGTACATACCGGCCATACTTACGCCTGATGCCACGCGTTCGGTAACCGGGAAATCGAGTTTAGAGAACAAATAACCATAAATAAGGGTGGGGACAAGCATAGTGCCCACCTGTATCTGCCAGCCAAAGCCGAGTTTGCTAAACAAGGTAACCAGAAGCGTACCTATTACGATACCGCCCGGGAACCACAAGTGGAAATGGCTCAATTTGGTGGTTTTTTCTTCGGTATAAAGCGAAGTTACCAAGGGGTTACAAGCTGCTTCTACAGTGCCGTTAGCTAAACCTACCAGCAGGGTAGATAGGAATAAGGCCCAGTAAGGACTTGGGAAATACGGCGCACAAATGGTCAATGCGATGCCCAGCAAATGGAACACGAAAGCCAAAACAAGCAACTTTTTCATACCGATGATATCAACTATAACGCCGCCGAATATCATGGCCAAAGGGAAGCCCCAAAATGCTGTTGCGGTGATGGTGCCAAGTTGCTCTTTATCAAGGTTAAAATCTACCCCAAGTTTATTTAAGATACCCGCGCGGATACCAAAGGATAATGAAGTTACCAGCAGGGCCAGGCAACTCGCCCGGAATAACTGTGTACGGTTAATTGTAGTAGTGGCCATTTTTTTAATTAGGTTTTGGGGTTAATTGGTTTAAATTCTTCTCAATATTATAAGCCGATAAGCTTACGGTTAAATGTTTCATCAGAGCCTGATCCGGCAAAATCATCAAAAGTACGGTCGGTTACCCGGATGATGTGGTCTTTTATAAACTGTGCGCCTTCTCTCGCACCGTCTTCGGGGTGTTTTAATGCACATTCCCATTCTAATACCGCCCAGCCTTTATAATTGTATTGGGTTAATTTACTGAATATGGCTTTAAAATCTACCTGCCCATCGCCCAATGAGCGGAAACGGCCGGCGCGGTTTATCCAGTCCTGGTAGCCGCCGTAAACGCCCTGCCTTCCGGTAGGGTTAAACTCGGCATCCTTTACGTGGAACATTTTAATGCGCTCGTGGTAAATATCAATGTACTCTAAATAATCCAGCGCTTGCAGCACAAAGTGCGATGGATCGTAAAGCAAGCACGCACGCTTGTGGTTGTTTACTTTCTCCAAAAACATTTCGTAAGTGATGCCATCGTGCAGGTCCTCGCCCGGGTGTATCTCGTAGCAAAGGTCTACGCCGTTCTCGTCAAACACGTTCAGGATAGGCTCCCAGCGTTTGGCCAACTCGGTAAATGCGGTATTAACCAGGCCTGCAGGGCGTTGCGGCCAGGGGTAAACTGTTTGCCATATTAGCGCGCCGCTAAAAGTAACGTGTGCATTCAGCCCAAGGTTTTGCGATGCTTTGGCAGCATATTTTAACTGCTGCACAGCCCATTTTTGCCTTTCGGCCGGGTTGTTTTTCAAGCTATCCGGCGCAAAAGCGTCGAACAATGAATCGTACGCCGGGTTTACGGCAACTAACTGGCCTTGTAAGTGGGTAGATAACTCGGTAATTTCTAAACCGGCGGCGTTTACAATGCCTTTAATTTCGTCGGCATAGGTTTTGCTTTCTGCCGCTTTTTGCAGGTCGATAAAACGCGGGTCGTTTGTGGGTAGCTGTACGCCTTTATAGCCAAGCCCCGCTGCCCATTTACAGATGGAGCTTAAATCGTTGAAAGGCGCTTCGTTGCCTACAAATTGTGCTAAAAATATCGCCGGCCCTTTTATAGTGTTCATGTGTATTATTAGATAACGTAATCAGTCCATTTTTGGTCGCTGTTGTTTGATGCAACCACGTTATTGATAAATGCCATACCGCGGATACCATCATCGATAGATGGGAAATCCAGCCATTCTTCCTTAGGCTCTGCACCTTCTATCTTTGCACTTAATGCCAAAGCAAAATTGCGGTACAGGTTGCCAAATGCCTCCAGGTAACCTTCGGGGTGGCCTCCCGGCGTACGGCAGTTGTGTGTTGCATAGCTTGATAGCCTATCGGTATAACCGCTGCCGGCGCGAAGCGTTTGTGCTGGTTTGTCGCTCCATTTTACAGTAAGGGTGTTTGGCTCCTGCTGCGCCCACTCTAAACCGCCGTTTTCGCAATAAACGCGTATTTTTAAAGCATTTTCCTCACCCGCAGCAATTTGCGATGCGGTTAAAGTGCCGGTTACATTATCTTCAAATCTTAATAATACCGCGCCGTCGTCATCCAGCATGCGGCCGTCCACTACAATGTTTAGGGAAGCATTTAACTGTGTGATTTTTTTGCCCGAAATATATTCTGCCAGGTGTGCGGCATGTGTGCCTATATCGCCCATGCAACCGCTTTTGCCCGATTTTGATGGGTCGGTACGCCACGATGCCTGTGCATTGCCTTCGCGCTCGGATAGGCGATGCAACCAGCCTTGTATGTATTCTACATATATTTTGCGCACTTTACCAAGCGAGCCGGCTTTAATGATCTGCTTAGCTTCTTTCACCATTGGGTAGCCGGCGTAAGTATGGGTAAGCAACAGCATCAGGCCTGTTTCTTCTACCTTGGCCTTCAGTTTTTGGGCCTCCTCGAGCGTAAAGGTTACCGGCTTTTCTACCACTACGTTATAGCCGTTCTCCAAAGCCTGCATCGCCGGGGCAAAATGGGCAAAGTTTGGCGTAACAATGGTTACAAAATCCATTCGTTTATCAGCAGGCATATTTGCCTCAGCCTTAAACATTTCATCAAAGTTATTGTAGATGCGGCTCTCATCCAGGAAAAGGATACGGCCGCTTTCCTGTGCAATTTCGGGGTTAACGCTTAATGCCCCGCAAACTAATTCTATTTGGCCATCCATGTTAGCGGCAATGCGGTGTATAGCGCCAATAAAGGCATCCTTACCGCCGCCGATCATGCCCATTCGCAATTTTCTTTTACTCATATTTAGTCTATTTGTCTCTTCTAAAGTGCTACCCGGTGGGGAGCGATTTGGGAAATTTAATTTTCATTTAACAGGTGCGTAATATAATAAGTATTCTTAAAATCCCGCCCAAGAAAAGATTAAAAAAAATCCCTCCTTGTCGGGAGGGTTTGGGTGGGGTTTTTCCTATGAAAGGGCCCAGGCGCGGTCGCCTTTTTTGTATGGATAGTTGCCATCGTATTTGCCCGGTACCGGTACGTAGCGCAGTGCCTTTGTGGCGCCTACTTCTGATGTAAAGTAACCCAGCAAGGTTAATTGTTTCATCATGGTGAAGTAATGGTTAGGCACATCCGCAGCTTTGTAATCCTTTTCGCCTTTGTGCTTAGCTTTGTCTGCCTCAACGTCTGCATTCCTTTTTGTTGCATACTCTTTAGCTTCTTTATCAAGCTCAGTTAAAAGCTCGGTACGTTGCGCCGGAGTGGCTTCCATAAATTTTTTGCTGAATTTTTTGCTGCTGGCCTCATCCAGTTTACCTATGCCTTCTTTAAAGGCCTTTTGGTCGGCTTCGGTGTAGCAATCTTTTACCATTACGGCCATAAATGCGCCTACTTTGGCTTCCTTTGCACCCGGGGTGCTGGTTGCAGGCAATATGGTTTCGCCAACTTCGTCTAAAAACGCGGTGGTTTCCGGGGCAGCCAGGTCGTCAGTATTTAAGCTGCTGCCCGATTTACATCCTGATATAAAAAACTCTGCCCCGATGATAGTTCCGCCAAGGATTAAACCAACCCTGCCTAATGCGTCTCTTCTATTCATTTTATTTAATTTTTTTGAATTAGTGATCTGTTAATTAGTGCTGCCAAGCGTTACCAGCCTTTCCTGTATTCGCGTTTTACAAACTGGTTTACTTCATCAAAGTTAGTAACTTTCATGGCGTTGTTATCCCACAGTAATTTTACGCTTTCCGATTTGCCTTTCGGCACAACATCATGCCCGCGAACGGCCAGGTTTGCCATCAATAAAGCTTCGGTAAGCGGGCCCGCGGTTTCAAATGGCGAACTTACCTCCATTTTACCGTAACCTGCCAAACAAGCCTCTACCCATTGTTTATAGTGGCCTTCCGACTGCCCTTCCACACGTGCATAAGTTTGTTTTACATTAACTTCTTTGGTGCGCGATGTTGGCAGCAACAGCGGGTTAGAGCTGTACGTGCTGGCTATCATTTTTCCTTTTGTACCAATAAACAATGTACCGTTGCCATCATCTCCAAACTTTTCATCAGGACCAAGCTCCTGGGGGCGCTCGGGTTGTATACCGCCGTCCATCCAGTGTACGGTTACATCGCCTTTGGTTTTTTTGGTTTTAGGGAAAGTTAAGGTAATATGGCTTGAGGGTGGGCAACTTTCTGGGAAGCGCCCGCGTTTAAACTCGTCTACATATACGGTACCTACGCTGGCCTGTACATCTTTTACATACTCTAAACCAAGCACACGGAACGGTGCTTCTACCAGGTGGCAGCCCATATCGCCAAGGGCGCCGGTACCGTAATCCCACCATCCTCGCCAGTTAAACGGCACTAACTTATCTACGTATTCTTTGTATGGCGCAGTACCCAACCACAAGTTCCAATCCAATTCTTTGGGCACTTCTGCTTTTGTGGTTGGCCATTGTATGCCCTGCGGCCATACCGGGCGGTTTGTCCAGCAGTATACGGTATGCACATCGCCTATCAGCCCTGCGTTATACCACTCGGCCAACTGGCGGGTGCCATCGTTTGATGCACCCTGGTTGCCCATTTGTGTTACCACTTTGTATTTTTTGGCAGCGGCGGTAAGTTCCCTTGCTTCCCAAATATCGTGGGTTAATGGCTTTTGAACATAAACGTGTTTACCCAGCTGCATTGCGCCAAGGGCCACAATAGCGTGGTTATGATCGGGAGTGGAAACAGATACCGCATCGATATTCTTTCCTTCCTTATCTAACATCTCGCGCCAGTCTTTATAATATTTTGCTTTGGGGAAACGCTTTACCGAATTGGCGGCGCGGCGGTCATCCACATCGCAAAGGAAAGCTATATCCGCTTTGCCGCTTTTAGCAAAGTTGGCAATATCGCTTTCGCCTTTACCGCCGGCACCAACACCCGCTACCTGCAGCATATCACTTGGTGCCCTATAACCCTTACCGCCCAAAACAAAGCGCGGTACAATCATAAAACCGGCAGCTGCCAACGAAGTATTCTTAATAAAATCCCGCCTGGACGCGCCGGAGGCTGGGGTCTCTTCTTTCTTGTCAGTCATTTTGATAGCTATTAAAAATTAAATATTACCTTTTTTAAGCTGATCTACGGCGTAATCTGCTGCACGGGCAGTAAGTGCCATATAAGTTAAGGATGGGTTTTGGCAAGCGGCC
>NZ_CAMLOV010000043.1 GCF_946481715.1 uncultured Mucilaginibacter sp. | reverse complement strand
TTTTTTCGGCCATAGCGCCTACAACAAAAAATGAGGCGGGTACCTTTTCGCGTTTGAGGATATCCAGTATCCGCGGGGTAAAATCAGGGTCGGGCCCATCATCAAAGGTTAGTACTACTTTGCCCGGCTTAAGCCCATACCTGCGTATTACATACTTGGTGGGCAGCTTAATATAATTTTGGTTGGTTATGGTGAAGTTTTTGGTGTCTATCTTCACATCAATTTTACCGGTATCGGGTGTGGTGATCAAATCAAGTACCTCGCCGCCTTCCCCGGCATAATCTATTTTATCGTTTAAACCAACGGTGTTAAAATGCCTGATATCTATCCCTGTTTTCTTTAACGAATCGAGAGAAAGGTTTTTTTGGAAAAACGACCATAAACGCGGGTCTTCGGCACCTAAACGCCACAGCGCTACTCCACCGGTAGACCAGTCATCCGCCATGCGGATAATGTTGAAGTTGGTGGCGGCATCGGCAAAATACACGGTATGGTTAAAGCCATCGTTGCCCAGGTACTTGTAATGCAGGTTGGCAGATACCGGGTCGAAAATGATCTTCTGTTTTTTTTCCTTCGCGGTGCTAATAACCTGCTGGTAGCCTGCCGGTACACCTATACTGTTCTCAGGCCAGTCGTACCCGCCGGCGGCAATAGTAAAAATCACCTTCTCGCTTGGTATTTGCGAGCACACCTCGTCCAGTAACTCTTCGGCCCAATGCTGGTTGCTTATGTCGCCGGCGTTGCTGCCATCGTAATGCTGATCGATAGCCATCACAAAGATAAAATCGTTGATGTGTTGCAGGCGCTTCAGGTCATATTCCTCATCCTCGGGCACAATATTCTGGGTAACCAACAAACCCTTTGCATGCAGCGTAGCGTAAAGCTCGTTTTGGAAAGCGATGTAATTTTTGCTGTTACGGTCTTTTACATCATCCAAATCCACATTAACGCCCTGGAACTTGTAAAAATTTAGTTTGGTAACAAGGCTGTTAATAAAAGCAGTGCGTAACTTTTTATTGGCGAAAATATGCTCTACCTCTTCTACATCATAGCCGCCTTTTAGGTTATCGTAGTTATTAAGGGTAACCAGTATTTGTTTTTTATACTTTTTATTGAGGTTGATGAGGCCGGTATCTATCTGCACCTTTAGCGTATCGGCCTTTTGGCTAAACCCAAAACCTTCGGTAACTACCATATCCAGCCGGTGCATGTGCTGCTGCAGCGAATTATAGGCCTGAGGCTCCCATGGGCGGTAAAAAGCAGCGTTAATTCGGTCGGCGTTGTTAGGGTGATTTAACTGGTGCTGGCGGCGGGCGCGGGCAATTTCTTCTATAACTGCCTTCTCTACCTTAAAGTCTTTATAGCGTTTTGATTTTTTTAGCGCGTCCAGGTCTTCTTTAGATATTTTTTTTGGAGCCGGATCCAGGTTGGGGAGCAGCGGGTATTCTGTAGAGGTGATGGTGATGGCGGCTGCTATGGCACCAAATAAAACTACTACTAAAAATATTCGGCTAAGCCATTTGAAGCGGTTCCACCTGCCGGGATTATCAGCCTGAAAGACCTGTTTGTTGGACATGAAGAGTATTTAAAATACGATTAGGTTTGGCAAAATTATGCAATAAGTTATTTGGCTTGTTTTTGCGGTTCTACTGCAGAAAAGTCTACTCCGCATTTACAGTTACCGCCGCAGCTCTTTTTAGAGAATATAGAATTATACACTATACGGCCAACGTACAAAACCGCTGCAATAAATAATATAACTATAATAATTGCCTGTATGCTCATGCTGCAAAATTAATACATTTATAATACGTAAAGACAATTAAAAAAGTATAAAGTTAGTATATGGCCGAGCAAATTGGGCGGTTAACTGCCGGAGTGAGTAAAAGTAAGCCTGTTACCAAAAGGGTCGCCAACCTCCATCGTAAGCGCCTTTGGGTTCCACGAGGCTTTTTCCAAGCCGGGGCGGTAATACTTATAATTTTTATCGATGAGCTGTTTGTGGTAATCGCGCAGGCCTTTAAAATCTTCAATATGCACACGTGCGCCAGGAGTGCAATCGCCATGGTGCTCTGTAAGATGCAGTACAATACCCTGCAATGATATTTGCATATAAATGGGCGATTCGCCTTCCTTGTGCTCCCAATCAATATTAAACCCAAGCCAATCGATATAAAATTCAATTGCTTTGGCATAATCAAATATCCTGAATATCGGCCTCGCTATCGCCATATCTTAATTTATTAACTATTTATGCATAAAAGCGACCGTGCCGCCCACCCAGTCAAAATCTTTATTGTACCGTACTCCTATCATTTTGCCCTTGCTTAGCCTGGCCAGGTTTATGGCGAGGGTGGGTTTCTCGTCGCCATCGGGCCATAGGTACAGCAGGCGTATCTCCACCTTCACGCCCATATCCGGCGATTCCAGTACGGGTTCATAGCTTACCTTCTCCTGTAATATCCAGTTCTGTGGGTCGGGTATCTGCTCAATGTCGCCGTCCATAATATCAATAATAACACCCTGCCCCGCAAAGCTGAAGAGGGGTTTAAGCACGTAGTTCTGCAGGTCTTCGGGTACTTTCTTTACTTGGTGCAGGAACTGTGTTTTGGGGATATAATCGCCCTCCAGGAAAGGCATGGTAAATTTACTGATGCGGTAAAACCAGTTGGGGTGCGCTATCCACTCCACATCAAGCGGCTGGCGGATATCAACCACGCGGTTAAATATATCCGGGTCGCCGTCTATCTCATCAAATATCAGGCGGTTGTAGATGCGTTTAATGCGTTTCTTCTCTTCACCGCACATGTAAAACAGTTGGTTGCCTTCCTGAATTAAGTCGGAAAGCGATACTACGGGTGTGCCGATGTAACCTTCGGTAATATAAAAATCCACTGCGGTTTTTTGGGTGGGGGCGTTAACATCCATCAGCACCACTTCATCTGGCTGGTATGGGCCGAGGATAGTTTTTTTAAGCAGATCGAGGTAATTTGCCTTATCCAAGCCATTAAAATAAATAGTTTGGTTGCCGGGGATATTAAAGGTATGCCTGTAGTTCTCTGCCAAATGCACCTGGAAACCATATAATGACGGGAACCCCTGCATCTCTATCAGTTTAGGAACAATATTACCTGCTTCATCCTTACAAACCCCAAAATCTAAAGCCATAAAATGAGAATGCCCGTTCTCGTTGGCAACCCGCCATTGCTCGGGTATAGCCCGCTCGGTAAGTTCTTTAAAACCTGGTTTTAGTATAGTGGCCACTATCTCTTCACCAGCCTGTAGCAGTTTATTCCTAAAATCATCCGTTAGAAAAACCGGCGTCTCCGCAATACGGAACTCTATCGGATTTTTCAACCCGTCGTTTAGCGACAGTAAAAACTCCGCATATTTTTCTTCGGTAAAGTTTTGGTTGTAGGTGCTTCTGATAGATGGGTTCATGGTGGGTAATGTTTGTAATAGCAGCGTAAGCGCAGTAATTATCGTTCCGGAACTACAAATACGGTGCTTTCCATTAATAAAGCCTTGGAAACGACCGGCAAAGCCTGATGTTAAAGCAATCTTTTACAATAATAAGTTTTTTTAAATTTGATAATGAATAAGTAAGTGCTAATTTCATCCAATAAAAAATACAGGCCAGGATGAACCAAGCGCCAGCAACCTAAACCAATTCGCCATGAAAAAAACACTCCTATTATTAACCATTGCATTCGCGTTAGTTGTAAATGCAGCTACCGCCCAAAAGATAGAGTATAAAAGCAAAACCATCAAAGTTGATGGCAAAGACATAGCCACCGTAAATAAAATAAAAGACAGCGAGAATTTTGGTTTTACCAGCACCTATGAGGCCATTAACATGGCTGGTAAAAAATTGGTAATTGCTACAGTAGCAACAGATTTTACGCCCGGAAATAACGACCTGGTGTTTTATTATCGTTTTACATTCTTAAGTAGCGGGCAGGTAGCTATCTTCAATCTTAGCAAACTAGGCCCCGAAAAGTCGTTCGCAAAACTTATAGGCGAAAGCGGCATCATTGTGAATGATGAATTAGATGCCGTTAAAATAACCGAGCTTATTGCAACAAAAGGGAAAAACCCTAAAGTGCAAATAAATTACGACTTGGTGCGCCGCAACCGGATGATGGGCGTAACCATTAAAGAAAACCAGGTGTTGCAGGGTGAAACCGCTATCGGCATCTTCAAAGATGTAACCAGTAACAGTGCATATGATTCTTATGAGTTTAGCCTGCCAAGCGGCTTACAATTAGCAAAAGTTGATTTTGCAGGCGGCCAAGGCGCTAAAAACTTTACTGTTGCTACTTATAAAGACGGACGAACCCAACAAGTTACTATAAAAGGCAGCGGTACTTACGGTGCTATGATAGCTAAAAGCGAAGGGATAGACCGCAATCAGGAGACCTTAAAAGTAATAGCGCGCTGGCTGGTAGACCACGATTATTTATAAAGCAGTGGTGGCCTCCGGCTACAATTGTTCTACCCCCAATATCGCCTCATCCAAAAAGTTAGGGATGATGGTGCTTTGGGTATGGGCAATTTTATCCGGGTCGTCCAGGCGTTGCAGCATTTCTTTGTACTTGGCTTCGCCGTGTTCGTTTATTACTTCTTCTTTCTTCTCCTCGCGCAGCAGCATAGTTTTTATACCCAACGGGTCTGCCTCGGGGTGAAACTGCGTAGCAATAAAATATTCGTTAAACCGTATGGCCATAATAGCGCGGGGCAGGTTTACATGCGGACGCTCTTTTTCCCAGGCCAATATTTTCATGCCCAGTTCATCAAAACGTTTCATATTAGGGTTTATCACCTGCCAACTACGCGAATCGACAGTGTAAAATGGGTCGTATGAGCCTTCGAAAACCTGGTCCTGTTTGCCTTCATCGGTTAAATGCACCGGCAATATTCCAAAAGACGGCGAGCGGCGCAGCCCAATCTCGCCCAACCCATACTTGCGGCACATCAACTGGAAAGAATGGCAAACAAAAAAAACGTACTTTTTATTTGGGTTATCGCTTTTGTTATGCGCCTCCAGCTTGTCTATCAGCCTAAAGTATTTCTTCTCCCATTCGGTACCTTCGCTATCTATCGGGCTACCCGGGCCGCCGCTTGATATATAGGCATCGAAATTGGTATCCGGTACCTGCGCTTTTAGGCGCACATCAAAAACTTCGTATGTTATATTTAGGCTGTGCTTTGCTTTATAGCGCTCAAGTATCTCCCGGAAACCCCGCATCCCCTCATTCGCAATGCCATCGTATAAATCCAATATGGCAACCTTTATTTGCGGTTTATCTGTGCTCATTTCTACTCTTATCGTTTAGCTTGGCAGCCTTCTATATCCCCTTCAACGTTTGCGATGTTATGTAATCTACAACGTCTTCAAAGTTATTGTTTTGGTTGTAAACAGCCAACTGCCTGTCGGCGCCGGTGCCGTTCTCTAATATCTTATGCACGTACTGCAACTCATCGCGGCAACCCAAATCATCCACTACGTCATCAATAAAATCAAGCAGTTCCAGTATCAGGGCGCGGGTGTTTACTTCCAGTTCCTTGCCAAAATCTATCATTTTACCATCAATGCCATACCGCGCAGCGCGCCATTTATTTTCGTTGATGAGTGCCCGGTTATAGGTGATAAACTTCATGTTGCTTAAGCGCAGTTTGTACAATTTGGCACAAATACACTGAAACAGCGCCACAAAGGTCATGGTCTCGTCAATCAGCATCGGGCAATCGCATACGCGGAATTCGATGGTCTCAAAGAATGGGTGTACCCGCAGATCCCACCATATTTTTTTGGCGTTATCAATGCAATTGGTTTTCACCAACAGTTTTACGTAGTTGTCGTAATCTTCTATACTGGCAAAATAATCAGGGATCCCCGTCCTCGGGAACTTATCAAACACCTTGGTTCGGAAAGATTTATATCCCGTGTTCCTGCCCTCCCAAAACGGCGAGTTGGTAGATAGCGCATAAACGTGCGGCAAAAAATACCGCGCCTGGTTGGCAATATGTATCGCCATATCCCTCGACTGGATCCCCACGTGCACATGCAGCCCGAAGATCAGGTTAGAACGTGCAGCTTCCTGCAACTCGTCCACAATCTCAAAATACCTGGGATGGTCGGTAATTAGCTGATGCTGCCAGTGCGAAAAGGGGTGCGTGCCCGCAGCACCAATGCGCAGGCCAATATCGCCGGCCAGTTGGGCCACGGTTCTGCGCAGTTTGGTTACTTCTTTGCGTGCGTCGTCGGTATTGCGGCAAATATGGGTACCCACCTCCACAACCGCCTGGTGCATTTCGGCCTTTACCTGGTCCTCGTGGATCTTCTGCGCAGCATCCACAATTTTTTGCTCGTGCGATTTTAGCTCCCTGGTAACAGGGTCAACCACCATAAATTCTTCTTCAACACCTAAGGTGAACTCGTTCATAATTGGTTAGGGGTTTGGTTTAGTACATTTACTAAGCTATCCTCTGCCTTAGCTGGTTTTGGCGAAGCAATAAGCGGTTTGCCCGCAGCGCCGGTTTTTACATATTCGCCCCAGGTAAGGTTATCACGGTCGTCTTTTTGGGCTTTTGCACGCTCTATGGCGTAGCTTGCTGCCGTTTCTACCACCCATTCAAAGTTATCTTGCCCAACGCTTGTTACTTCGGCATCAGGTGCGGGGTTGCAAAAGTCGATAGCGTAAGGTATTCCATCGCGTACAGCAAACTCTACCGTATTAAAATCGTAACCTAAATATTGGTTAAGCTGCAAAACATATTTAGTAATGGTATCCAGCATGGCTTTTGCAGCAGGCGCTTTGCCGTGCTCGTAGCGCAGGTGATGCGGGTTGCGGGGCTCGTACTGCATAATGCGCACATGTTTGCCGCCGATGCAATAGCAACGGAAGTAATCGTCAAATATAATTTCTTCCTGCAGCAGCATTACCAGTTGCTTGGTTTGGGCAAATTTCTCCCAAAGGTCTTCCTTGTCGCTGATTTTATATACATCGCGCCAGCCGCCTCCATCGAACGGTTTCATGTATGCAGGGAAGCCTACATAATCAAATATCGCGTCCCAATCCAACGGAAAGGCCAGGTTACGGAACGAGCGGTCGGTGGTGCTGTCCGGGTGATCTTTCGATGGCAGCAATACGGTTTTGGGTACTGGCACGCCAAGCTTTACAGCAAGCGCGTTATTGAAAAACTTTTCATCGGCACTCCACCAAAAAGGGTTATTAATAACCGCGGTGCCGGTGATAGCCGCGTTTTTTAATGATGCGCGGTAAAAGGGTACATCCTGCGATATACGATCGACAATTACCGAGTAGCCGAGTGGCTCGCCCTGCAGCATTTTATCAATGCGGACAAATTCCGCCGAGATGTTTTTCTCTGCCTTTTCGTTTATTCGGTCTACAAATGCCTGCGGAAATGAATTTTCCTGTCCGAATAGGATGCCTATTTTTTTCATATGGTAGTATGGTTTAGTAGTAGATTTTTTAAGTTTTGGTTCTTAACTCTTGATTCTTGTCTCTTGTTTCTTGCTTCTACTTGATCGTGCTTAAATAATGCGGAAACATCTCCCGCCATATAGGCCAGTCGTGGTTGGCAAACGGGCGGATATCCAACCAATGGTTAATGCTCTTGGCCTTCAGAATGTTTGACATCTCGATATTATAATCCTTACACATATCATGCTCCGATGTACCCAGGATGATATTCATCTTCCAAAGCCATTCGTTATTGCTGCCGGGCACAAAATCTACCGGGTTATTATAATACACATTGTCGTCGTGATGGCCATCTGTAAACATCTTGATATTAAAGGCACCGCCCATCGTAAACAGATGGGCAACCTTCTCAGGGTGCTTAAACGCAAAGTTTGCCGCATGGTAACCGCCAAAACTGCAACCTGCTACAGCTACACGGCCAACGCCGGTTTCGTGCTGCGCCCAGGGGATAAGTTCATCAGTCAGCATTTTATCGTACCAGGCGTAATTACGCGCCCGGTCGGCGGGATGTACGCCCTTATCATACCAGCTGCGGTCGTCGATAGTATCCGGGCAGTAAATCTTTACCAGGCCTTCGTCTACAAACCAACGTGCGGCATCTATCAAGCCAAAATCCTTGTTCTGGTGGAAACGTCCTTTAGTGGTAGGGAACAATATAACGGGGTAACCTCTGTCGCCAAAAATCAGCATTTCCAGGTCGAGATTGAGGTTGGGCGAATGCCAGCGGTGATATTGTTCAATCAAAACTATTTGTGTTTAAGATGGTAAGATAGCAGTATCGGATGTAAATGTCAACATTGCGCCAAATAAATGTGTTTTAGTTAATTAATAAAAGTATAAGCCTTACTTTTGTACCCTTAATTATTTTTTACGATCATGTACACTTTTAGTACAAGCACAGAAATGGCTATTAACGCACAGGAACTCATCATCACATCATCCGTACTCGAACATGAAGTTACCTGTACCCTGCTACTGCCCGATAATGCCGGGATAGAACCCATCCACCTTTTACTGCTAAACGACGGGCAGGAAATTGAAAACTTAAAGCTCGCCGATACTTTAGAGAACCTTTACAACCGCAATTGCTTAAAGCCCGTTTTGGTTGTTGCTATAAATGCAGGTGACGACCGCATACAAGAATATGGTATAGCCGGCAAGCCCGATTACAAAAAGCGCGGCGCCAAAGCAGGCTTATATACCCAATTCATCACTACCGAACTGCTCCCAGAGATACATAAAGCGACAGATATAGATCATTTTGAAAGCACGGCCTTCGCGGGGTTTTCGCTTGGCGGCCTAAGTGCGATGGATATTGCCTGGAACCACCCGGACCTGTTTGACAAATTGGGTGCATTCTCCGCCTCTTTTTGGTGGAGGAGTAAAGACCTTACCAAAGGCTATACCAACGACGACCGCCTCATGCACAGCCAACTAAAAAACAGCGATGCTAAACCGGCGCTAAAATTCTGGCTGCAAACCGGCACTAAAGACGAAACTGCCGACCGCAACAAGAACGGCATTATCGATTCGATAGACGACACCATAGATATTATCATTGAGTTGGAAAAGAAGGGCTACGCCCGCCCGGCGGATATTCAATACCTCGAAATAGTTGGCGGCAGCCACGACACCGAAACCTGGGGAAAAGCTATGCCTAAGTTTCTGCAATGGGCGTTTGGGAAGTAGGCCGGGATTAAACGGATTTTTACGATTAACGGATTTTTATAGTGATTGGAACAATAATAATTCTGTTTAAAATCTTTTTAGCTATCGTTCGTCATCAAGGTATATGTACAACTTAATTCTTCCGTTGCATTCCCTTGTCCGCTGGCTGGTACTTTTTAGTTTGCTTGCTGCCATCTTTCGCTCTTACCAAGGGTGGCTGGGCCGCAAAGCTTATGGTAAATTTGACGAACGCCTAAGATTAATTACGATTAACATAATTCATATACAATTTGTATTGGGCATTTGGCTTTACCTGGTCAGCCCGATAACAACCTGGTTTATCCACCATTTTAGCGAAGGTGTGCGCCTGCGCGAGATCCGCTTCTTTGGCATGGAGCACATCACCATGATGTTGATCGCTGTTGCGCTGATTACTGTTGGGGCATCCAAAGCTAAGCGGCAGGTTACCGATCACAATAAATTTCGCACGCAGGCCATTTGGTTTAGCATCGGGTTGCTGATCATCTTAAGCTCTATCCCATGGGCGTTTTCACCGCTGGTTCACCGGCCGTGGTTGAGGGCTATAGGATGATCCCCGACTTCTTTACGCTACATTAACGTGGTAAAAATCCTTACGGTGTTATACCGCTTATGGCTATTGCTCCTGTGTGGCAATGGGCAGCCCACGGCGGCTCCACTCGCTCCAGGAACCTACGTATAGCTTTGGGCCGGTGATGCCTGCATGCTCCATGCCAAGCAGTGTGTGGCAGGCTGTAACGCCCGAGCCGCAGTGCACTATCACATCCTCCGGCTTTACATCACCAATGGTGCCTTTGTAAAGCGTAGCCAGCGCTTGCGAAGTAAGGTACTTGCCCTCCGGCGATAGGCTGTTACTATAAAACAGGTTTACTGCACCGGGGATATGGCCGGCAACAAGATCTAATGGTTCCGTTATGCCCTGGTAGCGTACACCCTCGCGCACATCTATCACTACGCGGCCCTCGTCTTTAGCTGCTTTTTTTACTTCTTCTATATCTACCGTGTTGGTATACGCTGCAGCTATGGGGTAGGCCCCAACTGCTATATTTCGATATTCGCCTGTGTCAAGTGCAATGCCTGCATCTGTGGCGGCTTTTAAGCCTCCGTTAATCACCTGCACATTGGTATGCCCTATCGAGCGCAGCATCCACCAAAGGCGGGCACCGCCCATTGCAGCGGCTTTATCGTCATAAACTATTACGTGGCTACCGGGCGTAACGCCCCAACGGGCTAAAGTACCGGCAAAGTCTTCTAAAGCAGGCAGGGGGTGCCGGCCACCAAAGGCTGCGTCGGCAGGTTTGGAAGCAAGGTCGGCATCCAGCCCGGCAAAAACAGCCCCGGGCAAATGCCCGGCAAGGTAACGCTCGTGCGCATCGGCACCCGCGCGCACGTCAATAATAATGGCAGTGCCATCCAATATATGCGGATCGGTAATTTCAATAAGAGGAGACATAGGCTATGTGTTTGTAGCCCAAATATAGAAGTTAGCTTCGAGAATCAAGAGAGAAGAGCCAAGAATCAGGACAGCAACGAAGCAGAAAACCGCTCTCTACTCACTATTCCCCACTTACCAACCAACTACTGCACCATCTTATTTGCACAGCACGAACTCGCAAATGCCTCTGGTTTTGCTTTAAATACAAAGCCCATGCTCAGGATGTAGCCCATGGCCTCGTGCAGGGCCTGGTTGCTTTTAAACATAGGGTTGGTATTAATATCGGCATGTACTTCTAGTTCCACATCATACAGGTCCAGCAAATCGCAGAGTTTGTAGGCAATGTCGATGGATTTTTGCACTTCGCTAAGCATACGTTCTTTAATGCTCATTTTTTGCGAGGTGCGCTCCTGGTGGATAAACATGAAAGCGCCGCGTGCTTCGCGGATAAAAACAATTACGGTTGCAAAATCGGTAACCGAGCCTTTTACCTGCGAATCTGTGCCGATGCAAACTTTAAGTTTGTTGCCCAGGTTGGTTTCGCGCTCAATGGCTCGTTCTACTTCTTCTAAAATGGGTGTTTGGATGATCTCCCCGCTAAATTTTTTCCAGGCCATAAAAACAGTTTTAAGTGATTTTTAGTACGGACCTTTTTACGGTCTATAAAAATAAGCGATTAACTATTGCTTAAACGTTATGTATGCATAATTTATTTGTTAACATTTTATTGAATATTAACAAGTTAGCGGGTGATTTCAGATGTGCAAATTTCAAATGTGCAGATTTTAGATATACAGGCGTTAAAAGAAGGAGGGCGGAAAACTAACGCAACAAAAAAAGCCGCCCCTGTACAGGAACGGCTTAGCTTAAGTTTATAAGGAGTATATTATCTCGCCTTGTAAGGTTTTGCCTTTTTTACAGGTAGGTGAGGTTTGCCTTCGGGGTGTATCTCGGGTGCGCCAACCATGGTCATGGCGCAACGGAAACCGACTTCGGCGCTCGATTCATCTTCATCCATAAAACGGCGGGTTGCAGGGTTCATCCAGTAAGCCAAATCGTTCCACGAACCGCCTTTATAAATTTTAGAGTGGTCGTTAACCAATGTGGTTGTACCGTACAAAACCGTATTAACCGAATCGCTTTCGCCCCTAAAATCCGGGTTGTAGGCTTTACCGCTGTATTTGATAGAATTTGGCGTTGTTAATGGTTTAGTGCCACCTGTAGCAGGTGTTGCGCCGGCAACTGCATCGCCGGTGTTAAGGCCCTGCTGCTGCGCTATCATTTCGCTGTATTTTAATTTTTTGTTTGATTTTGCCGGGTCTTTAATAGGGCGGCCATATTTATCTTTAGCATAAAGCCCTTTAACCGGGTCGGCAAGGCGTTTGTTGGTAAACTCGTTACCGCGGAAAGGGTTAAAATCTTCCACCTCTTCAAATGAAGTTTGGCGGTAGGTATCGGCAACCCACTCGTTTACGTTACCTGCCATATTATATAAGCCAAAATCGTTTGGTTCGTAAGAACGTACCGGTGCGGTAATATCTGCCTTATCATTCAATCCACCGCCAACACCCGCGTTATCGCCGGCACCACGTTTAAAGTTGGCCAAAATTAAACCACGTGTTTTACGGTTAGGCGAGCGTACGCCCAGGCCATTCCATGGGTAAACTTTGCCATCGTTAATGTTTTCAAACTCGGTATTGCCCGCAAGCGACAAAGCGGCATATTCCCATTCAGCTTCTGACGGCAGGCGGTAGCCTTGCTTTAATATACCGTCTTCTATACGTACAGGCCTGCGCGGGCCGCCTTTGGCAGTACCGGGAGCGACATTTGGGTTGTTATCTTTCGGCATGTTTTTGCCATCTACACCGGCACCTCTTATCTGGCCGTTTAAGTAAATATCTGTATTGAAAGGTTCTTTTAAGCCACCTTGCGCGCCGGCAGGTGTTGCGCCTTTTTTGCCGCCGCCTGCAGCTTGTTTCCAGGTCATCATGTAATTATTCTCGCGCAGGATGTTTTCGTTGGTACGGTCGGTACGCCATACGCAATAATCTTGTGCCTGGTCCCACGTAACACCTACAACCGGGTAATCCTGAAAGGCAGGGTGGCGCAGGTAGTTTTCTACGTAAGGCTCGTTGTATGATAGCGGTTTACGCCAAACCAGGGTATCGGGTAAAGCGTTATAGTACAATTCGCCATCATTAGGGAAGGTGATGTTTATCCAATGCAGGTAATCCAGCCAATCCTGGTTGCTTACCTCGGTTTCGTCCATGTAAAAAGACGGTACAGTAACCCTGCGGCGCACGTTGTTATAATCGTAGGTAACATCCTGGTCGGCACTGCCGCCCAATACAAAGGTACCGCCCTCTATAGGCACAAGGCCCGGGCCGGGGGTAGGGTGTGTTTGCTTAAAACGCAGGTAACCACCGTTGGTGCGGTCGTTATAGGTCATCCCCGTTTTTTGCGATTGTTGTTTATTACTGCAGCTGCTTAGCAATGTGCCAAAACCCAACAACACTAAAGCAGTATTAGTAAAAAGTGCTTTCATACTTTGCAAAATATCTATTTGGAGGTAAATTTAATAAAAATCAATAATAAATCAGCCTAATTAATACCAATTTTTAAAAACCGGTATTAAGTCACTTTACTTAAACGGATTATTTATTTGTTGAGTTACAATAATTTGACGTATTATTGGTTTTAACCACAAACTTAACGAAAGCTTAGTTTTATTATTTTAAATATTAGAACTAAATTGCACGCAATGAAGTATAGTTATACTACCAAGATTGCTTTCTGTTTTTTATTTGCACTGCCCGTTGTTGCTTCCGCACAAACGGGTACCGATGGCAGCGGTGCAAACGCTATTTCAACAGCCGTACCCTTCCTTAATATAACGCCCGATTCGCGCTCGGGGGCCATGGGTGAGGCGGGCGTAGCGCTTTCGCCCGATGTAAATGCTAATTACTGGAACCCGGCAAAGCTTGCTTTTTTAGAAACTAACAATGATGTTTCTTTATCCTACAGCCCATGGCTAAGGCACCTGGTGCCCGATGTTAGCCTGGCCTATTTAAGCTTTGCCCATAAACTTGATGAACGTAACACCTTCGGCGCTTCGCTAAGGTACTTTAACCTGGGTAGCATACAACTGATAGATGATAACCAGAACGACCAGGGTACTTACAAACCAAGCGAGCTTTCTATCGATGCATCTTTCGCGCGGAAGTTTGGCAACAACCTTTCGCTTGGTTTAACCATGCGTTATATATACTCCAATTTTTCGAACGGTGCATTTGTATCGGGCGGCAGCACGGCACAAAACAAGGCAGGCAATGCTATTGCAGCCGGAGTATCTTTATACTACAAAAAAGAGTATGGCGATAGTTCCACCTTTGCTTTTGGCGCGCATATATCTAACATAGGCTCAAAAATTGCTTACAGCGATGGCGGCACCAAATACTTTTTGCCAACCAACCTAAAGCTTGGGGTTGCCAACACCTGGCGGCTGGATGACGCAAACAAAATCACAGCAACCTTTGATATTAATAAATTATTGGTGCCAACCCCGCCTATTCGAGATGCCAACGGCAATATTACCTCGGGTAAGGATGATGATGTTTCGGTACCAGCGGGCTTGTTTCAATCTTTTGGCGATGCGCCGGGCGGTTTTAGCGAGGAGTTGAAAGAGATATCCTTTTCGCCAGGGGTAGAATATTGGTATAACGAACTTATAGCCATACGTGCCGGGTACTTTTACGAAAACCCCAACAAGGGTAATAGGCATTACGCCACCTTTGGCGTTGGGCTAAAGTACCAGGTATTTAGCTTCGATTTTGCTTATTTGGCAGCCAGCCAGCAAAACAGCCCATTGGCCAATACGCTTCGTTTAACCTTATCTGCCAGCTTTGGCGGCACCGGCTCTCTTAAATAATAATGGCAAAAATAAAAGTTGGTTTTGGTTTTGATGTACACCAGTTAAAACAGCAGCACCCCTTTATTTTGGGTGGCGTAAACCTGGAGCATACCAGCGGCGCTTACGGGCACTCGGATGCGGATGTGCTTTTGCATGCTATTTGCGATGCGCTTTTAGGAGCTGCCAACCTGCGCGATATAGGTTTCCATTTCTCTAATAAAGACGACCGCTGGAAAGGCATCAGCAGCCTCATCCTGTTGCAGCACGTTGTAGCCCTTTTGGCCGAAAGGAACTGGCAGATAGGCAATATAGATGCCATGGTATGCCTGGAAGCACCAAAAATTAACCCGCATATACCCACCATGCAAGCCAATATTGCAAAAGCGGCAGGTATTGATGTAGACGACATCTCTATAAAAGCTACCACTAACGAAACACTTGGTTTTATAGGCCGCGAAGAGGGTGTTGTAGCCTATGCTGTTTGTTTGATTGAAAAGGCCTAACCTCTTTAATAGCCCCAAAGAATCAATATCGAATGATGAATTTCGAATATCCAACACCGAAGTCTTTTACTTCATTATTGGAAAATTCAGTGTTCGATATTCTAAAGGTGGATTTGTTAATCTCTTAAAGCTTACTTCCCTGTACTACGCCGCGGCTTAGTATCTTTTGGTCGATGTAATATTGGATCTCCGATTTTTTGAGGCCCCAGTTTGGTGCGATGAGCAGTTCGCGGTCGCTAAGGCCAAAAAGGCGCTGGATAATGATATCCGGGCGCACCAGCGGCAGCAGTTCGCATAAAAACTCAGCGTATTCATCCAGCCCGAAAAGTTTAAATGGCTCACGCTTGTATTTAACGCCCATTACGCTGCCCTCTACAATGTGCAGGTGGTGGAACTTTACAAATTTTATTTGAGCGTGGCGGTTTATCTCATCAGCGTATTTCAGCATCATCTCGTGCGTTTCCCACGGGAAACCGAAGATGGTATGCACGCAAACATCCAGCTTGGTATTCTCGGCAAGTTTTAAAGCTTTTAATAGTTCATCGTGGCTGCAGCCACGGTTTATCTGGTTAAGCGTTTCGTCGTAAATACTTTCCATGCCCATTTCCAGGTCAACATCAAACCTATCAGTATAGCTTTCCAGCAGGGCTATTTTTTCGGCATCTATGCAATCTGGCCGGGTGCCAACGCTAAGCCCTACAATATCCTCGGTGCCATAGCTCAGTGCCTCGTCATACATCATTTTTAAATAATGCGCCGGTGCGTAGGTGTTGGTATTTGGTTGAAAGTAGATGATGAATTTATCGGCTTTGTTGCCTTTGCGGGCACGCTCCATACCCTGTATCACCTGCTCGCGTACGGTAGGCGCATTGCGGCTAACGGAGGGTGTGAACGAATCTACATTGCAATAGGTGCAACCACCATAGCCTTTACTGCCATCGCGGTTGGGGCAGGTAAAGCCACCATCTACAATCACCTTAAATACACGGTGCCCGGGATACTTTTCCTTTAGCCATGGGCCATAGTTGTTGTAGCCCTTCTCCCAAGGGGATTCCACCTGTTGTATTTGCGGTTCTATTGCTTGCATTGCCGCAAAGGTACGAAAATGTTATTTTAACCGCCCGCATTTGCCAATACCGATATTATTGCCAAGTTTTGGGTAAATCTTTTTGCAACAGCTCCGTTATGAAAATTGCCGTTTTAATCTCGCGCCTTCTGCTTGGCGTTTTGTACCTTGTTTTCGGGCTCGATTATTTTCTGCATTTTATACCTTACCAGCCGCCGTTGCACCCAGGCGCTGCGGGCGTTTTTAAAGCAGGACTGATGGCTGCGGGGTACTTTTATCCGATGCAGAAAGTTGTACAGGTACTTGGCGGACTATCGTTGTTAAGCAACCGATATGCGCCATTTTCCGCTGTAGTGCTGTTCCCTATCAGTTTAAACGTGTTCCTGTTCCACACCCTGCTGGCTCCTGAGGCCTGGGAAATGGGCGTTTTGCTGTTGTTGCCAAACCTGCTTTTGGGCTGGGGTTACCGCAAATATTATAGCAGCATGTTTGTGCAAAAGGCTATCGTTTAATAATTACCCTTTTCCTTGGCCAAAACATAGTTACTTAATAGGCAGCAATGGCCGGCGAAGTAAATAATGCTGCCCATTATCACTGGCGAAAGTGTTAACCAACAACCAACCTTGCTGCGCCATGTAATTAAGCACTGCTACAGTCGATTTAAACTTGAGGTCTTCACCATTGTCGTCCTTCAGTTTTTCGTGATCAGAAAATGCTTTTGGGTCACCAAAGTCAGCTTCTACCGTAATCCAATCGCTAAACATTTTGCCTCGCGGCAGTATAGAGCAATATTCTTCGGCAACGCGGTATCTTGAAGTGTCGTTTTTCAATGAGTCGGTTTGTGCCGATGCAAGATAAGGCAGCAGGCTTACTGCTATTGCAAACAGGAGTTTTTTCATGTGGGATAATGTTATGGTTTTTTGTTTAGACGGCGGTAACATGAGCAGGGTTTAAGACGTTCACAAAAGAAAACGCCCGTATTTTATTATGCAAGCATAGCTTTTGCATGTGTAAAAATTACCTAATTTTACCGCTGAACCAATTTTGCCTGCATGGAAAGCATAGTTCCGTATAAATCTCAGCATAAGATCCGTTTTGTTACCGCCGCTTCGCTTTTCGACGGGCACGATGCTACCATCAATATTATGCGCCGCATTTTGCAAAGCACCGGCGCGGAGGTAATACACCTTGGCCATAACCGCAGCGTAGATGAGGTAGTGAATTGCGCCATACAGGAAGATGTGCAGGGCATTGCCCTTACCAGCTACCAGGGCGGGCACGTGGAGTACTTTAAATACATGCGCGATTTGCTTAACGAGCGCGGCGCACAGCATATCAAAATTTTCGGCGGTGGCGGCGGGGTGTTTTTGCCGCACGAGATAGCCGAACTGCATGCTTACGGCATCACCCGCATCTACTCGCCCGATGATGGCCGCACCATGGGCTTGCAGGGAATGATAAACGATATGATGCAGGCTTGTGATTTTTTGGCTCCCGGACTTTCAGACGAAGGACAAAGGACAAAGGATGCCGGCGCAATCGCCAGGGCAATTACGGCAGCCGAATTGGGCAATACACCAGCACTCACTGCTCACCACTCACCACTTACCACCCCCGTCCTCGGCATTACCGGTACGGGTGGCTCGGGTAAATCATCACTGGTAGATGAATTTGTGAGACGGTTTTTAATGGAGACGGATAAAACCCTCGCCATCATTTCGGTAGATCCATCTAAACGCAAAACGGGTGGCGCTTTATTGGGCGACAGGATACGGATGAACGCCATTAACAGCCCGCGTATATATATGCGTTCCCTCGCAACGCGGCAGGCTAATTTAGCCTTGAGCAAGCACGTGCAGGAAGCTATTGATATTTGCAAAGCCGCCGGGTATGATATGGTGATTGTGGAGACCAGCGGTATCGGCCAATCAGACACCATGATAACCGATTACTGTGATCTGTCTTTATACGTAATGACGCCAGAATTCGGCGCAGCCACCCAGCTGGAAAAAATTGATATGCTGGATTTTGCCGACCTGGTGGCATTAAATAAATTTGATAAACGAGGCGCTTTGGATGCTATACGCGATGTGCGTAAGCAATACAAGCGCAATCATATGCTGTTTAATGCGAAGGACGAGGATTTGCCCGTTTACGGTACCATGGCTTCGCAGTTTAACGACCCCGGGATGAACACCCTGTTTGCCGCCATTATGAAAACGGTGAAGGATAAGACAGGCGTTGATCTGTTGAAGAATCAAGAGCCGAGAGTCAAGAGTCAGGAAGGAGAGTCTGAAAAGATATACATTATCCCGCCCGACAGGATACGTTACCTGGCAGAGATTGCCGAAAGCAGCACTGCCTATACCGAATGGGTGAACGAACAATGCAAAGTTGCGCAGCAGTTATTTCAAATTAAGGGAACTGTTGATTTGTTGACGGAACACACCCCTAACCTAACCGTAGAGACGCAATACTTTGCGTCTCCCGATATGCAAGACGCCAATGCAAAGGCAACAGCGACGCGAAGTATCGCGTCTCTACACAATATTTTTGAACACCTCGAGAGCCACCTGCACCCCGATTGCAAACGTCTGTTAAAAGAATGGCCGGAAACGGTTGCCAAATACAAGGCGGAGAATTTCATCTACAAAGTACGCGATAAGGAGATAAAACAACCTTTATATTATACGTCGCTCTCGCAGTTAAGCATCCCAAAGATCTCCCTGCCTAAATACGAGGCTTGGGGCGATATTTTGCGCTGGCTTCTTACAGAAAACGTGCCCGGCGAATTTCCCTACGCAGCAGGTGTATTCCCGCTAAAACGCGAAGGGGAAGACCCAACCCGTATGTTTGCGGGCGAGGGCGGTCCCGAGCGTACCAATAAACGATTCCATTACGTATCACTTGGCCAGCCTGCGCACAGGCTTTCAACTGCATTCGATTCGGTTACCCTTTACGGTGAAGACCCGCATACCCGCCCGGATATCTACGGCAAAATTGGCAACTCCGGCGTAAGCATTGCCACGCTGGATGATGCAAAGAAATTATATTCCGGTTTTGACATGTGCCATGCCAGCACGTCCGTAAGCATGACCATCAACGGCCCCGCGCCTATGCTGCTTGGTTTTTTTATGAACGCCGCCATCGACCAGCAATGCGAAAAATACATCACCGAAAACAAGCTGGGGCATCTGGTGGAGGCGAAGTATAGGGAGTTTTATGATGATAAGGGTTTGGTGAGACCTCAGTACCAGGGAGGAGATTTGCCCGCAGGGAATAGCGGCTTAGGCTTAATGTTATTAGGGCTTACCGGCGACCAAATCCTCCCGGCAGATGTTTACGAAACGATACGCGCCTACGCTATTGCTACTGTTCGCGGCACCGTGCAGGCAGATATTTTAAAAGAAGACCAGGCGCAAAATACCTGTATTTTTTCTACGGAGTTTGCCTTGCGGATGATGGGCGATATACAGCAATATTTTATTAAGGAGAAGGTGCGGAATTTTTATTCGGTATCTATATCCGGCTACCATATTGCCGAGGCAGGAGCAAACCCGATAACGCAACTCGCCTTTACGCTGAGCAATGGCCTTACCTATGTGGAATACTACCTTAGCCGTGGGATGCATATAGATGATTTTGCACCTAACCTTTCGTTCTTCTTCAGCAACGGTATCGACCCGGAATATTCTGTGATCGGCCGGGTGGCACGCCGCATCTGGGCGAAGGCCATCAAAAATAAATACAAGGGGAATGACCGATCGCAGAAGCTGAAATACCACATCCAAACCAGCGGCCGCTCGTTGCATGCGCAGGAGATCGATTTTAATGATATCCGCACCACGCTGCAGGCCTTATATGCCATTTATGATAACTGCAATTCGCTGCACACCAATGCATACGACGAGGCGATAACTACACCTACCGAAGAATCTGTACGTCGGGCAATGGCAATCCAGCTTATCATCAACCGCGAACTGGGGCTCGCCAAAAACGAGAACCCGATACAGGGTGCCTTCATTATTGAAGAACTAACTGACCTGGTGGAGCAAGCCGTCCTCACCGAATTTAAAGCAATTAACGACCGTGGTGGTGTTCTCGGAGCCATGGAAACCATGTACCAGCGCAGCAAAATACAGGAAGAATCCCTCTACTATGAAACCCTAAAACATACCGGCGAGTACCCCATCATCGGTGTAAATACTTTCCTTAATAAAAAGGGTTCGCCCACGCTGATCCCGTCAGAAGTTATCCGCGCTACCGAAGAGGAAAAACAATACCAGATAGAAGCCCTGCACCTCTTCCAAAAACGAAATGAGGAGAAAGCGCCTGCATTGTTAAAAGAATTACAACAGCGCGCCATAGCCGGTGATAACATCTTCGAGAGCCTCATGGAAGCGTGTAAGTATTGCAGCCTGGGGCAAATAAGCCATGCGCTTTACGAGGTGGGGGGGCAGTACAGGAGGAATATGTAATTGTTAGATGCGGAGAACAGCCGAATGGCTATATTTGACAATACCCTAAATCGATGCAGGACAAATTAATAGCAATGTCGTTTAATGCCGATAACTTTTTAAATAAACACAAACAAATCTGGAAGTACCATTATTTAAAAAGTCGAGGCAATTACTTTATCCATACGGCACTTGCACTATTTATACTTTTGATAGGCATCAAAATTGATGATTCTGCCCCTTTTCCAACCGGCACATTAATCGGCGCTGTTTATTGCCTATATGTTGGTATTATTTGGTCGATTTTTTTCCAGGGAAAGCGAAAGTATTTTAAAAATATCAAAAAGTACTCCGGCCGCTACCAGCAAAAACAACTCAAATACAATTATATCTTTTCAGATTTTGGAATAGCCTATGAGGACGAAGAGAAGTCTCAAAAAGCCGCGTGGGCTTTGTTAAAATCCGTAGTTAATTTTCACAGCGTATTGCTAATTGTTGGTAAAGACTCAGATCAAGTTCTATTCTCTATCGGTAAAAATGAAATCAGCGATTCTGAATATACTTATTTGCAAGAACTTTTAAAACAAAAGCTTGGCCAATAACCTTACTTCACTTTCGCAAAATCCAGATCCTGGAAATCGTAGCTAAAATCTGTCGCCGGGCTTATGGCTTTCATTTTTAGGCCGGTTGGTTTGCCGTTTTCATCGGTAGTAAACATGGCAAAGGCATCAGCATCCATACTGCGCTTGTTCCATTTAACTACAAAGGTGTTGCCTTTGTAAAAGAACATTTGCCCGGTAAGGTGCGGCGAACGTTTTGATGTGAACCAAAGTTGCCCGTCCTTTTGGCTGATGGTAGCATCGCCCAGCCAGTTATCGTGGTAAGTGCCTGCGTAGGTGCTGCCGTCTACCGCCGTTTTCTTTTGCTCTTCTACCTGTTTCCAAACATCATCAACCACTTTGCCCGCGCCTGCCATACCTGCTTTTTCGTTATCGCTGAATACTTTTACCCAGTCGCGGCCTGTATCGCCAATGTAGGTATCTAATATCTCGTTGGTAACAGAACTAAATGCCCCGCCCGATTGCTGGTTGGTAAGCACAATAATACCCAGCTTCAACTCCGGGAAAAGCGTCACCTGTGTAACCATGCCATCCAAACCGCCGGTGTGGCTGGCTTTTAAATAGCCCTTGGCATCATTGAGGAACCAGCCAAGCCCGTAACCTGCAAAGTGCGTATTATAGCTACCCGGGCCCGAAGGCAGTGGCGTTTGCACCGACCACATTTGGCGGTGTACGGCGCTGCTGAAAAGGCGTTTGCTCAGGTCATCGCCGTACTTACCGTCGTTCATTTGCATAATGGCCCATTTGGCCAGGTCGTTTACGCTACTGTAAATACCGCCTGCGGCATTGGTTGGCTCACTGGTATTGCGGGAGATAACCACCACCTTGCCATCTACCGCGGCGTGTGCATCAATATAATTCTTTGTGTTTTTTATACGGCTGTACGATGCAAAGCTGCCCGTCATTTGCAGGGGCTTCATAATGCGGGTTTCAATAAAATCTTCCCAACTCATGCCGCTTACGCGGGCTATTACCTCGCCGGCTACTATATACAATTGGTTATCGTAATCAAATTTACTGCGGAAACTGCTCACCGGTTTAAGATACCGAAGGTTGTGGATGATATCCTTCACGGTAAAATCCGTCGAATCGGGGAAGATCATCAGGTCGCCCGCACCCAGCCCCAGCCCGCTGCGATGAGTAAGCAGATCGCGGATGGTGAATTCTGCCGTAACATATGGGTCGAACATCTTAAACTCGGGGATATAATCCGTTACTTTATCATCCAGCTTAAGTTTGCCATCATCCACCAGCATACCAATAGCGGCGGTGGTAAAAGCCTTGCTGTTTGAGGCGATGCCAAAAAGCGTATTGCCATCCACCTTTTTCTGTGTGCGTAACGACGCCACTCCATACCCTTTGGAATAAACCAGCTTGCCATCCTTTACAACAGCCACAGCAATACCAGGTACATCAAAGGTTTTTAAAGCCAGGTTTGCCAGGCTATCTATTTTTGCCGGTGCCATCTGGGCTTTTGCTGTGCCGAAGGTTAATGCGCAAACTGCGAGGGTAAGTAGAGGTCGGAGGTTCATGGCTGTGATTGTGTTGAGTAGCTAAATATAGGGAAACAGAACCGGGATTAAACGGATTTTTGCGATTTGTTGGATTGTTAAAAGATTTCCGGACTGCGGCTCCTCATGTCAGCAGATAAGCTTCGGACGAAAGCGGGCGAATTTAGCTAAAACGCGAAAATCACCCTTGCCGAAGAGGTGACTGTACACACATATTTTTAAACAACAAAGCCGATGCCCTAAGCACCGGCCTTGTTATAATTTACTCCATCATCATTGCTGCTTTATAAACGCCCCTATCCAGTGTTATGCCCATTTGTTTGGTAAACTCGGCAGTGTTAAAGCCAATGCGCTTGTATTCGGCTTGTACGGCCTCTTTGGCATGGGCAAGGGCTTCCTGGCTTTCCCAAACAGCTATGGTGGTTAAGAGGGTATTCCCGCTCATATCGGTGCCTTCATAAACCTCATCGCGCACAAAGCCCGGCAAATTGCGGATAAACTTCCGGTTATAATCCGTGCGCTTCATAAACTCCTCTTTTGCCTCAGCGGGGATAACAAATTTATCAATAAGCATTACCTGGGCATTGTTGGCCGCCATGCGGTTTATATCTGCAGGCAATACCTGTATGCCCTGCAAAAAGCCAAGCCTGTCGGTTTGTAAGTTCGCAGCTATCACTTTACCGTCTTTTAACTGGTAAATGGCCAGCCCGTCGTTATGGGTAACCTGGTTAGTTGGCATAAACTTTTGGTATTGGTTTTTAAAGGTGCCGGTCCACCGCCAGCGTATGCTCACTTTATCGCCTTCGGCAATTAAGTCCTTAATATCCCAGTTAATATCCGGGAACGATTTGATAAGCGGGGCTATAAAACCCTCAAAGGCGTGTGGCCCTTTTTCGTCTTTAAAACCAACATATTCCGGCGCTATTAAAGTTGGCAGCAGTGCCATGTTGCGTTTATTCAACACCTGTTCGTACAGGTTGCGTATAACCTGTTTGTTTTGTGTAGTTACCATGGTAGTTGTGTTGTTGGGTTGATGATTTGATTTTTTGGATTGTGCGTAGGATGCCCCGGTGGCCAATAAGGCAAGGGGTAATAGCATTAGCTTAATTGTTTTTGCGTTCATATTGCAGATAATTTGTTAGCACAAAAATCCCAACAGGCGCGGTTCAATCCTTGTAAAAAATCATTGATTTACCAAAACAGCGGGTTGCGGAAGAAATCGGTAGGGGTTTGGCCGGTAAACAGCTTAAAATCTTTATTAAAGTGCGGCTGGTCGAAATACCCGGCGTTAAAGGCCAGTTCGTTCAGGTCGGTGCAATGTTTGCCCATGGCCAACAATTGGCGCATTCGGATAATGGCCGAAAATTGCTTGGGCGATGCGCCTGTTGCCCTGCGGAAGCGTTTTTCAAATGCGTCCTGGCTGATGCAAAGCGTGGCGGCGAGTTCTTTAATACGGATGTAGCCTTTGCTTGCCCGTATTTTTTGCAGGGCCGCGGCTATCAGCTTATCGGCGGCGTAGTTTATGGGCCTTGCTAAAAGGAAAGATTCGATAATGGCGATTCGTTGGGCGTCACTGCCAGCTTCGGCGAGTTGTTCTTCTACCAGTGTAATCTTTTGCCGGCCAATAATATCCTCTATGGGCACGCTGTTATTAAACAGCTCATGTACCGGTGGCTTACAAAAAGCCGCAGCGCCGGCCTCTTTAAATATCACCAGCAAATTGCCCGATTGTGGCCCATACTGCATGATACGGGCAGAGCGCCGCAGCCCCGATATTACCGAAAGGGGCAGCTCTGCCACCATGCCTTCGGCTGTATAACTTACCTTACCGCAAAACCTGAAGGCCATTACCAACGCCGTATCAGGCAGTACACGATTCATGTCGCCCTCATCGCTTTGGATAACCGCGTACTGCTTTACAAAGGGTGATAAAGCGGCGGATGGAGGGTAAAACTCTGCTTTCATGTCAATATTGATGGTCGATAATTAAAGTTAGCAAAATGGATATAGCTTGTTGAACCCCTTACTACTTATTACATTTCTATGTAAAATAGGATGGTATACTGCGCGCAATCGTTTTCCACATCCACCCAAAAATTATTGATAAACCTATCTTTGCCGATATGCATCATCAAGAAGACGAAACGTTCACCAAAATCTCCGCCGCCCAGCTAAAATCCGCCCAAACTTACGAGCATTGCAAATTCATCAGCTGCGATTTTGCCAATGCCAACCTGGACGGGCTTGTGTTTATGGATTGCACTTTTGAAGATTGCAACCTGCTGCTGGCCAGCGTGGGTAATACCGGTTGCCAAAACGTGCTGTTTAAGCGTTGCAAACTTAGCGGACTGAACTTTAGCAAGGCCCGCGATTTCTTGTTCGAGGTGAATTTTGAGGGCAGTATTTTGGATAATGCCATTTTTTATCAAAAGAAAAACAAAAAGGCGAAGTTTGCCGATTGCTCCATGGTAGAAACCGACCTCACCGAGGCAGACCTGACGGAAGCTAAATTCATCAACTGTAACCTGCAACGCGCGTTTTTTAGCCGCACTATATTAAAAGGCGCCGACCTCCGCTCGTCTTACAATTTTAATGTTGATCCGGATGATAACGTAATAAAAAAAGCCCATTTCTCGCTGCACGGATTGCCGGGATTGCTGGGGAAGTATGATATAAAGATAGAGGGGTAAACACCACTAATCATCTCCCCATTGTCATTGCGAGGTACGAAGCAATCTCTATGTAGGACAAGCAACTTAGCAAGTCCGCCCTGCTAATCGGGAGATTGCTTCGTACCAAAGGCAATGACGCAGGGCAAAAAGCAACCCTCCCTTCAATTCGCCCGTATCTTTTAAACCTGTCTTTTAAACCTGTCTCGGCGGTATTTGCGTAGGTATATTTGCGCAGTGTATTTTGTCCCGAAACAATTTAAGCCCTAATTCTATTAGTACATCAATATAACCCGCCCTCAATTATATGCCATCTATAGCTTCAGTATCAGGCGTAAGCCTTCCCTATAAAGTAAAACAGCAGGACGTAAAGGCCCAAGCCCGCGCCTTGTTTGTGGAGCATTTCCCACAGGTTGACCGGCTGATGCCTGCCTTTGATAATACGGAGATCATCACCCGCAACTTTTGCAAGCCCATCACTTACTACGCCGAACCAAACACCTTTGAGCAGCGTAACGATGATTATATAGAAAACGCATTGCAATATTCTATACAGGCCGTTGAAGAAGCCGTAGCCAAAGCCGGCATAAATAAAGATGATATTACCGACCTCATCTTCGTATCCACCACCGGGTTGGCCACACCGAGTATAGATGCGCTCATCATTAATAAAATGCGCCTCAATCCGCATATCAACCGCATACCCGTTTGGGGCCTGGGCTGTGGGGGAGGAGTATCCGGGATGGCGAAAGCAAATACGCTGGCGAAGGCAAATCCGGATGCCATCGTGCTGCTGGTGGCTGTAGAACTATGTTCGCTCACCCTCATCAAAAACGATTACAGCAAAAGCAATTTCATCGGCAGCAGTTTGTTTAGTGATGGCGTGGCGGCGGTAATTGTAAAGGGCGATAACCACCAGACTGAAAAGAAGATCAGCATACTCACCGCAAGCAGTAAACTTTATTATGATTCGCTGGAAGTAATGGGTTGGGATTTTAAAGACACCGGTTTTAAGGTGCTCTTCTCCAAAGATATCCCTACCTTCATCCACGAGAACATCCGCGGCGATATTGATACCTTTTTGGCGAAGCAAAACCTGGAACTGAATGATATCAAAAACTTTGTGTTCCATCCCGGCGGCAAAAAGGTGCTGGATGCTTATGCGGATGCGTTAGCGGTTGAGGGCGATTTCCTCCACAACACCCGCCAGGTAATGAACGAAAACGGCAACATGAGTAGCGTAACCGTGCTGTACGTGCTGGAAAAATTCATAACCGAAGGCTACGAAGATGGCTACGGACTGATGCTGGCCATGGGCCCCGGCTTTAGCAGCGAAATGGTTTTATTAGATATGAAAAACTAAGCGATGTATTTTATCCTGTTTATCTGTTTCGTAATATTCCAACGGTTACTGGAGTTAGTGGTGGCCAGACGCAATGAAGCCTGGGCACGCAGCCAGGGTGCCGAAGAGTTTGGCAAGGCACATTACCCCTTCATTGTAGCACTGCATACCCTGTTTATCATAAGCATGATAGCCGAATACTTTTACCTCGCCGGCGAATTCAGCATCATAATGATGGTGATATTCCTCCTCCTCATCTCCCTCAAAATATGGACGATAGGCTCCCTCGGCAAATACTGGAACACCAAAATACTCCGTATCCCCAATTCCATTTTCATCAAAAAAGGTCCCTACAAGTTATTTAAGCACCCCAATTACTTCATCGTTATCTGCGAGATCATTGTGATACCACTGGTGTTTCACCTCTACGCAACGGCAATTGTATTCACGCTGTTAAATGCGGTGATGCTAACGGTGAGGATACGGGAAGAAGAGCGGGTATGGAACCTGGATTAAGCGGATTTTTACGATTTGTGGATTTTACCTGCTTACTGAAAACTGCCTACCGATTATGGGGTTCCCTGCGGGCCGCGCTTTCCGCTGCAAGTCCGCACTTTCCGCTGCAATCCCTAACGCGTTTTGTCTGAACCGGGATTAAACCGATTAAGGCATTTTCTTTAAAGGATCTATTTCCCAAGTCAGCAGAAAAGCTTCGGGCGAAAGCGGGCAGAACTTGGTGGCCCGTGGGCGGGTAGGGCATAGGGAATGTTTGCTGAAGCGCAGGGATTGAGCGGCGCAGCGGGGCAAATTTTCCCAGCCCGTGGTTCTGCCCGGTTTGCAGGGCAAAGGCCCGTGCGGCAATGAGCAGCCGATGTTTTATTAAAGTGCAAAATTATAGCAAAGGCAATAATATGAATGTTTAAAAACAGCCGCCGCTTGCTTCTTCCCTCAATTCCACCTAAATTTAATCACCAATTATGAAGAAGCTCTTATCCGCCCTTATCGCCCTGCATTTTACCCTATCTGCCCTTGCACAAACGGACACCGTTAAATATAAAGACTTTAACACTTTCAATAATGAAGTACTAAAAGGCCATGTAAAAAAGCAGGAAGCGCAACGCGTTATTGGCGAATTCGTACATAAAATCCAATCGGATTATATGGTATCAAACCACACCGACGGTGATAAAGCTCAATGGATATTTCCGCTACAAGGTTACAACTACCGCGCTGCCGGCGGTACAAATGGCAACGGCTACAACGATAAAGGCTTTAACTATATCGACGGCAATAAACACGGGGCGCACCCGGCTCATGATATTTTCATCACCGACAAAAACCAGGATTGCCTGGACGACCGCACACAACAACCTGTAAGTGTACTTTCTATCCGCGCCGGTATTGTGATAGCCTGCACAAACGAATGGGAACCTGCCAGCAACATGCGTGGGGGCAGGTATATCTGGATATATCACCCTGCTACCACAAGCGCATTAGGGTTCTTCTCCTACTATGCCCACAACCGGGAAATTTTCGTCCACCCCGGTGAAAACGTCAGGCAAGGCCAAAAAATTGCCGAGGTGGGGCGCACCGGCCTCAATGCCTACAAAAAACGCTCGCCAACGCACTTGCATTTCTCTACTTTTAAGCTGATGGACAATCTCCCTGTGCCCTTCAATAGTTTTAAACAATTAAAAACCGCCATAGTCAAATGAAACAGCTGATAGCTTTTATATTGTCTACCTGCCTTGGTTTTGCCCCGGCGGATAAGGTATCTACCCGTTTTGCGCCGCCTGCAGGTTATCGGCAGGTGGCGGTTGCACCCGGCAGCTTTGGCGCATACCTGCAAAACCTGCCGCTGTTGCCACCCGGCACCCGCACCAAAACCTATAAAGGCAACGTTGCCGATACCGACCCCTACACCGCTGCCGTAGTGGATATGAGCATAGGCAGCCAGGACCTGCAGCAATGTGCCGACGCTGTAATGCGCCTCCGCAGCGAATACCTTTTTCAGAAGCAGGATTACCGCGCCATCAGTTTTAACTTCACCAGCGGCTTTAAATGCGATTTTGAGCACTATGCAAATGGCTACCGTTATAGCAATGAGCATTGGGTACTTAAAGGCAAAAAGGATTACAGTTATGCCAATTTTATGCGCTATATGACATTGGTATTCAGTTACGCCGGCACCCTCTCGTTGCAAAAAGAACTCAAACCAGTAACAAATGCCGATGAACTGAGGGCCGGCGATGTTTTTATCCGTGGCGGCTCGCCGGGGCACTGTTTTATTATTTTAGATGTTGCGGAAAATGCGGCACATAAAAAGATATTCCTGCTGGCGCAGAGCTTTATGCCGGCGCAAAACATACAAGTGCTGCAAAACGATAGCCCCTGGTTTACGCTCGCACAAAGGGCTAATATCCCTTATGGCGAACTGATAGACGCAAAATACCTGAAAAGATTTTAAGCTTTAACACAAACGCTTCGTCAAAAGTGGATTCCTTACCAGTTTTTAGTCCCGGCAAAATAGCCAAAACGTGACAATACTCATCTTTTGTAGTGTTATGAGTACAAAATTTTGCAAGTGCGGCCTGGTAACTTGCGGCGGCAAGCCGGCAGTTGGGCCTAATAATTCCTACTGTAGTTTACCTGTAGAAAGGGGGGGTTAAAACCTGCTTTTGGCAAAACAGGCACGGCTATTGCCCTGCTTGCTGTAATTAAAAGGAATTAAATGCACAATTTGCTCTCAAACGCGCTTCATATATTTGTTATTTTAATGATGGCTGCATTTGTTATCGGCGGCATCATGGCACTAACCGGCACCTTTGATCACTGGGGTTCGCGGTATATTTTAAAACGCCGCCGCAAGCGCTTGTTGCGCAACAAGCGCAATGCAAAGCCCAATGATGAAGGCAGGCATCAAATAAACACCTCACCCTATTACTCAACCGACCCCGAGCGTAAAACAACCGCCGCAAAAGGCAGGTATATTTAAGCGGCGTACTAAAAAAAATATCCGGCCTCCTGTTAAAAGGAGGCTTTTTTACGCATTTTTTTCAAGCCAGCTGCAAATAATTAAAACACCCTGCTGCTGTTTGGGTTACACCAAATACCTATTATGCTTGTTACACATTAAACCTTAACAGCGTAAACCTATCTACATACACATAACAACAAAGAAACAACTCATGAAGAAATTAGTATTAGCAGCATTATTTGTTGCATCAGCATTTACAGCAACATTTGCGCAAACTGTGGATATGCGCCGCAAAATAGAGGTTACCGGCATTGCCGAGCAGGAGGTTACCCCTGATATTATCAACGTAACCATCACGCTTAAAGAATACCTTGATGGTAAAAAGAAAATAACCATCTCGCAATTGGAGAGCCAACTGGAGAAAGCGGTTGCCGAAGCAGGCATAGCCAAAGAGGATTTTACCATAAACAGTTTATCATCGTGGAACTATGCTACCGAGAAAAAAAAGAACCCCGATTTTTTGGCGAGTAAAGCTTATGGCATCAGATTCCGCGACTTGAACAAGTTTGACCAAATATTGAGCAAGGTAAATGCCAAAGGCATCCAGGCAACCAATATCGATAGCTACGATTACTCCAGGCTAAATTCCTTGAAGAACGATTTGAAGCTTAAGGCACTTTTGGCCGCCCGCGATAAGGCCTCATTTTTGGTTGCAGGCCTTGGCGATAAACTGGGCAGTGCCATTAATATTATAGAAAATGATAACAGCAGCTTTCCATCGCCACGCAATGTGATGTATATGGCTAAAGCACAAATGGCCGATGCAGCGCCCGAGTCGGATATCGATTTTAAAAAGATAAAACTAAGCTTTACAATACAAGCAGTTTTCGAAATAAAATAAGGTTTAACGATAATTTTAGTGCGCCGGGTGTAAATTTTACATCCGGCGTTTTTTTTGACCGATTTTTAATATAAATACAATGCGATTTACTGCAATAAATATGAATATTATAGGTGGAAAGGCTTGATAATGTAAAAAGTACATTTTACCTTTACGTACCCCAATTCATTTGAGCATGATTCGTTCGCGTACTAAAAAGGCGCTTTTGGTAGCCCCAAAAGCCTTCCCCGATGAGCTGTTGCCCGGCTACGCCACCGTTAGGCAGGTTTCTGCCCAAACAGCAATATTCCCCTCTATCCACGAGTTAAAACCCGACGTGATCTTGTTTGATTACGAATATTTAGGCCCCGAATTGGAACGGGTGTTGCGCCGCATGCAATCTAACCCGTTTTACCGCAACATAAAAATTTGCTGCTATAAAAACAAAGAGCATACCCGGGTAGATGGCTTACTGAAATTTTTAGGCGTAACGCACTTTTTTTACCAGGAAGACCTGGACAGGATATCCAATAGCAAAGCCGCGCTCAACGCCGTAAACAGCGTAATGGATGCAACAATGGTTAGCTGGGTAGCCGGGGTGGCTTAGTTGGTTCATTAGTTCAATAGTTCGTTGGTGACATAGCCAGGACTTTTTTCCCTCACAATAAGCAATAACCATTGAACGGAGGAAGATAATAGTTAAGTCCTTTAGGATTTCTCTTCTTTTAATTTAATAGCTGATTTAGATATTCGCTGCCTTGTTGGGCGATACCTAATATTCCGTCGAGGTTTAATAAACGTACCTAACCCCTCCTGATTCTTGACTCTTATTTCTTGCCTCTCTTCCCCCATCTAAACTTTTACATAAGGGTAACACATTTATAATAAATTGCTGTTAAACTTGCATGCTTTATAACAGCTATCAACACACCTCATATACTGCATAAGTATTTGGCGCGGTAATGGTTATAACAGCTTAAATCGTATCAGCATAACATGAAGATCGGAATTGTTTGTTACCCCACATTTGGCGGTAGCGGGGTTGTAGCCACAGAGTTAGGTAAGGCCCTTGCCGCCAGGGGACACCAGGTTCATTTCGTTACGTATAATCAGCCCGCGAGGCTCGATTTTTTTTCGGAGAACCTGTTTTACCACGAGGTTGCCGTATCCAACTACCCATTATTCGATTATCCGCCTTACGAGCTTGCCCTGGCCAGCCGCCTGGTTGATGTAGTCCGTTTTGAAAAGCTGGACGTACTGCATGTGCATTACGCCATTCCACACGCATCGGCAGCCTTTATGGCCAAGCAGATATTGGCTACCTACGGTATCAATATCCCATTTATAACAACGCTGCACGGCACCGATATTACGCTGGTAGGGCAGGATAGGACTTACAAGCCGGTGGTAACCTTCTCTATCAATAAATCCGACGGTGTAACCGCTGTATCAGCGCACCTGAGAGACGACACTTACAAATACTTTAAGATAGAGAAGGATATTAAAGTGATCCCAAACTTTATCGACCTTACACGTTTCAGCCTGAAACCTAAAGACCACTTTAAAAAAGCTATCGCACCCAATGGCGAAAAGGTTTTGGTACATACTTCCAACTTCCGTAAGGTAAAGCGTACCGAAGATGTGGTAAAGATATTTGCCGAAGTGGTAAAAAAGATACCTTCTAAATTATTAATGGTGGGCGATGGTGGCGAGCGCTCTGTTTGCGAACAGTTGGGGCGCGACCTGGGCATATCGGAACATATGCGGTTTTTAGGCAAGCAGGATGCTATTGAAGAGATATTATCGGTATCTGATTTGTTTCTGATGCCATCCGTATCAGAAAGCTTTGGTTTGGCCGCATTAGAAGCTATGGCCTGCAAGGTGCCTGTGATAAGCAGTAACGCCGGTGGCTTGCCCGAATTGAACGTAGAGGGCGTTACAGGCTTCCTGCGCGACGTTGGCGACGTGGCCGGCATGGCAGAGCGCGCCATTTACATATTGGAAGACGATGCCCGGTTGGAGCAGTTTAAAGAGGCCGCGCTTGCCCGCGCAAAAGAATTTGAACTAAGCAACATCCTGCCCGAGTACGAAAACTATTATAAAGAAGTAATAGAAAATAGTAAACAGGAACAGGCGTAAGCCAATGCCCTGCTTCAGCTTGCCCTTAATAGTTAACCCAAACGATAATTAAATTCCCTTATCGCCTTTTGGCAGGATTTATGTTATGTTGGTAGTATTATTATATATAACATCATCATGAAAAAGATATTTCAAACATCCCTTGCTATTTTAGCCCTAAGCCTTGTTTTTACAGCATGTTCTACCCCGCAAAACACCAATTCTACGCCCGCTGCCCAAACATCGGCCACCAGCGTATCGCGCGGTAAATTTGTAGGCACGTGGACACTGACCAACGTTACTTACGATGGCTTGGTGCCAAGCGCCGTGCAAAACGTTTTCGACCAGGCAGCGCCAAGCGCATTTGTTGGCAGTACCTGGAAGTTCACTAACAGTGGCAACGGTTTGTACACCTTAACAAACGGGCAATCGCAAACCATCTTCTGGTCGGTTTATAATGGTGGCAGCACCGGTACGCAGTTCCAGTTTAAAAAATTATACGAAGGCGATAAAGCCAAAAACGTACAGGAAGGCTACCGTTTAAACATTGGTACTGTTAGCGATACCGGTATGACATTGATGTCGCCTGTTGCAGTAGGCAGTGGCACAGGCTATATCGTTTATACCTTTGTGAAAGCGTAAAAAAGCCTAACTCCAACTCTCCGAAGGAGGGCGAGTAAAACAAGAAGCCCCGAATCGTTCAGATTCGGGGCTTCTTGTATATAAAAAAGGATTTATCTCACATCTCAAATCTCACGTCTCAAATCTATCCTTACTGTGCCGATGCAAATTTCAAACACACGGGGTTGCCGATATCTATTTTATAAACAATATGCAGCATTTTGCCGGTAGTTTTATCTAAACGGTATACGTAAACCGCATCGCTGTTTTGGTTGGCCACCAGCAGGAAAGTTCCTGTAGGATCAATAACAAAGTTACGGGGAGCTTTACCGTTGGTAGATCTGCGATCGACAAAGGTGAGTTCACCGGTTTCCTGGTTAATGGAGAATACCGAAATATCGTTAGCATCGCCACGGTTGCTGGCATACAGGAACAGCCCGTTGGGCGATACATGTATATCTGCCGCGCCAGTGGCGCCTGTAAAGCCGTCCCTAAGCAACGTAACGGTTTGTTTTTGGGTGAGCTTGCCGTTGTTATAATCAAACATGGTAACGGCACTGCCCATCTCCTGTATCAAATACAAATGCTTTTTATCCAGCGAAAAATCGAGGTGGCGGGGGCCACCGCCGGGTGTAATGGCTGCAAACGGCGGTTTAACGCCGCTTAAGGGGCTATCCTTACCCGGTTTGTAGCGGGTGATGTTCAGTTTATCGGTACCGAGGTCGGTGTAGAGTACATATTTTTCATCGGGACTAAGCACTGCGGTGTGTACGTGCGCTTTCTCCTGCCTTTCTTTGTTTGGACCGAACGGCCCGCTATCGCCGATGGTTTGTACGGCCTGGCCAATGGAGCCATCATCGTTTAGCGGCAATACCGCTATGTTGCCACCGCTGTAGTTGGCTACAAACAAGCTTTTATTGGCCTTATCAACCGATACATAGCATGGCGAGCCACCCAGGGTAGATTGTTTATTGATAAATTTCAAGCTCCCCATTTTCGGGTCGAAGTTGAAGGAGCTTACCTCGCCCTGGTCGTTCTCGTTAACGGCGTACACAAATTTATTATCGGCAGATACCGCCAGGTACGATGGATTGCTTACGCCGTCTATCTGGCTCAAATAGGCCAGCCGGCCACTTTCAGCATAAAAGCGAAACACGGATATCCCCTTGCTGGTGCCGCTGGTGTAAGTGCCTACCAACAGGTCGAATGTTTTTGGCATAGGTTTGGGTTTCTGTGCAAAAGCCGCCACCGGCAACAGTAAGGCAGCAATTAACGAGAAGTTTTTCATGTATTAAATATTGGTTAATGCGTGCAAGTTAGTAAAAACTGTCAAAATAAAACCACCACGTCATTGCTGTAAAGGTCAGATAATTCGGTAACAGAATTAGCTTTATATAAC
>NZ_CAMLOV010000042.1 GCF_946481715.1 uncultured Mucilaginibacter sp. | reverse complement strand
TGCCCGAAAGGCCAAAGAAAATTGCTGTATCGCCATTAATGCCTGTATTGGCCGCACAGTGCATAGGTAGCACCTGTTTATCGTGCGCCAGGGTAAAGTTAAGCACCGTAAAAATGGCTTTTTTTATTTCGCCGGTATAGCCGGTACCGCCTATCAGGATGGTTTTTTTGCTGAAGCTGATGATAGTGAAGTTTTTTTGGCGTGTGCCGTCAACCTCCGGGTCGGCACTGTACCCGGGGGCAGCAATGATGGTCCATTCGGGGCGGCCATCCGGGTTTGGTGCCTCGGGCCTGATGAACAGGTGGTGTACAAACAGGTTCTGGTAGGCTGTCTCGGTTACCACGCGGATATCGATGTGGAAGTCTTCGTTAGCACAGGCGCTGCTGTCGCGTACAAAAACATCTTTTTTGGCCAGGTAGGCGGTCATTTTTTTAAATAGGGCATTGAACCTTGCTCCATCAAATTTAAAATTGACGGCTCCCCACCATACGTTATCGTGGCTGATGTGGTCGTCTACAATAAAGCGGTCTTTTGGCGACCTGCCGGTAAAGCTGCCGGTGTCGATTGCGAGCGCGCCCGAATCGCTTAAAACGCCTTCGTTTCGTTTGATGGCGGCCTCAATTAATTGTGCCGGGTTTAGTTGATAAAAAATAGCAGGCCCATTAGCCAGGTTGAGATACCCCAATTGGGGCACCCGGTTATTACTTGTATTCATGAAGGTAAAAAGTTTATAATTGGTTGCCCAAAAATATGCTTTTGATACACTAAGAAACAAGTGTTTTTGAATATTTATTTACATAATGTATTTTTTACACACTATTTATATGGCTAATTATCAGCTAAATACAATTGCATAAATATTAAAAAAAATTAAATTTCAATACACTAAGTACTGTTAATTTTACATTTATTATTACGCTGTTACCGCTTGGGGTGTTTGGTGGTTTGAAGGTAGGGGGAGGGCGGTGGAAGATCCTTGCCCGCCTGCTTATAAACCTTAACAAAGCAGGCGGGTAAAGGTATGATGCGATAGCGAAAGGTGTTTGGGGCGATTGCTTAGTCCTTGTTTTCGATATCATCCAGCAAAAACCGGAGCCGCTTTAGCGGGATGGTGAAATGCTTTTTATTTTCGGCCCATGCGGCCACAGCATAAACTAAAAGCATTGCCAGGCATGCGGCTAATGCTGCCGGCAGATGCTGCTGAACGCCGCCCGGTACATAAAGTTTAAACAGTATGCCGGTTAAAATAATGGAGGTAAGCGGCACGGATGCCATATCGAACCTTTTTTTGAAGGCGAAGAACTCGCTTAAAGTTTTATACTGTTTGCCCACGTAGGTGCGGATGTTATCGCCGGCCACTTCTGCCGGTTTGTACAGGGCTTTAAATTTCCTCATCAAAATAATGGTTAGTGGGATGTACAGCAACACCCCAATAGCGGTTAATACAGTAATTTGTGCGGCACCCCGGTATTTGATAAGCAGGTAACTGCTAAAAGAATAGATGATAATGTGGAATGTTAGCGATAGCCAAAAGTATTCGGCAATGCTATTTTTCTCTTTTTTTGCCCTTACTTTAATCGCTTCGGCAACATCTTCTTTTGTTAAAGATGTATCGGTTGGCTGGAAAGTATTTTTTTGCCACAGGTTTTTTACGTCGTCTAATGGTTCCATAATAATTGAGTTTTGTAGTTGGTTAAATAATGTTTTTTAATTTTTCTTTTAGTTTCAATTTTACCCGCACCAGCCTTACGCTTACATTAGTTTTGCTGAGGCCTGTTATAGCTGCAATTTCGTCGTAACTGTTGTCCTCCAGGTAAAGCAGGCTTATAGCCTTATCGGTTGCATTCAGCGTATTTATAGCCGCGTAAAGCAAAGCCATCCGCTCATTAACATGCTGCTGCTCATCGCTCCCGGCAAACTGTTCTAAATCCTCTGCCAACATGTTTGTATTATGTTGCCGGTTGCTTTTGCGGTGATAGGTAATAGCAGTATTCAGCGCCACCTTATACATCCACGTAGAGAATTTGGCATCGCCCTTAAAACTTGCGTACGACCGCCACAACTGGTACAAAATTTCCTGGTAAGCATCCTTTCGGTCGTCGGCATCGGTAAAGTAGATATTGCATATCTTATGGATGATGCCAATATTCTCATTGATGTGGTTAATAAATTTATCGCCCGGCACAGTTTGCATGATATTAAAAGAAATATTGGATTGTTATACCCAATTAGTGTGTGTAAAAACCAAAACACTACACTAAAGCTAAAAATTATTTAACGTCGCTTGCCTTGGTACAGCAGTATTGTAATGCGGCTTAATAAATAATTGAGATTTGAATTTTTTTTTAACGGCGGGTTTAATATATTTGCCACCCCAAAGGGAAACCTAAAACGGGGGATTAGCTCAGCTGGCTAGAGCGCTTGCATGGCATGCAAGAGGTCATCGGTTCGACTCCGATATTCTCCACAACAAAAGCCTGATACTTGTATCAGGCTTTTGTGCTACAAAACGTCAAAAATCATTTTTGTAAACCACCTTCCCATCCAATCCTTTAAGCTCAACATTATCAACTTCGCACAGCCCGTTTGAAATGAACGATAGGCCTGTTATAAGTTTTGTATCGGTTTTATAGCCGCTTGAAAAGCTTGCTTTACTGTTTATTTTAATCGTAGCCAGCTTGTTTTTAACAGTAAGCTCTATATCCGTCCATTGGGTAACATCAAAGGATATTGGGGCCAGGTTAGTGTCCTTACCGCTTATTATTTTTTCGCCTAAATACATCAGGGCTTCGGCGGCACATCCCTTCGGGGTGCTTTTTATGAGCATGATATATCGTTGAGCGTACACCTCAATAGCTATATAAGGACAAAAATTGTTACTTATTTCTTTCATCCGTACGCGGGTGTTCAAGCTGAAGTTTTCGCTGCTAACTTTTAATTTCTCCGGGAAGTAAGAGTAAAGAAATATTTTCCCCTTTTCGGGCATTACCCTGTTGTTAATAAGATAAAGGGGCAGCCAAGGCAGGCAATAAATAAAAGGCAACTTTGCACTGACTTCGGCATTCCTTTGCCATCCATTTGCTAGAGGCAGGAACCGATATTCGGTACATACAACAACTGCTTGGGCATAGCAGCACCAAGACCATCGAAATTTACACCTACGTAAGTACGAAGCATTTTAGTAACATAAAAGCCCACTGGACAGCTTAAATATTTGAAATAAACAGTATGTAGGCTAACATAAGTGGAATATATACGCGGCTACAGTGTATATTCGCTAGTTAGCACCAAGCTAAAACCATGATGGAGGTAACATTCATAAAAAAAATATTGAGAATTGTATTTTGGATTTCATTAATCCTAGGTTCGTCTTATTTATATATTTCAAATGTCTATCCATATTTTGATGAAACTTTAACACCAAGATTAGCCAAAGAAAAATGGTGGCTGATCATACACTTCAGTTGTGCCGGCTGTACATTGTTTCTCGGTCCATTTCAATTTATCCCAGAGATTAGGAACAGATTTAGAAAATGGCACCGATTAGCTGGCAAAACCTATATTGGCGGTTCAATTGTTTCTGCGGCTACAGTTTTTGTATTGTTGAGAAATTATCCATTGCCGGGTTCGGTTCCATCATTGGGGTTTCTAGCTGTAATTTGGTTATTTACCACAGTTTCCGCATATTGGTTTGCAGTAAAGAAAAATTTCAAATTACACAGACAATTTATGATTCGCTCTTATGTATGTGGTTTGGCGTTTTTATTTATTCGAATCCTCCCAATAATTGATGAGTACACTGGCATTTTCAATTTCATCAAGGAAGAGCAAATGAGATTTACTGTTTACGAATGGGTTTGTTGGGTTTATCCATTAATTATTACTGAATTCTTTTTGATTTGGTTTCCATCACTGAAAAGATCAAAATAATAGCCTGCTGCTAACAGCGGTTACATGCAATTGCTGGTTTTTGTTAAGTTGAACGTTTTATTTTCATAAGTTCGTTCACGGTAGCAGAAACTACTCTGCTCCGAACGCAGTCAACTGACATGTAGCCGCGGAACGTTAAGTTGCACTTTGTTCAAATCTTTCCACCGTAATATTTTGTCGGAGCGTGCGGTACTAAAGCGGTGAAATTGTAACTGCCAAAACCCACGCCCGGCGGGCCTATTGTGCAATGCTTTAGCAAGCAAGAGATTGATGATTAACAATCCTGACAACTTTTTCTACCATGCCCTCAATATCAAAAGGCTTGCTGATATAGTCGTTTGCCTGGCATTCAGTAGCAATCAGTTCGATGTCGTTGGCGGTAGAAAGGATGATAACGGGTATATGTTTCAGGCTCTCCACCTGCTTAATTTTTAGGCACAGGCGATGCCCGGGGCGGCTGTTGATGAACTCGTCTAAAAGTATGATATCGGGTTTAAAAGAAAAAATAACCGACAAGTCTTCCGGCTCTGGAATGCTTAGCGTTTCAAAGCCCTGTTCTTCTAAAACAAATTCAACGATATGCCGGATATCCTGGTCGTTTTCGATGATTAATACTTTTTTCTTCAATACCTTAATTTTTGTAAAGATAAGCAACTTTATTAACTATTGTAAAAACAGCGTTTAGGCGGCAATTTAACAAGCATGTCAATATAAGAAAATATTCTTAAAATTTCGGCGCAAAAAACCGGCTTTCAGTTAAAATTGAAAGCCGGTTTTTTTATAAAGAGTATAAAATGCTGCCGCGTTATTTAACGGGTACTATATCAATAATAACGGTACGGTTATAAAAACGCTCCTCAGGAGTAGCATTTTCAAAAGGCGCATTGCCAGTATCTTCGCCAAAACCTAATGTTTCAAATTTTACATTGGTTTTGCCTGCGGCAGTTAAAGCACGTTCTAAAACGCGCTGCACATCGTGTGCACGGTCTTTTGATAATTGCATGTTATGCTCATCCTCACCAATAATATCGGTATGCCCGTGTATAATTACGGTGGATCCATCGGCTATAGATACAGCCACTACATCCGTAAGGAATTTATCGTAAGCGTTGGTGGCGTTAGAACTATCGAAATCGTACAAAATGCTGTAACGCAATCCTTTGGTTGGGGCTTCGTCCTGTCGTACCAGGTGCAGGGAGCTTTCTTTCCGTATCGGTAAGCCTTTGCGGGTTTCGCCGGTCATCACCAGTTTATAATCACCGGCGGTGTTGCTCCCTAAAATGCCGGCAGCCGGGATACTTTCCTGGTCGCGGGTATATGGGCCGTAGTGCTGTGCCGTGCCTTTATCATCGGTAACATCTACCGACCACGATTTAAGCAACTGCTGTGCACTGTCAATTTGCAGCACTACCTGGCTATCCATTGGGTTTACCTGTGTAGTATTTATTTGTATCGGCCTCATGCCTCCGCCAACTTCGGCAAGCAGTTGCGGCGAAGCGCTGGTAATATCTACCCTGCGGTCGCCGGCGCGTAAAAGCACAAGTTCTTTGGTACCGCCCGGCTGTTCGGATGGGATAAGCGGTTTAGTACGGCCAACGGTTGTTATCCTTGCGCCATCTATTCCAAATGTGGCCACTAAATATTGCTTCACATTTTCGGCAAATATTTTGCCTTCTGCCGGGCCAGCGCCCGATGAACCGGTAAGGGTGGTGGTAGCATCGGGGTTAGCACGGAGCCTGTCGCCCAAAATGTTGAGGATGTTATGGTAAACATTCAATTGCCTTGCCGAGCGGCCCGTCAAATCAACCGACTGCTCGTTCTGCAGCTGGCTTTCCTTAAAACCTGCCGCCTGGCTGCTTGTCAACGTAATATACCTTGGCGAAAGTTGTGTTGAGCCTTCATCAAAAAATACCGAACTACGTAATGGTAAAGTCTCGCTTACCTGGCGTTTTGCCGGCGCAGCCAATGGTGCGCGCACGTTAAATACAAAATCGTGCATTGGGGCAGGTGTTACGGTAGTTTCGGCAGGGGCAAGTTTGGTTGCCTTGCCAAATTTTAACGCTACACCGGCCCGCACGGTGGTAATATTCCAGCTTTCGATGCTGCGTGGATCCTGCCCGAAGTAGGGGTGGAAGGAAACAAAAGGCGAGATGCTTACTTTAGTAGTGCTGGCTGCTGATGAGGTCATGATATCGTAACCAAGCCCAACTTGGCCCGAAACCAATGATTTACGCATCGCGCTAAATTCGCCATTGGTGTTGGGTTGCTTAAGCTGTGTATAAGCAAAATCGTTGTTTACATTAAAGGCAAAACGCGGGCCTGCAAAAAAGTATAAACCCGAAGCACCGCCTAAACGAAGGCTGGGCTCGATAGCCACGTAGCTTGCGCTGGTGCCCAAAGTAGCGGGGCAGTTGCAGGGGGCAACCACATCTTTAAACTTACCGCCGCGGCCATCATAAGCTACGTTCAGCATCAGGCCTAAAACGCTTTTAGGGCGGTACTCCATCAGTATGGAACCGTAAGGCCGCACGCCATTACCTTTATGGAAGGCGGTAGGTGCTGTTAAAGAATTGGTTAGGTGCTGTGTAGTACCGTTATAAATGTTAAAGTTGGCCGCGCCCGATACACCAAACCACCAGGTAGGTTGCGTGGTTTGTGCCTTAGCCGCTGTGCCGGCCATTATTACCATCAGTAAACAAATGATGGCTTTTGGGATGATTTTATTTATGGGTAACATAAGATGTCTTTTAAAATGTGTTATTAAATACGGTTTGGTAATGCCCCCCATAGAGGGGGCTTGTACCTATTGATCTTTGGATATTATTGCGGAACGTTTATGGTGGTGTTTACCATGGTAACCGAGGCTACCAATGAAATTGCCCGGCCATTCAATACCGTTTGTACCGCATTACCTGCCGTAGAAAAAGTAACGCCTGCTGATGCGATGATGGTACCTGTCATGATGCCGCCGCCAGCACCGTTAATGGTAGCTGCGGTACCAACGTACCAGAATACATTTTTGGCCTGGCCGCCGTTGATCAGCGTAACGCTGCGGGCGCCTGCGGGGCCTGCAATACCTACGGTAAGCCCCGCTGCCGTCTGGAATATCCAGGTAGCGTTAGGGTCGCCTTTGGCATCAAGCACGAGGTTGCCGTTGGTGATTTTGAAAGTGCCGCTGGCAGATTTGTATATGCCCGGCGCTAAAGTTAAACCACCCAGTTCGCCCGCACCCGGATCGATGCCGCCTGGTTTAGCCGCCGGTGATATGCTGTTGTAAGCAACGTTAGCCGCTAAAAGCGCTTGCGTAGCAGTTGCAAAAGAGGTAGCATTTCCTGGTGCCGGTGGTGCAGTAAATATCCCGCCGGTTGAATTGCCCACATTTAAAGGCGTTTCGGTATAAACATCGCCATTGGTGCCGTCATGGAAACCGGTTATTAATGTAGAGGCCGCGGTAGTACCTATGGCTCCATTATTAATAATCGTATTTAAACCCTGATTGGTTACGCCCGCGTTACCGCCAAATGCGCCAAACTGTGCTGCCGCGCCTAAAGCCGGGGGCGAAGTAACCACAACAGGTGTAAAGTTAGCCGTAATGGTTTTGTTAGCGTTCATGGTAACGGTTAACGGGTTGTTTGATCCCGATGCGTCGCCGCTCCACGAGGTAAAGCTGTAGCCCGGGTTTGCCGTTGCAGTTACCGATACATTGGTGCCGGAACTATATGCACCCGAACCGGTGGTTGAACCACCTGCCGCGGGGCTCGACGTTAATACCAGCGCAAATTGCGATGCCGGTATAGCCAGGAAATGTGCTACAAGCGCGCGGTTGGCCGTTAAAATAAACTGGTAGCTGGAGCTTGTAGATACTACGTTGCCGTTATCCGTCCAGTTTACAAAGGTGTAGCCGTTGTTTGGGTTGGCACTCACGGTTACTGTGCTGCCGGCGTTAAACGCACCCGAGCCATTGGTAGTACCGCCCGCTACGGGTAACGACGATAATACCACGGCAAATTGCGAAGCCGGGATGAGCTTGAAGTTAGCTACTAAAGCCCTGTTGCCAGCCATGATAAACTGGTAACTGGAGCTTGTAGAAACCACGGTGCCGTTATCGGTAAAGTTGGTAAATGCGTAACCTGCACTTGGCGTTGCGGTAACAGTTACTGTTGAGCCCTGTGCAAATGCGCCATCGCCGACGGTTGTGCCGCCCAGTGCCGGTAGTAACGACAGGGTTACCTGCGGAATGGTGGTAAAGCTCCAAACATAATCGGCAACCATGGCCGTGCGCAGCGTATCCGTAGCGCCGGTTGTAATAGTGCCGGTATAAACAGCAAAAGGCAAAAGCGGCTGTGCAGGGGTAAAGGTATAAACCTTAGTATCTGCTGTTGCGGCAATAGTACCGGCAACTACCGTAGCACCTTGTTTAATAATAAATGTTTTATCCGTTAGGGTCGATTTGGCCATGCCGGTATTAAACGTTACCGTAATTACTTTGGCAAGGGCAACGTCTACAGCCTTATCGGTTGGGTCGGTTGATACCACAACTGGGCAGTCGCCGGTTATTTCGCCTTTGTAATCATCTTTTTTACAGGCTGTAAAAAAAGTAATGGCTAAGGCCAACAAACAAATTGCTTTGGTTAGGCCCGAGGAATGTTTACGCTGAGGCATCAAGTTGCCGGCGGAGAAAGTAGGGATTTTGTTCATGTAATATTTTTAGTAGGAATGAGTATCACAGAATTTTGAGGCAAAACTCCGGATGCTACAAACCTACGCCCGATTTGAGGCTCGGCTGTTACACAACTTTTTCAATAAGTTCTATAATTCACACATTTCCGGGGCCGGCGTATTTTTGCAACCCATGTGCTTAAAATGAGAGGGAGTGATGCCGGTGATCTTCTTAAATTGGGTAGACAGGTGGGCAACACTGCTGTAATTCATCTTCCACGATATTTCTGTCATATTAAGCTCGTTATAACAAATTAGCTGTTTAACGCGCTGTATTTTTTTGAGGATAATAAACTGTTCTATGGTAGTGCCCATTGATTCGGAGAACACATTGGCGAGATAGGTATAATCGTGGTTTAGCTTTTCGCTAAGGTGATACGAGAAATTTGTTTTCAGCTCATGCTGGGCGTAGCCGATCATTTCCGTTATCACACACACTATTTTTTCTACCAGTATGTTCTTCTTGTTATCCATCAATTCCAACCCGGCGCAGCTTAGCGCGAGTTTAAAACTTATCATCTGCCCGGCAGAAACGGGCTCAAATACTTCTACTTTTCCCGGCTCAACCATATGCAGGTGTAAGCCCAGTTTTTCAAGCTCGTACTTTACTACCATTTGGCAGCTCATGCACACCATGTTTTTTATGTAGAATATCATTCAGCAGGGAGTGAGCAAAACAAATGCCCCGATTGATGTTACGGCAGGCAGGAATGAAGGCCCTTTCCGCGCATAAAAATAATAACGCTCCTTTTAGTGCCCCTATACAGGTATTCGAATTAGGAATATACAGGAGAGGGGAGGAATTAGGCATTAGCTTTTTATATAAGGCCAATTAGGTCATTGCAAGTTATTTACGTTAAAGTTAATTATGGATGCTATTTAGGACTTTATTAGCGCTTTAACGAATAACAGCGAGCCTGTAAACCCTTCCCCGGGGGCTTGGTTTATCCTTTCCTCTGCCTTTCCTCAATAAATTCGCCATAACGCGTATCAAACCGGGATGCCCCAATTGGCCATAATTAGGCGTTTTTTAATGTTTTTAGCAGATCTGTTTGATTTAATTAAATAATACTTTACTTTTGAAAGTAATTAAGTTTTTAAAATAAAGCATTATGAAAAAATACCCGGTTCGATGCCCTGTAACCAGTTACCTAAGTGTGATGGACGGCCATTGGAAGCCAATTATTGTATGGTATATCAAAGATGCGCCGCTGCGTTTTAAAGACCTGCTCAGTTTAATCCCAGACGTATCTACCAAGGTTTTGACAGATCAGCTAAGAGAGCTGGAGGTTGATCAAATAATTGGACGCGAAGCTTTTGATGAACTGCCCCCAAGGGTGGAATACCAGTTAACTGCTTATGGCGCCACGCTTTTGCCGGCATTGGCAATGTTAAGAGAATGGGGGCTAAGCCATTTAAAAATAAACAAGCATATCCTTCATAGCAATAGCCCCTGGCAACAAAAATTGGCCGTTTAAACCTCATAAAAGATATACTTGATGAAACGAATTAATTCTACAGCGCTTGCCCCTGCAGCAGGCCCTTTCAGCACCGCAATAATTACAAACGGGTTTTTATTTTTATCCGGTCAGGTAGGGACAGATATTTCAGGTAAACTTCAGCCATCATTTCCCGAAGAAGTAATACAGGTAATGGAAAACATTGGCGCGGTGCTTCAGGAGAATGGCCTGGGATACCAGGATGTGGCGACAGTAACCGTCTATTTAAAAGATATGAAGAATTTTAAAGTGCTAAACGATTTATATAGCCCTTATTTTAATGGTGCGTATCCTACCAGGACCTGTATTGCTGTGGCTGATTTGCCGGTTAATGCCAATGTAGAGATGACTATATCTGCTGTAGTAAAACCTTAATATTTTTGATGGAAAATAAATACTTAAACCCAAATGGGATGCCGCCTCCGCATGGCTACACGCAGGTATTGATGGTACAACAGGCCTCGAAATTGATATACATCTCCGGACAGGTTGCAGAGGACAGCAGCGGAAATATTGTAGGTGAAGGCGATTTAGAAAAACAAGCCGGTCAGGTATATGCTAACATCGAGCTGGCCTTAAAAGCAGCAGGAGCAAATTTTTCCAATCTGGTTAAAATCAATACATACCTTACAGACATTTCTCAGTTATCGATTGTAAGAAAGGTACGCGACCAGTATGTTGATGCTGGCAAACCTCCGGCAAGCACTACCATACAGGCAGTGCTTGACCACCCCGCACTATTAATTGAAATTGATGCTATAGCCACCATATAATAAAATGAAAACACTTGATTTTTACCACGTAGACGTTTTTTCGAAACGGCCGTTCTCCGGCAACGGGCTTACGGTATTTACCAATGCCAACGATTTAAGTTCGGCAGAAATGCTACTTATTACACAGGAAATGCGCCAGTTTGAAAGCTTGTTTTTCACAAACATTGCTGAGGATGAAATTACGGCACGTGTTTTTACTACCGAAGAGGAGCTCGATTTTGCAGGGCACCCCATTTTGGGCGCAGCAGCCGTTTTGCATTTTTCCACCAGGCAAAGCAAACGCAATTGCAGCTGGCGGTTTAGGCTAAACAAGGGTTTAGTTACCGTAGAAACAGAACTGCAGGATGGTATTACGAGTGCAATTATGAACCAGGGCACGCCCCAATTTGGCGTAACGCTGGGCGGGGATGATACCAACATGATCCTAAAAGCGCTCAACCTCGGTAGCGGCGACTTATACCCCGGGCATTACCCGGAAGTGATATCTACCGGCCTGCCTTATGTACTTGTACCCTTACAGCAAAATGGGCTGAAAGCGAAGATCGTAATTGAAGATATGGAAGAACTGTTAGACAAATTTGGCGCTAAGTTTATTGGGATTGTTGAAGTCCCTTCGCTAACAATACGAACCTGGAACAATAGCGGAACTGTTGAGGATATTGCTACTGGCAGCCTTGCCGGGCCAGTCGGTGCCTGGTTGGCCAAATACGGCTACAAAAATAAAAATGAGCGCTTTGTTTTAAACCAGGGCAGTAATTTGGGAAGGCCGAGCGAGCTATTTGTCGAAGTAGCACAAAGCGCCGATAACAACGATTGCGTTTACGTAGGCGGGCACGTGGTGTACATCGGGAAAGGTGCAATATCAGCTTAACAATCGTTAAAGAAACAGGGCTTGCTGCATTTGGCTTCATGGCAATACGCCGTGGTGGTGTTAAAACGACTTTAAATAAAAATCCCTATTTTTAACCTATCCAATACAGCCCCATGTTTAAACAGTTATTTGCCCTTACCGCTTTTATCACATTAATAGTAATATGCTCACCGGCCCATGCCCAAAAGCAAGTGCCCGATACCGTGCTTACCGGGGTGTACATTACCAGCATACACGATATCAACTTTAAGGATAAAGAATACAACGTTAACCTGTGGCTTTGGCTGAAGTATAAGAACAGGAAATTTGATTTTCTGCACAACCTGGAGGTGCCACAGGCAAAATCGTACACCACCTCATTCTCTACCATTGATACCACGGGCGACAAGGTTTACCTGCTGATGAAGCTTCAATGCGTAATGAAGGATTCCTGGGCTATTGATAATTTTCCCTTCGATAAACAAAAGCTGCGCTTCTCTATCGAAAACTCACAGTTCGATTCGCATTCGCTGGTTTTTAAGGCGGATACCCTTGGTAAGCAATTCGACCCGCGCTTTACCCTGCGCGGCTGGCGGGTTGATAGCCTGGACGTAAAAACAGGTATAAAAAAATACGAAACAGGCTTTGGCGATGAAAGCCTGGCCAAACCCCATACCGAATACAGCAACTATAGGGTGCGCCTGCAGATAGACCGCGACGCCATGGGGCTGTTTTGGAAAATGTTCCTGGGCATGTACGTGGCCTTCCTTATCTCGTATATGTGTTTTTACATCCATACCGATAGTATCGATTCGCGCTTCGGGCTTAGCGTGGGCGCCTTGTTTGCGGTTATCGGTAACAAGTATATCATCGATTCCACCTTGCCCGAATCTACCACCTTTACCCTGGTTGACAGCCTGCACGGTGTAACATTAATGTTTATCCTTACGGTTATCATTTGCACCGCATACTCGCTGCGGCTGGTTAAACTGGAGAAAATTGCCCGGGCAAAAAAGTTCGACTTTTGGTGCGCGCAGGTGTTATTGGCCGTGTACCTGCTGCTAAATGCCTGGCTCATATACGGCGCCAACCATGTACCGGTACTGGCTGCAATACCGCAATAAAATTTATTTTCTTGTAATTTGAAAATAAAACTTGTGTAATTTCAAAAGGGCTCGGTTAATCAATTAATTACAAATTTTTGCACTTTAACGAGGCGATGAAAACCCGTCAGACCTTTTTTCTATCCGTTTATAGGTTAGGTCGAAAACAATGGCCCAGGTGGTGCCGCCATCTACCGATTGTTCCAGCAGTTGCCTCAGTTGCTTTGGCCCCTGGTTAAAAAAGGTAAAATGGAATAAGGTTTTATTGCCTGCCTTATCCGTAGCGTCTGATTCGAAGCGCATGGCACCGTCTTTATACACCCCGTTATAGTAATTTTGGTACACCCCGCCCGAACCCATCCACACCTGTTCCCATTTTTGGGTTTTAGGGTTTATAAAGTTCATGCTTTTGCCATCATTTGGCTGGTTTACGTCGAGCCAGTTTTCAATAATCATGCACTGCCCGGCGGCCTGCTCCACCTTTTCTTTGCCTACCTGGTAATTGGTGTTGGTTTGGTAAACATCCCATTCGCCTATCCAAAAATCAAACTCATGGTTTTGCGGGTTACTCATACACGGGTACGCATTTAACCTTGCTTTCTCTGTAAGCGCCTTAAATCGTGCCAATGGCCTTAGGGAAGCGTATTCGGGAGCCTTTTCCATGTCGGGTGAGTTGGAGTAACCGTTGCTGATCATGGTGGTGAGGAGATTAAGTGCCTTGGCCGAATCTTTGGTTATTGCGTATATTTTTGCCTGATTACTCCTGATGATGCCGCGCGGCATGGCTATGTTTTTATTGCTGAGGCTTTTATTATAGGCATCTATGGCCTTGTTATACTGCTTTACCTGCTGGTAGGCCTGCGCCACATTGTACCAAAGCCGCACGTTGCCGGTATCGGTTTTTAAAACGGCCTCGTAGGCCTTTATAGCCCCCTGCCAGTTGTTTTTTGTAAAAAGCGAATCGGCATATTGAGCGGTAGGCACGGTAGTTTTGCTTGTTTGCGCAAATGATAATATCGAACAGGAAATAAGGATAAGGGTACAGATAGGTTTCATAAATGCTGTTTTATTTTAGGGTTGATTATTTGCCCGATAGCGGAGCGGTTTTATTTGACCCGAAATTATGCAGCTATTGATGCGGAAGGGTAAAGCCCGTTAAAGGTTTACCAAATAAATAGGTTTACTTAACCAAATTTGCCCGGTAGCAGGTGGGGGTTTGCCCGGTAATGTTTTTAAAGGCTTTGTTAAAGGATACTTTATTGTTGTAACCCACATGGTATGCTACATCAATAATGTTTACTTCTTCTTTAGGCAATTGCAGCAGGGCCTTGGCTTCCTCAATGCGCAGGTGGTTAATGTATTCAAAAAAGTTCATCCGTAGGTTTTCGTTAATGGCCTGCGAGATGTAGTGCTTGCTAAAACCGCAAGAGGCAGCAAGCCTGTCTAAATTGATATCATTTTGCAGGAACAGCTTTTGCGAAGCCATTACGCTATTCAACTTCTGTACAATTTCGATACTTGCTGTGGCGGATAGGGGCGAATTTTTATATTTTACATCGCCGGGTAAAGTGGCTGCGGCGGCCGTGTTTTCGAACATCTTAAAGCCCGAAAAAACTTTGGGCTGCATATAACCGATCCAGGCTAAAACGTAAATAAACAGCGCCATGCAAAACGATATGGCGTAATCCCACTCCGGGTTAAAAAGCGGGAACTGCACCAATACAAAATAGGAGCTATAAGCGGCAATAAACCCGGCGAAAAAGCCAGCCAGCCATTTAAACCATTTACCTGTTTCGGTGGCAGGCAGGCTAATGGCGTAGAAGCTTTTATAAATGAGGGCCAGGTACGCCAGCATGTGAGCTATGCTTGCCCAGGGATACCACCGTAGATAAGGCAGCCCCAGCCTGACTTTTTGCAAAAGCAAATCGTGTTTCCAGCCGGCGGATGCAAATATGAGCGGCGAGAGGTATAACGCCGAAATCACAAAGGGCACAAAGTGCAGCCAGTTTGTTTTGACGTGCAGGTTAAACACCGAAGCGAAATACAGGTAAAATACGGGGCCGAACAGGAAGATGATACAGCTTGACCAGCCCATGAGGTAGGGGAAATAAGTATCGTAATGCGTCCAGTAAAGGGTGTACTCAAACAATATCAGCGAAAACAAAAAGGGGATAAGTGCCAGCACTTTGCCCGAACGGTGGGCGTTTTTACGGAACACGCATGCCGCCGCAACAAATAGCCCCTGCATAGCTGCAAAAAGGAAGAAGATGGTATATATATTGAAGCCGGGCATACCTCAAATATTCAATTTTTCCCGCTCATTTTATATCATTGTAAAAAGAAAACCGGCATTGTTAAACTATTAGCTTTAACGGAAAATTGCTTTACGTCACCGGGTAGTGGTTTTCTACGTATATAAGTTACAACATAAAACATAATGCCAGCCGATAACAGCCAGTTTTATACCCAACTCCCCGTTAACCGGATGCCGCTTGGTACCCTGCTGGTGAGCGATGCGCTGTTTGCGGATGTACCGGCCAATTGGCATATCGTGATCACCGATATCAAAAACTCAACCGGGGCCGTGATGAACGGCGCGCACGAAAATGTAAATCTGATAGCCACCGGCAGCATTGTAACCGTACTGAACATCGCCTTTAGCATGGATGTTAGCATCCCTTTCTTTTTTGGCGGCGATGGCGCAACCTTTATTGTGCCGCCAACTATTATTGATAAGGTAATGCAGGCGCTGGCTGCCTACAAAGTAAACACGCAGCAAAACTTTAACCTGGAGTTACGCACGGGCACCCTGCCTGTGGAGGAAATATACACCGAGGGGCACCATTTGCATATTGCCAGGTACGGTACATCAGATGTGTTTACTATTCCGGTGGTGTTGGGCAATGGCATTAATTACGCTGAACAAATTATTAAGGGAGACGATTACATGCTGGCGCCAAACGCCGGCGAAGCAACCGAGCCTGACCTTACCGGCATGCAATGCCGGTGGGACCGCATTGCCCCGCCCGAAAATAAGGAGGAGGTAGTGAGCCTGTTAGTCGTTGCCCGCGAAGCCCGCCAGTCGGCAGTGTTTAAGGAGGTAATGGATGCGATGGACGAGCTTTACGGTCCGCCGCAAAAACGCCAGCCTATATCGGTATCAAAACTGATATTTAACACCACCTTTGATAAGATACGCAACGAGATGCGCGCCAAATTCGGCCACATAAAATGGATGGAACTGGTAAAAAATTGGGTGATAAATTTATTCGGGCCTATTTATTTCCGCACGCAACGCGGTAAAAGTTACCTGCAGAGCCTGGTAGAAATGGCTGATACCCTGGTGATAGACGGCAAGATAAACACTGTAATTTCCGGCACGGCCAAACAACGCCTCGCCCTGCAAAATGTGCTGGATAAATTAGAGGCCGATGGCAGGCTCATTTACGGGCTGCATGTAAGCCGTGCCTCGGTAATGTCGTGCTATGTACGCGATTTGAAAGACGGCCATATCCACTTTGTAGATGGCGCGGAAGGTGGTTACACCCAGGCAGCAAAGATGCTGAAAAGTAAGCTGAGGGGATAGGCAGTTGGGCTATTGGCCATTGTCGTAAAACAGTCATAAACATATTTATCCGCAAGGAATTCGCATCATATATGTATCGCATTGTATATTTGTTACAGCCAACCGGCCAAAACTAAAACTCTCACTTAAAAAACTTATTTACCATGATTGAAACTAAAGCTTACGCGGCACAGGACGAGAAGACCCCTTTGGCGCCATGGACCTTTGAGCGCCGCGAAGTAGGCCCGCATGATGTACAGTTTGATATACAATACTGCGGTGTTTGCCACTCGGATCTGCACCAAATAAAAAACGATTGGTTCCCGGGTATATTCCCGATGGTGCCAGGGCACGAAATTGTTGGCCGCGTTGTGAAAGTTGGATCCCACGTAAAAAACTTTAAAGTAGGCGACCTTGCTGCAACCGGATGTATGGTGGATAGCTGCCAGGTTTGCGAAAACTGCAAACAGGATTTGGAGCAATACTGCCTGGAAGGCAGCACCCAAACCTACAATAGCATGGAACGCGATGGCTCGATGCCTACTTATGGCGGCTACTCAAATACCATTGTAGTGCGCGAGGAATTTGTACTGCACCTGAAAGAAGGCGTAGACCTTGCCGCAGTGGCACCGTTACTTTGTGCCGGTATCACTACGTACTCGCCATTAAAGCACTGGAAGGTTGGCAAAGGCCATAAGCTTGCCGTTTTGGGCCTTGGCGGGCTGGGCCACATGGGCGTTAAGTTTGGCGTTGCCTTTGGTGCCGAGGTTACCGTTTTAAGTACCTCTGCCAGTAAAGAAGAAGATGCCAAAAAGCTTGGTGCTCATCATTTTGTGGTGACTAAAGACCCCGAACAGGTTAAAGCCGCAATGGGTACTTTCGATTTTATATTGGATACTGTATCTGCACCGCACGATTTTAATATGTACCTGTCGTTACTGCGCACCAATGGCGTTATGATATGCGTTGGCGTACCGCCGGAGCCTGCACAGGTAGCTGCGTTTAGCTTGCTGGGCGGCCGCAAAAGCCTCGCCGGATCGGGTATTGGCGGTATAAAAGAAACCCAGGAAATGCTTGATTACTGTGCCGAGAACAACATAGTGTCAGACATTGAACTGATTGATATTAAAGACATCCAAACCGCATACGACCGCATGGTAAAAGGCGATGTACGCTACAGGTTTGTGATAGATATGGCGACTTTGTAGGAAATACTTGTACGGCCGTACAGTTCGTACAACCTCGTACAGTTTCGTACAGTTTGCGCGATTTTCGTACAAGTTCGCACAGTTTCGTACAATCTCGTACAGTTTCGTACAGCAAAATGGCGGTTTCCGGAAATCTGTGTTTTTCTGCGTTTTTCTGCGTTTTTTTCGATTAAAACGGGCGTAACAAAGTTTTTTTGAAAAAGGGATATTTTGACAGGGATCGTTGATCTCGGCGCGGTGAAAAACTCACAAAACGGCCATCGGCAAAAACCGGTGGCCGTTTTGTTTAGTGATATCCCACGCAGAAATTACACTTGATTGTTTAAAATATTGCCGGTAATTAATTTCTTATCTATTCGATTACCTAAAATACCCAGCCATGAAAATTATTCGAAGTTAGCGGCTCGTTAATTACTTTTTAAGCAGTTCTGTTATATCCTTTATGCCCAGTATTATCTGCTGGCTGTTATCCAGCTGATACGCGTTCAGCAACATAGTTTTGGTGCCGATGATTTGGAAATCATGTTTAATTTCATAATCCTTCAGTTCTTTGTGCTGGGGTAATATACGTTCAAGCAAATCGCGCAGCTGGGGGATATCCCATTGTTTGTTCCCCAGTTCGTACAGGTATTGCCCTTCGGTTTCCCGCTCGGTTACCATAAAGGTTTTGTAAAAGCCCTGGGTTGCGCGCAGTACCCGCATATCCTTGTCCAATATCAATAAAGGGTCGCGTATGGTGCTGATAATGGCCTCGGCATACAAGCGGGCATTATTTAGCTGGTCGTTACGGTCAACCAATTCATTATTTATAACAATGATCTCTTCGTTGGTGCTTTGCAGTTCTTCTTTGGATGTTTCCAATTCTTCGTTCAGGCTTTGCAGTTCTTCACTGCCCGATAGTAGCTCCTCGTTGGCGCTTTGCAGTTCTTCGTTGGCCAGTTCCTGCTCCTCGCTTACTATGCGCATATCCGCCCGCGATTGTATCAATTCGCGTTCCAGGTGCTCTATCCGCAGTTCGGCGGCGTTGTAATTGGCATTGGCGTGGCTATTGCCCCCTTCAAACATAGCCGGATCGATACCGGTTGATGATGCCTGTTGGAAAACGATCAGGAAATGTTGCTCGTCCTGGTCGCGCAGGGGTACTACTTCAATATTCAGGAAATGCTGCAGGTCGTTATGCTCATAAAATATACCATACTTGCGGGTTGGCTGCATGTTTTTTTTGGCTTGCTGCAACAGGCTGCGCAGTTCAAAGGCCAATCCGTTGCGTGCCAGTTTAAGTACGTTAAAACTGGGTTTACCCTGTGGCTGCCCCAGCCAGTTATCAGTAGCGCCGCGGAATTGCACAATATCAAACTTATCATTCACCAATAAGCCCGGCGGTACAAATTTCTCCAGCATTATCTCATCGGCCATTTTATAAATGTCCTTGGTTTCGCCACGCTGTTCGTTTTGGTCGATATTCCTGAAGTTTTGCTCGGATGTTTTGGATGCCACGTTCATAAACCTTCCGGGCGGGCCTTTGCGCAGGTATATTTTTTCCGAGGGGCGAAACGGGCCGTAAATATCGGTTTGCGCACCAATGCTTTCCGATTTTCCCAGCATCAGGTAACCGCCTTCGTTCAATGCATAGTGGAACGTGGTAAGCGCCCTTTTTTGCAGTACGGGCTCCAGGTATATTAAAACATTGCGGCAGCTTATCAGGTCTATTTTAGAAAAAGGCGGGTCTTTCAGTAAATTGTGGTGGGCAAATACGCACATATCGCGTATGGTTTTCGTAACCTGGTAATGCCCGTCTACCTTGGCGAAGAACTGTTGCACGCGCGATGTGCTTAGCCCTTCCAGCTCATTTTGGCGGTAAAGCCCGTTGCGTGCCCTGGCAATGGCCGTTTCGGATATATCGGTAGCAAATATTTGCAGTTTCATGGTAGCCGCCTTGTCGCCCATGTGCTCCTGCAGGCAAATGGCCATGCTGTAGGCTTCTTCGCCGGTGGCACACCCTGCTATCCAAATGCGCAAGGGCTCATTGGCAGCCGATTTTTGCGCGGCCAGTGCCGGGAATATATCGTTGCAAAGCGCCTCAAATGTTTGCGGATCGCGAAAGAAATGGGTTACCGATATCAGCATATCGTTGTATAGCGCGTCCTGCTCGCTTTTGCTTTCGCGCAGGCGGTAAAGGTAATCGGCCGGCTTTTCTATTTTATTAAGCGCCATCCGCCGTATAATGCGGCGTTTTAATGTACTCGATTTATAATACTGAAAATCAACCCCGCGGCGCACGCGCAATACCGTAAGTATCTGTTTAAAAACATCATGGTCTTCCTGTTTGGATTCCGGTTCCGTCCCGGCCAAATAATTCAGGTTGAAAGGGTGGTTGATGTTTACCAGGTGTTTAGCTATTTCGCCGGGAGGTAAAATAAAATCAACCACGCCGCTTTGTACGGCACTTTTTGGCATGCTATCAAATGCTGCCGAATCTTCGTCCTGCGCAAAAGTGATACCACCGTTTGATTTGATCACCTGCATGCCCACCGTACCATCGCTAAGCGAACCGGAAAGGATGATACCGATAGCATAACTTTGGTATACCGAGCCAAGCGAGCTAAATAAAATATCTATGGTGTTGGCTTTTTTATTTTTTGCCCCGGCGGTTTCCAGTTTCAATATCCCGTCTACCGCCTTCACTTGTGTATTTTCCGGGTTGATGTAAAAGTGGTCCTGCTTTAAGGTAACGCCATCAGTAATTGGTATAATAGGTATTGGCGAAATTTTTTCCAGTATCTCGGGCAGGATACTTACATGCGTGGGGCTAAGGTGCTGTACAAATACATAGGCCATCCCCGTTTTTTTGGGAAGCGCCTGCAAAAATGCTTTAATAGCCTCTAACCCGCCTGCCGAAGCGCCTATCCCTACAACGGGGAATTGGGGTGCAAGTGGTTCGGGCGGGGTAACTTTCTGTTTACTCATTTGGGGCAGAAATAAAATTAAAGGTAATTTTATTTCTGATTAAATAAGGATGCGTAAGGAATTTGAATCGGGATTAGCCCATTTAAGGCTATAAACAAACAAAGCCCGGCCAAAAGCCGGGCTTTGTTGCATAGGTAAATGCAATGCCTTAATAGTAATAAACGTTGTTTTGCACTTTTGCGGCCAGTTTCTTAGCATCAGGCGTGCCCGGAGCTGCAAGCCCCTGTAACCATACTGTATATAACGAACCATTATTTAAGGTGATATTGGTTATAGAGGCCAATACTGTAGCGGTGCCGGCCTGGCGTATTTCCAGCGTGTATTTTTGCGGCGCGCTAACCGGTTTAAAAGGCGAATAGCCTTTGTAGCTTTTATTGGCAACCAATACAGCGCCATCTTTAATGGCAAGGTCTACCGCCGGTGCATCGGGGCTCAGGTTAACCAATCTGATTCCCGCTTTCTGATCGGCAGGTTTGGCCAGGGTATCGCTTAGCCTTACAAATTCTTCGTGCCCTGCGGTGTTAGCCAAAAATAATGTGTAGTACTTGTTTGCTTCAAGCGTAAGGGTATCCGCCTTATAAATAGTTGCGGTACCACCGGTTTTAAAAGTGCCGGTACGTTTGCCGGTATAAGCGCCCACGTAATCTATTCCGCCGCCAAAAGCAAAAGATTGTGAATTGGCTTTGTTATCGTCTAAATAAAAATCAAGCGCAGGTGCGTCCGGCGAAGCGTTGATAACCGATAAAGCAGCAACGGGTGGCTGAACGGTATGGTCGTTTTTTAAACAAGAACTGAATGATACGGCCAGCAAACATACCATCCCGACTATGCCTGCCCGCTTTTTTGAATTTTGTTGAACGTTTTTCATCATAACTTTTTTAGTAAGTGTAATAACAGTATTACGCAGTCAATTTTAAAAACGATACAGGCGGGAGATTTATTTTGTTTTTAAAGGTATGTGGGTGGCTGTCGGCGGCAATGCCAACAAGGGCCGTGTTGCCAAACGGCGGCGTCTTCACCGCCGTTTAAGGCCATGTGTGCGGTGGTGAGCCCACCGCTGCGGAAAGTGCGTACTAAGCCTCTTGCAACTGCCCTAAAATATTATGCAAATGTTCTACCGTAAGTGGTTTTACAATAAAATCGCTTACCGCTTCTATAGCACGGGCGCGGGCGTAATCTTCTTCGTCTATAGAAGAGCTTACAATAAATAATGTTATTTTTTTATCGAACCGGGGCACCAGTTTTACATATTGTTCTAAAAATTGCCATCCATCCAGCACGGGCATATTAATATCCAACAGGATAAGGTCCGGCAATTCCAGCTTGTTTTGCGCGTTGGCTACAAAAAAATCGAGGGCGGCTTTTCCGTTATGAAAGAATATTGTTTTTTCGGCAATTTCAGATCGGGCTATAATGCGCTTAACCGTGAAGGTGTATATCTCATCATCATCAACAACACAAGCAATTTTTATTTTATTCATTAAAAAATTATTTTAAACGTGGCACCGTTATCCGGTGTACTTTGTACTTCTATTTCGCCTCCTTGCGATTCTATTTGCGTTTTAACTAAAAACAACCCCACGCCGTGTGCATCTTTACGATCGTGAAAGGTTTTATAAAGCCCGAATATTTTGTTGCCGTGCAATTTCAGGTCAATGCCTAAACCATTGTCGCTGCATTCTAACACGGTACGAAAATCGTTGTTAATATACGTTTTTAATTTTACTTTTAGTGTCCTATCTACACTTTGGTATTTAATAGTATTTGATATTAAATTAATAATGATACTCTCCAGGTATATGCGCGGAAAATAAACCTGGGCCACTTCAAAATCTGTTTCCAGTTTGGCGTTATTTAACGCCAGATCCGATTCAAATATTTTAAGCACTTCATCCGTTACGGTTTTAAAATCAACCGTGGTAGGTTTTATCACGCTCTCTTTAATTTTAATAGCATGCGAGAGGTCTTCCAGTGTATTGTTTAATGCGCGCGATACATTGTTTAATTTTTCAAACAGTTCTGCATTGCCACCGTCCAGTGTATCGGTATCAACCAGGCTGGAAACCAGCGCGATGTTGCTGGCATGGTTGCGGATGTTATGCGAGAGGATATGCGTAAAGTTTTTAAGCTGCTGGTTGTGCTGTGTTGTAAGTTCCAGCGAGCGGTTTAATGCCATCTCATTTAAAGTCAGCTTATCCTCTACCACGCGGCGTTTTTCTATCTCGGCCTCCAGTTCGGCAACGCTGCGCAGGCTAAATACCAGCGGCAAAACCCTGTACAAAGCAAATACCGTAAAAATGGATACCACTGCGGTAATAAAACGCAGCAATGCGCTTAAGCGGTAGGCCGGCCACCAAAATATGGCGGCATCAATTAAGTGGGTAAGCCCGCATAGCAGGATAAAGGCCACAAACAACACAAAAATTTTAAGGAACGGGATGTCCTTCTTTTTCCGGAGCATGATAATAAGCAGCACGGGGATGGCAAAGTAGGAAGCCCAAATGCTGATATCTGATATAATGTACAGCCAGCCATGGAAATCGCTCCAGCTGCCGCAATGCCAACGTGCGGGCCAATGGGCAGTGCTAAAAATGTTGCCAAAAAAATCGGCAACCTGCGTTCCGAACGATGCTTTTACTAATGGCTTTGCGGGCGTACAAACCGGGCCGCATAATTTTACTGTATGGCTTAACGTGTCAACAAGTTTCAAAACGGCGTAGTTTGCAATAAATATAATTAATAAAGCATGGCCTAAAAAATTATCGGGGTAATTTAATTGTGAATTTGGCTTACTTAAATTATAATGAAAACAAGGTTAATTGATATTTAAAACAGTTGGTGCATGTAAGCCATTTGCAGCAGAGCAACAATAAAAAAACCCTTGCCGGTGTGGCAAGGGTTTTTTGCAGGCGAGTGTGAAAAAAAAGCCTTTTTATACGGTTTCGGCATGGCCGCCATTTGGCTGCGATGCAGTAACAGCGTTTTCTATTTTTTCTTCGGCAAATTTCTTGGCTTTATCAAACCATTCCGGTGCGTCGTCAGTAATGTCATCCAGTATCGAGCGGCCGTCCGGGCCTTTTTTAGTAATGTAGTTTATTCCGTAACCAATGGCTGCGCCAACTGCTATAAATTTTAATAAGCCCATGACTGTATGTTTTTTTAATGGTAAATGTTTATTTAACGAAGTTGTTGCAAGGATAGTGCCAAGCCCCCTCTAAATCTCCCCCGGTAGGGGAGACTTTCAAATTATTTTTTTAAGCCCTCCCTTCCGGGCCTGTCGGTAGGCAGGGAGGGTTTGGGTGGTGCTGCCTGTGCAATTAACTTTTTTGTTGCCCTGTCCCTCCATGCCTGTATCAAAAGCCCTTCTAATTCGGCCGGGTCGGCTTTGGGCATGTTTACCAGCACGTAATCGTAATTATAGTAGTGGTCGGTAATAAAGTAAACATCCGGATTGGCAACCATCCATTTATCACGTTCAAAAGTGTGCAGCACCAGGGTTTCGCCATCCTCGCGTATGCGGATAAATAGTTTTTTATTTACATAAAAGGCGGGTGTATCAAAGCACATTTTTTCGGTTACGCCCGGCAGTGGCAACAGCACGTTGCGCAAAAATTGCAGGTAAATAAATACGCCGGTATCCATAATGCAAGGTAGGTAAACTTAACGGTGCATAAAAATATTGCTTGTTTAACCATAGCGATGGGTTTGAAACCCATCGCTATACGAAAAGCCCCTCACATATCAATTAAAACGATGGGATGGGGGCAGGGGGGTGAATATGGCAACGATGTCCGCGTCGCGAGTTGACTCACCCCGACATCGCTATCGCTTGTCGACCCTCTCTTTCTGCGAAAAAGAGGGTTAAGAAAAAAATAAATAACCTCAATTTCTCCACTTCTTTGCGCAGCAGAGGGGGGCGGTGAGTTAAATCGCGACGCGGACATTGCCTTTCCACCTGTTTAACCATAGCGATGGGTTTCAAATCCATCGCTATGGTTTTAAGAAAATTAGGCCATTTTACCCATCCCATTAAAACCTTAATTTGGGTTTACGGTTGTGTATGCTGTTTAAACACACAACATAGCCCCTTATGGAAAATTTTACGATGCTACAGTTTTTTGAATGGTATTACCCCGGCGACGGTAGCTTATACGATCATTTAAAAAACGATGCAGAAAGGCTTAAAAATATAGGTATCGACGCCGTTTGGCTGCCGCCTGCTTACAAAGGGGAGGCCGGCGGGTATTCGGTGGGTTATGATGTATACGATATTTACGACCTGGGCGAGTTTGACCAAAAAGGTACAGTGCGTACAAAATACGGTACAAAGCAGCAACTGGTGGATGCCGTACAAACCGCCAAAAGCAAGGGGCTGGCCGTGTATATGGATATCGTGCTGAACCATATGGGCGGTGCCGATGAAAAGGAAAAAGTAACGGTACGCAAGGTAAATCCCGCAGACCGCAACGAGTTTACAAGCGAAGCGTTTGAGATAGAAGCTTTTACCAAATTCACCTTCCCCGGCAGGAATGGCAAGTACTCTAATTTTGTGTGGGACTGGCAATGCTTTAGCGGGGTTGATTACGATGCCGCTAATAATGAGTCGGCCATCTACAGCATCCAAAACCAATACGGCGATTCTTGGGAAGATGTGGTAGGCGATGAGAACGGCAATTTTGATTACCTGATGCTGGATGATATTGATACCCGCAACCCCGCCGTGCGCGATGAACTGAAACGCTGGGGCAAGTGGTTGCATGATACCCTACAGTTTGACGGGATGCGGCTGGATGCTATTAAGCACATCTCGTACGAGTTTTATAATGATTGGCTGGATAACCTTCGCGAGCAAACCGGCAAAGAACTGTTTACGGTTGGCGAGTACTGGAGTTACCAGGTAAGCCTATTGCAGGAATATATTACTGCTACTGAAGGGCGCATGTCGCTTTTTGATGCACCACTGCACCAAAACCTGCACGATGCATCTGCCGGCGGCAAGGATTACGACCTCACCAAAATATTTGATAATACGCTGGTTGCCGCCAACCCATCTCGTGCGGTTACATTGGTAGAGAACCACGATACCCAGCCTCTGCAATCGCTGGCCCTGCCGGTACATCAATGGTTTAAACCATTGGCTTATGCGCTTATTTTGCTGCGGGAACATGGCTACCCCTGCGTATTCTACGCCGACCTGTACGGCACAAAGTATACCGATAAAGGCGAGGATGGTAACGACCACGAAGTAGAACTCCCCGCCATTGCCGAGATGGAAAGCCTGCTTTACGCCCGCAAGCATATAGCCTATGGAGCCCAGCGCGATTATTTCGATAATCCCCAAAGCATCGGCTGGACGCGGGAGGGCGATGGCGACCACGAAAACTCGGGCTGCGCGGTGCTGTTAACCAATGGCGATGAATGCAGCAAAAGCATGGAAATAGGGCAGGTACACGCCGGTAAAGTATTTGTAGATTACCTGGGCAAGCATGATGCAGAAGTTACGATAAACGAGGAGGGCTGGGGCGAATTTTTTGTGCGTGCGGGCTCGGTATCTGTTTGGGCGGTGAAAAAATAGGGTTTGGCTTTAAGTTGGCGGGGTAAGCTATAACTATAATCGTCATCCTGAACTTGTTTCAGGACCCCACGGGACAGGTAACCAACAAGCCAAGCTGGCTACTTTGCATGTGGGGTACCGAAATAAATTCGGCATGACGTTGGGGTTTGGCGTTTTCTCTTACGGCTGCACGCCACCGGCCGCAATCGTTGTAGATGATTTCAAATCGCTGTTGCGCGTTACCGGCTAAAAACCGAAAATAAAATATTACATTAGAGGCAAGATCTGTTATCTCACCCGGATCTTGCCCTGCCATGATACGGATACGCCTGTTATTCTGCTTCGCCGCGTTTTTATTGGTTTGCCAAAGCTGCGCAGCACAACCAAAAAGCTCTCAATTTAAGGTAATTGCCCTTTACGAAAACGGTGGGCACCATGTAGAATACTCCAAAGTAGCCAAAGCCTGGCTCAGTAAACTGGCTGCTGATAGCGGCTTTACAGTTGATTATATATTGAATACCGATAGCATCGATAGCGCGTTCCTGTCAAAATACAACCTCTTCGTCCAGCTGGATTATGCCCCCTATGGCTGGAAACCCAACGCAGTTGCGGCCTTTCAGGATTATATTACCAATGGCAGGGGTGGATGGATTGGTTTCCACCATGCTACGTTGCTTGGCGAATTTGATGGCTTCCCTATGTGGCAGTGGTTTTCGGGCTTTATGGGCGGCATCACTTATAAAAACTATATTCCCGGTTTTGCTTCGGCAACCGTTAACGTGGAGGACAGGAAGCACCCGGTGATGAACGGTGTGCCGGCATCATTCGTCATCAAAAAAGAAGAGTGGTACAGTTACGATAAAAGCCCGCGGCCCAATGTGCGCGTGCTTGCCACGGTTGATGAAACAACGTATCGGCCCCATTCGGACGTAAAGATGGGTGCCGACCACCCCGTAGTTTGGGTGAACGAAAATGTAAAGGCCCGCAACGTTTATATTTTTATGGGCCACTCGCCAATTTTATTTGACGATGCAGCCTACCGAAAATTGGTAACCAATGCCATTTTTTGGGCGGCGAAAAAGTAAAATATACAATACTCATTTTAGTGAAAAAATGGGCACAAAATCAGGGCTGTTTTATACCAAACGAACGAAAATTAACCATATGAAGAAACTATACTTAGGCCTGTTTTTCCTGCTGTTTTTGTCGCCCGCTTTTTCCACACCGGTTATCTATGTAAACCAAATAGCCTTTGATAGCAACGGCCCCAAAGTTGGCGTGGTACAGTTTGATAGTAAGCTAACCAAAGCATTTAGTTTTAATTTGATAAGCACGGCCACCGGCAAGGTAGCCTACACCGGCATGCTAACCACCCCGGAAACGATAACCGATTGGTTGCCTGGCAAACTGTTTTTCCAGGCGGATTTTTCGGCGTTTAAAATTGCCGGTAAATACAGGCTGCGTATTAAATACAAGGGGGCTGTATATACTTCTTACCCCTTCGAGATAGGGGAGCATATGGTGGCCAGGCGTACGCTTTCATCCATCATCCACTATTATAATAAGCAACGTGCAAACACGCCCGGCGAACTGGCTGCTGATGCCAAAATGCAGCTTTTCGGTAGCGATGAAAAGGTTGATATGCGCGGCGGCTGGTGCGATGCATCGGGCGATGTAAGTAAATATTTTTCGCACCTGGCTTACTCCAACTTCTTTTCGCCGCAGCAAACGCCGCTGGTTACCTGGAGTATGGCGAGCGCATCCGAAGCTATCCCGCATTTATTAAAAAAATGGAACCTGCAAGATTCGCTGGATAACGAGGCGCTTTACGGTGCCGATTATATGATGCGTGCCTTAAGCAAGGACGATTATTTTTATATGATCGTGTTTAGTTACTTTAATAAAGACCCCAACGCGCGCCGCGTGGTGGGCTTGCTGGCCAATAGCGTTACCACCAATCAGTACCAATGCGCATTCCGCGAGGGTGGGGGCATGGCCATTGCTGCGCTCGCCCGTATCTCGCAATGGAAAAAGAACGGCGGGTTTACCTCAGCCCAATACCTGGCCGGGGCAAAACGTGCATTTGCCCACCTGCTGGTAAACAACACAAAATACGACGACGACGGCAAAGAAAACATTATAGACGACTATTGCGCCCTGATGGCGGCTACCGAACTTTGGATAGTAACCGATGAAGAGCAATACCGAGATGAGGCCCGTAAACGCGCCGCGAACCTGAACGGCAGAATGACCGCTGCCGGGTATTTCATCTCCAACGATGCCAACCGCCCGTTTTTCCATGCCTCGGATGCGGGCTTGCCGGTAGTGGCTTTGTCGAGGTACCTGGATAAAGAGAAAGACGAGGCCCTGCGCGCAGCAGCTTTAAAAACTATAAGGCAGTCGTTGGATTACCAGGTGGCCGTTACCAAAAAAATAAGTAACCCTTTTGGATATGCCCGCCAAAGCTTTTTGTTTAAAGGCAAGGTAAAGGATGGCTTTTTTATCCCGCACCAAAACGAGACTGGCTGGTGGTGGCAGGGCGAGAATGCCCGCCTGGGTTCGTTAGCTACTGCTGCGGTTGTGGGCGGGCGCTTGGCGTATCCTGCAACAGGAAACTGGGGAATAAAATCAACACTTGCGGATTATGCGGAACGCCAGCTATCGTGGATAATGGGCTGTAACCCGTATAGCACAAGTTTTATTTACGGTTTCGGACAAAATAATGTGCCGTACATGGCCTCCAATTATGGGCACGGAAGCGAGCGTGGGGGTATTTCTAACGGGATTACGGGCAAAGATGGCTGCCCGGACGGCTCGGGTATTGATTTTAAGAGGGAAGCCAAAGGCGACGAATGGCGCTGGACCGAGCAATGGATACCACATGCGGCTTGGTTTTTGCAGGCAGTTGCTGTAATGGCACAACCTGCGGATGCAGTTAAGTAACGTTTTAACGCACATTTAAGCTTTTTTTTTAAGATATTTGAGAAAGCGGAACCCGCAGGGTTAAATAAATACTACTAAACCATACTTAAAATAATATGATAACATCATTGGTAACCGGCGGCGCCGGCTTTATAGGCTCACACGTAGCAAAGCATTGCCTAAACCTTGGGCATAAGGTAATTGTGTTGGATGACCTTAGCGGCGGTTTTGAAGACCATGTTCCGGCAGGCGTTGAGTTCATCATCGGTTCCATCAATGATTATGAATTGCTGGAAGGCTTGTTCGAAAAGCACAAATTTGATTATGTGTACCACCTGGCCGCTTATGCTGCCGAAGGGCTTTCGCACTTTATCCGCAGGTTTAATTATAATAACAACCTTATTGGTTCGGTAAACCTCATTAACCTTTCGGTATTGCATAAAGTAAAATGCTTTGTGTTTACTTCATCTATTGCCGTATATGGCGCAGGCCAGTTGCCTATGCGCGAAGACCTGGTGCCACAGCCGGAAGACCCTTACGGTGTTGCAAAATACGCTGTAGAGATGGATTTGAAAGCTGCTCATCACATGTTCGGCTTAAACTATGTGGTGTTCCGCCCGCATAATGTTTATGGCGAGAACCAAAACATTGGCGATAAATACCGTAATGTTATCGGTATTTTTATGAACCAGATTATGCAGGAAAAACCAATGACCATTTTTGGCGATGGCGAACAAACCCGCGCATTTAGTTATATTGATGATGTTGCACCGCACATTGCCAACAGCCCTAATGTTCCCGCTGCCTACAACGAAGTATTTAACGTAGGTGCCGATAAGCCTTACACCGTGAACGAACTGGTGCAGGTAGTGGCCGATGAATTGGGCGTTGAGCCAAAAGTAACCCACCTGGAAGCCCGCAAAGAAGTAATGCACGCCCATAGCGACCACTCTAAAGCAGCAGGCGTATTTGGCAAAAGTGCCAACGTAAGCTTAAAGGACGGCATCAGTAAAATGGCTGCCTGGGCAAAGGTGGTAGGCTCGCGCGCAAGTGCCGAATTTGAAAATATAGAGATTGAAGAAAACCTGCCGCAGGGCTGGAATAAAAAAGCAGTAAAAGCATAAAAAGGTTAGCGGTTTTCGGCAAACATTTATATTTTTGTGGCAAATAAAAAAACGACGATATGCAATCAATGGAAAATGCCAATAAAGAGAGCCACTATAAATTTTTAGTCCTTACCGTTGCAGTAGGTTTATTAGGTTGCTACCTGCGTTTTGCCGATTTCCCGCATGCTACGTTAATATCAAACATCATCTTGCTGTTTGGTTCTATCATCGCGTTAAGGGCAGTATTTAAAATCTTAGATTAAATTTTTACTTTTTAGATATAAAGGAAAGCGTTGCCAGTGATGGCGGCGCTTTTTCTGTTTATATCAACCTTTACCAAAATGTCATCTCGAACCGAGGTACGAGGGAGAGATCTTGTTGTTTATTCAACTTCCGACATGCAAATCCGTCTTGCATATCCAACAAGATTCCTCGTCGCTACGCTTCCCTGCCAATGACAGGGCGGGGTTTCTTTACGGATTCTTCGGCCGGTACTTCGACTCATTTAAAATCTTCTGCGCATCATTATCGGCCATTAACTGCTGCAGCGTAACCTCCGGGTGTTTATCCATATAGGCGCGTATTATTTGCCAGCCGGTCCATACCCCAAGTTTTGGTGCCGAATCGTTATTGTTGCCAAGCCCGGGGGTAAAGGGGGCCTCGTTAAGGTATTTTTGTATTTTTTGGTAATCGCTTTCGTACAGCAGGTTCTCTTCTAAAAAGTAGCTCCAAATATCGCCTCTGTAATCCTCGCACCATTTTATTTGCTTGCCGGTGTAGCCAATTTTGGTAGAGTCGGGCACATCGGGCAGTATCTGGTCCATGTAATACATTATCTTGCCGTTATACACCATTTTAGCCAACAACGATTTATCCTGCTCATTTTCCGGGAACATATCCTCGCGGGCCATGCCCTCCACCACCCTTGGTGTAATGTTATCGGGCGTAAACCTGCGGCTTACATAATGCGGAAAAGCGTTTACAAGCGAGGGGTAAAACTTAGAATCGGCACCCAAAAACAAATCGAGCCCGATAGCAAAATATCCGTCCCCGATAGAGGTTTGCGCTTCAAAACCCGAGAAGTAGGCATAAAGTTTTGGCAGTGCCCTTTTAGGGTAATAATATTTTATATGTTTAAAAGCGTCGGTGAGTTCATCGGTTTGCTTATCCAGGTTAGGGTAAGCGGCATCTACGTCGTGCTTTAGGTCGGCATAGGCTTTATCGGCAAAAATAGCACGCAGGCGGGTAAAGTAGGCGGTATCGCGGGCGCTGCCGGCTTTCATTATCCGTTCTATATAATCGGTGTAAAACACGCCGTACTTTTTGTAGAGTATACCGGCTTGCTCATCCATCGGCCTGATGCGCAGGGTATCAAAATCCTTATCAAAACGCTCAATTTTTACATCAACCTGTATGTCGCTAACATCAATTTTTTTATGTTTGTTACAGGCGGATAATGCCAACAATAAGAAACATAAAAAAACAAGCTGCGTTTTAAGAGAATAGGAATTCATTTCTGTCGTTTTAGCAAAAATAATTTTTTTATTTGCATTACAGCGTTAGCAATACCACCATACACCATGAAGATCGCATTAGCCCAGCTTAACTACCATGTAGGCAATTTCGAATCGAACACCAGCAAGATCGTTCAGCATATACGCGAAGCTAAACAAAACGGCGCCGACCTTGTAGTTTTTGCCGAATTATGCGTTTGCGGCTACCCTGCGCGCGATTTTCTGGAGTTTAACGAATTTATTACCCTGTGTGCCGATGCCGCCAAAACCATTGCTGCCGAATGCAGGGATATTGCCTGCATCATAGGCTTGCCCACACCCAACAATAATCCGGAGGGGAAGGACTTAAACAACTCGGCGTATTTTATTGAGGACGGTGAGGTAAAAGCAGTGGTAAACAAAGCCCTGCTGCCCAATTATGATATTTTTGATGAGTACCGTTATTTTGAGCCATCTACCCAGTTTAGCTGTATAGATTTTAAGGGCAAGCGTATTGCGCTAACCATTTGCGAAGATCTGTGGAACACCATCGAAAACCCGCTTTACATTACCCGCCCGATGGATACGCTCATCAAGCAAAAGCCGGATGTAATGATCAACATTGCGGCATCGCCATTTGCTTACAACCACGATGAGGAACGCATAGCGATATTAAAAGATAATGCCAGCCGATATAACCTGCCGCTTTTTTACGTGAACCACGTGGGCGCACAAACCGAACTGATCTTCGATGGAGGCTCATTGGTGTTTGATAATACGGGGAATGTGGTGGACGAGTTGCCGTACTTTAAAGAGGTACTTACTTATTATACACTTGATGATAGCTCGGCCATTACGTTCGATCATGAATCGACCATAACAACCGAAAGGCCAAGCGATATTGAGCAGATACACCAGGGATTAGTATTAGGCATAAAAGACTACTTTGTTAAATCGGGCTTTAAACAGGCCATATTAGGGCTATCGGGCGGGATAGATTCTGCTGTGGTATGCGCATTGGCCGCCGAAGCCTTAGGACCAGAGAATGTAATGGCGGTGCTGCTGCCTTCGCGCTTCTCCAGCGACCATTCCATAAAAGACGCTGAGGATTTAGTAAAAAACCTCGGTTGTAAAAGCGAAACCGTTGCCATTGCAAAAATTACCGAATCGTTTGAGAGCGCCTTATCCCCACAATTTAAAAACCTGCCTTTCAATATTGCCGAGGAAAACATCCAATCGCGCAGCCGGGCGGTGGTGCTAATGGCCATGTGTAATAAGTTTGGCTATATCCTGCTCAACACCTCCAACAAAAGCGAGGCCGCGGTGGGCTATGGTACTTTATATGGCGATATGTGCGGTGGCATATCCGTTATAGGCGATGTGTTTAAAACGCAGGTGTTCGATCTGGCGCGGGAGATCAATAAGCACCGCGAGATCATCCCCGAAAACACCATTGTAAAACCGCCATCTGCCGAGCTGCGCCCCGACCAGAAAGACACCGACTCGCTGCCCGAATATGATATTTTGGATGCGATTTTGTATGAGTATATCCTCAACAGGCGCTCGTCTGCCGAGATCATAAAACTTGGGTTTGAGGAGGCGGTAGTACGTAAAGTGCTTAGGCTGGTAAATATTGCCGAGCATAAACGCTACCAAACGCCACCTATACTACGGGTATCGCCAAAAGCATTTGGCATGGGGCGGAGAATGCCGATAGTTGGGAAGTATTTGTCTTGATTTCGGATTTCGGATAAAGGTAATAATCATCGTCATTGCGAGGTACGAAGCAATCTCTAAGCTTTGTGTCGCCTGCTTTGCAAGCCGCTTGTCCTATTGGGAGATTGCTTCGTGCCTCGCAATGACGTGTGACTAAAGAGAAACTAAAAAAACTTTTTATCCCATTAAACCTTTGTCCGCTACCTTGTCTAAGACTTATAAATAAAAAGGTGTTGCTATGAAAAAATATATCTATTTAATGCTGGCCGTAACGTTTGTTTCGGTACTGTCGGCCTGCAGCAGTTATAATTACTATACCGCAGCTGCAAACAAAACCAATTTAAGCAGTTACCGCACCTTTGCCTGGGCACCCATGAAAAGGGACAGTGGCAAGCAATGGCGCCCGCTTACCGAAATTGGCAACGGTAAATTGCAAGAGGCGGCAAAAACCGCCCTGCTGCAAAAAGGGCTCGCCATTAACGAGCAAAACCCCGACCTGCTGGTAGGCTATGCAACAGTTACCGGCCGTGGCAGTAAAATAACTTATTATTACTCGCCTATGTATGGTGGCTATTACGGCGGCTTTGGGTATGGCTGGTACCGCCCCTTTGCCTACGGCTACTATGGTTACGGTTTCCCTAACTATGGCGGCGCATATGCCGCAAGGGTGCCTTATAAAGAAGGCACCATTATTATAGACCTGATAGACCCTAAAACCAATACTTTGATATGGCGCGGCTACGGCGTAGGCGAACTGCACAACCCCAAAACCACCCTGCGCGAAATACCTAAAGTGGTTGAGGGTATCATAAAACAATTAAACCTTAACCCGCCGGTTGCTACAATTAAGGCTTAAACCTGTATAAAAATATAAAGCCCCTTACTGATTTTATCAGAAGGGGCTTTGTTTTATCATTTGCTTTTATGCTTAAGCGGAAAGGCTTTTTTGTTTTTTGTGCAGATGGTATACGCCATAAATAAAGGCAATAGCTACAAGGACGAATACCCATGTATCAAGCGGTACAGAGCATCCGTCGTAAGGGTCGCATCCATCGCCGGGGGGGTCGTCCTGAGCCAATGTTATACAGGGGATACTTAACATTAACATTAGCGCCAAAACCGAACGGAAAAATAATCTTACCTTGTTTTTTCCCTCACTCATATCCCTAATTTTTTACAAATTTAACTTTTCCTAACGAAGTTCCGTCACTTTTTTGCACTTCGACAATATAAACACCGGTTTTAAGCTGTGTAACCCCTTCGGTCCAATAGCGGTTGGCCGAGGTTTTCTGCATTACCAGGTTCCCCGCTGAGTTAAACACCCTTAATTTATAGCTTGGCGATGACATGGTGCTGGGTATGCTTACGTTGATCACCTCAACCGTTGGGTTGGGGAATACGTTTATTAAACCGTTGCCTGCAAGCTTATCGTAAAACACGGTTAC
>NZ_CAMLOV010000041.1 GCF_946481715.1 uncultured Mucilaginibacter sp. | reverse complement strand
TACAGGTAACCGGCACGCAAAGCGGCTAAGCATTTCGCCTGTGCAAAGCTGTTCAGCACAATGGCAACTTTTATGATGGTGTGTTGAAACAAGTCCAACATGACGTGCTGGTTTTGTCACCTCCGCATCATCAAAAACTTTTTTTTAATTTTTTTGAAATGTTTGGAGGGGCCGGTCGTCTGATAAGTATAAATACATTTACCATGCAAAACAACTACCTCACACATACCTCACTGCCGGCCATTGCCGCTGCGCCATACCGCGAGCAGGAACTCGCCATTTTATTTGTAGATATCCGCAACTTTACCGGGCTGATGGAAGCACAGCCCGAGCAATACGTTATCCAAATTGTGCGCCGCCTGTTTACCGCCTTTAACCAGATCATCAAAAACTTTAGCGGTAAAATTGTAGAAACCGGGGGCGACAGCCTGTACGCCGTTTTCGGGCTGCAGGATAACCTGCGCGATGCCGTGAACAACGCCTACCAGGCAACCCTGGCCATGTTTAAAACCGTTGGGCTGTTTAATACATCATACACCGCCGTGGATGATAACCCCCCGCTGCAAATGGGCGCCGGCTTGCACGCTGGCCGGGTTTTTATAGATGAGTTTGCGCTGGAAGGCACCCCGCAATTAGCCGTAATGGGCTTGCCCGTAAACATAGCCGCCCGCCTGCAGGTAAAAACCAAAGAGCTGGATAACGACCTGCTCATCTCCGAATATGCTTACCAATTCCTCGGCCAGCAGCAATTAGCCACCAGGCCGCAAACCCTAAGCCTGCAAGGCGTAAGCCAGCAGCTACAGGTACGCCTCGCCGGCAGCCCCTATTACAAACAAACGTTTTTGGAGGAAGCTGAACTGGACATGGATTATTTGCTGGCGATATCGGGGTAGGGTATCCGTTGGTGGTGCGGTGAAATACCGGCTACGGGGTGAATAGGATATTGATTATTCCGTTTCATTATTGTAAATTGGGTATCATGAAAGATAAAGTCATAAGATTTGAACCGGATTCACCGCAAGCAAAAGCTGTGCGTGGCTTCGTGCGACAACGTGACGAGTTCACCAGGGTACTTCAAGAAAAAGCTAAAGAAATAGCCAATGACAGCCACGTTACTGTACAATCTCCAAAAGTACGATAACGGGCAGGACTATTTCGAGACGGATCACGGCCTATATACACCTATGGATTTGAGGATGTCACCGCATCAGTGATTGAGCATGTCTCGCCCATTCTCGGGCGCTATAACCTGACGTTTCATTAGTTTGGTTTTACCCCGGACAATAGAGATAATCTTGAATACGATCCACGAATTGTGCCAACGATTGATAAAATTGTTCTGGCGTTTTTTCAGGACAACGCAAGCGTTATGCTCTATGTATGTGACTCTATGGATGGCCGCGGCGCCGTCAGGCAACGACGCTTTACCCAATGGGCGAACGCAAATAGGGCATTACAGCTTGTCAGGGTAGATATTGCCATCGGTGATGATATTATTTATTGTGGTGTGGTTACCCGGACAGACATCGTAGAAAGCCAAGTTTTACAACACGAATTTATCGATAAGGCTGAAAATATTTTTACTATGAAATTTTAACTTTTCTACCGTTGCTGGTGTTGTCACCATAAGTGTTAGAAAAAAGTAAAAAGTGGGAGGGATCGTGCGATTCTTTTTCTGACACGAGTGTGCCGTGCGGGAACGAGGAGGGGGCACTCGCGACTTCTAAACATTCGCTCAGGCACGAGTTGCCCAACGCAAGCCCTGCCCGGAAACTCGCGCGAGATTGTGAATCAATGGTTAAAAAATAATTCAAATTTCTTTTGATTTAACAATCCCCTTTGTATATTGCGTTGTAATTAACCTGAACTGATGTCATGAAAAAAATCTACCTTAAAAACCGGGGAATAAGCTTTAAATCGTTAATAACCACTATCGTAATTCTAAGTTCAATTATTTACGGATGCCGTAAGGATTTTGGGAACTTTGGCGAAACGCAATCTGACAATGTGTTGGCCGAGCATGGGGTTGATTTATCCATGATTCAAAAGAGTTATAATGCCCAGATAAATAATAAGCTTCAAACGGCTGCGATATCCCAGCAAGACCTCAGCAACCTGGTAGGGACCTTAAATGTCGATTGGTCCACTTATACATTATATGAGAATCCTGATAGCAGCCAAACAATAGAATTTGACATGCCGGATGATAATACGTTAATGACACCGGAAGGAGTAACAGTAACTGATAGCGCCAAATTCCATGCTAAAACGTCGGCTGTATTTATTCTGCGGAAAGACACAGTTAACTTTAGTTTCTTTATGAAAACGGTGGAGGACAGATCTGCCGCAGGCTACCTCCCGGTTTTAAGCCAGGTGCATTACTTGCATATGCCTTTAGGTTTTACAGGCAATGTGATGTACTTTACCCTATCAAGGGCTTTTATAAACGGGTACACCTGGGATAATGGTAATATAACCAAAACGCTAACCATTAGCCCTGTAGCTTCTACTCAACCTCAGATAAATGCAACAAGGCCTGTTAAGCCTACGGTGTTGGTTGAAATTTGCACAAGCACCACCTATGATGTTTGGTATACCCGAATCATGCCTGACGGCAAAGTTGAATGGGATGAAATTGCCTGGAGCTTTACCGTTACCAGTTGTATGACAGTAGGCGATGGCACGGGCAGTGGAACTACGCCCACCGGCGGTGTTACTGGCGGGGGTGGGGGCGGCAGTAGTACCCCTCCGCCACCGCCAAGATGCCCGACAGGTGCTGCGGTAGCTTCTGTTAAAGGAAAAATTATTATTAATGTATTGGAAGGCGGTGGCACAGGTGGGGGCACATCTACACCGTGTACTGTGGTAGTACCGCCGCCCCCGCCTATATTAAATAATAATTTGCAGAACCCTTGCTTAAAAAGTGTACTAAATAAATTAACACAAGGGAGTAATTTAAATGGTAAAATTGCTACTATTATTCACGACGTTTTTCAAACCAATGATAAGGTTAATTTAACTTTTGAAGAATACACTAATGCTGGTGATGGCACTGCGCAAACATCGATTCCTACAATAACGAATGGCATTTTTAACGAGACCATAAAATTGAACCTTGCTCAGTTAGGTAATTCGAGCCAGGAGTTTTCGGCTACAATAATGGTTCATGAAACACTTCATGCCTATTTGAATTATAACAGTAATCTTAAAACGCAGCTATCTCAACACATCGAAATGGCGAATAAATATGTTGATGACATGCGCGGGGTATTGCAGCAGGTGTTTCCATCACTTACTAATGATGATGCTAATGCAATCATTTTAAACGGTTTGGGAGATATTTATCAACAAAAACCGTCTTATTGGAATCAGCTCCTTACAAAATATAATACCGATAACGTCTCTATACAAGTTTTAGCAGACGCTTTTAAAAAAGGAATTTATGGAACAAAATGTTAAACACGGTTACGAGTTTAATTTGCCGTTGTTGGGGAAGTTAGAAACTTTGTTTAGCCGAAACGCCGTCATAGGATTTGTTTTCCTTGCGAGGTTGTTTTGTATTTCGGAAGCCTCTGCCCAAAAACATGTGCTGAGCAAGAAACAAGTAATGCAGCATGTTCAAACCGGCATTGAAAAAAATTTCCATCCGGATAGTTTATTGTTATCGAAGTTTTGCCGCAGCTCTTGCATCTTCATTAAATTTAATGTGGATGCAAATGGCTATATCAAAAACATTACATTCAGTAAGGATTCTACGTCATTCATTCAAAATGCATTGGAGGTAGCAGTTAAATCATTGCAAAAAGATATCGGCTTAATGAGTGCCTTGAAACACTCTCGTAAAACCATTATCCAACCCTTTATTTATGAATATCAGGCAGGGTGTAATCTGGGTCGCAGCAAAGATAGTTTTGGTTCGGCGTCACAATCAGAAAATAAACCTGATAGGAAATCAGAGGCAGAGGTATTGTTTGAGGCTAATCATATAAACCGGGCGCTATTGGATATGCTTAATTTCAATGGCAAACCGTTAACGGAAATAGATTGCCTTTTGCTAACACCAATGTTGGTATCTTCCGGGGCGATGTATTAAATTATGAAATTAATCACTGTATTGTTCTTATGCCTGCTCACAATAGCCGGTTATGCGCAACAGGCAATCAAAAGCCCCAAAGATAGCTTGATAAGAACCGTGGATGGTATCAGTACGGCACTGATAGATAATTATATGCTCCATGTTTGTGTTAGGATTTCGTTAGGCGCATTTAAGATCTAGTAGCCGGCTGAGGAATATTTATACTCTTCGGGTAATTGGCACAAGCCGGCTTTAACCGGGTTATTGTGTATATAGTCGAGTTTTTGTTCGAGCACAAACCCCTGCTGCCGCAAGCGTCCCCGCTTGTGGCCCGCATGCAAATCAGCGGATGTTGTCTAATCAACAATTACTTTTACCATACCTTTAATACCAGCGTAGTCGCGCGCACTGCTGTATAAATATTCGTAATCATTTTCAACAAAGCCTGCTTCTACGGGATTGTTATGCGTGTAGTCCATCTTTTGCTGTATAACTTCGTTGGTCCAAAGTTCGATGGGCTGGTTATGCTGTTGCCAAAACTGGTAATTTGTATTGTTTGAGTTTGCAGCCCCGGCTTTTTTAAAAGCGTTTAAAAGCCATTCGCGGCGGCTTTCCTGCATATTACCTTCGATTAGCTTAGTGAGGGCTCTTGATGTAACCGATTTGAACCCGCCTATCAAAGTTTCGGGCTTTTCGATAGTCGATTTAAAAACCAAATGAACGTGGCTTGGCATAATGCACCATGCATAAATTTCCATTCCTTTATTATCAACGCAGTAGTTGAGGTTTTCTACGATGCAATCAAAGTACAACCGTCGTACAAAAACATCCACCCAAAAAACTGCGGCAAAACTTACAAAATATAAACCCTCAGAATTGTGGAACTTGTAATTGCGGCTCATGCCTAAAAATAATAAATATCGGTTACATGGCAAAGGGTTGTAGCGCATGCGGAGGCTGCTTTGCATGGCGTATACTTTGCACGCGGGCCACAAGCGAGGACACTTGCGGCAGCTTGTGATCTAGTAGCCGGCTGAGGAATATTTATACTCTTGGGGTAATTGGCACAAGCCGGCTTTAACCGGGTTATTGTGTATATAGTCGAGTTTTTGTTCGAGCACAACCCTGTTGTACATAGTCGCTTTGTAAGGGCGGCGTTCCCAAAATTGGTATTCACGGTCGTTTTGTGTGTTTTTGTAAAAGCTTAGGTCTTCCCTTTTATTTATCAAAGAGAATTTGAACTGCCGGGCGGTGTACCTGGCAAAATGTTGCTGCACGTTTTTGCCTAACCACCCGGGCTGTTTGCACCAAAGGATATGTACGTGGTTCGGCATGATGACGTATCCATACAATCCTATTCGCTTGTCGGTTACCAGGAAAGTTAAGCTATCCAATACGATTTTTTTACGCTCTTCTGCCTGTAATAAATTTTGCCAGTTAAGGCAAGTAGCCGTGAAAAATTCAATACCTTGTTGCATGATGCAATATAGCAGAAAGTGCCGTTAGTGGTGCGCGATAACACCGACCACAGGCAGAATGGCACAAACTGTGAGAGTATGCCCCTGGAATTTTAACAACTGAGCAATGATGAGAAATAGTATACCGGTGTTAGTTATGTGCGGTGCATTTATTCAATGCGGCCTACAATCGCTTACGCCTTCTTTATACATGGAGCACAAAATCGGGGGTAAGATTATAGAGAAAATTGACACAGGTGTATTGAAAGCGCTGATTATTGACGACTCAATAAAGATAGGAGGGGAACAGGTATATCAAAAAAACGGAGTGGCAATAGCTTACAGCGGCTCGTCTGGCGGAGGATACAAACTGGTGATTAACGATGGCCGCTTTAACGATGAATTTTTAGTATCGAGGAAAGGTTTTATCACGACAGGTATAGTCAGGTGGAGAAAGGATGGAAGGGAACCATTAGTAATTTCAGAGTATCAATATTACCCCTCTGGTATTTTAAAAAGCACCTCGATGCGGGAGAAATTTCGGAATAAGCAGCATAGACCGTATGATAATTATTTTAATGATGATTACATTGATATTGGCAAAAGTGAAGAGTATAATGAAGACGGGGTGCTTATCAGTTATGTAAATTATGACAAGGAATTTGTTTTTGCGCTAGATGATGTTTTGAAAATGCATTCGATCAATAAACTTGATACATTAACGTATTATGTGTGGGTGAAAAAGATTTTTGTTAACCACCCTTTTAATCCAAGCGATGCGCAGGACCGGCTTCTGAAATCCATTTGGTACTCAGAATTTAGATTTCAATATCCGTATTGGGAGGTAAAACTTTATAATCGAAAAAGTCGGGACACCAATATAAATATTGTTGATGGAAAAACGGGAACCGTTATATACAAACAAAAAGTTAATATGCGGATAACAGAGTGATCCCCGCCCATCCGGGCGTCTCGCCCGGATGCGAACATTTGTAAGCGTCCCGCTTACGAACAACATTTTTGCCGCTGTTGGTGATTATCGCCAATAACTCCACGCATGCACCCAATTAACCGCATACCACCATCCCCTGTTTGGCCCCTATTTGCAAGGTTGGCACGCTGCATGCAGCCCGCTACTTAATCACCCGCTGCACTGCAGAAAATTCCATCCATTTAACATCGCCGGCGGTGCTGAAGAAGAAGTATTTGCCATCAGGAGAAATGTATGGGCAATAGTCGCGGGCTGTTGTGTTGATGAGCGGGCCAAGGTTTTGTGCCGTTTGGCGCTGTGCGCTACCGGTTAATTTGATGGCATACAGATCTGCGCCGCCAATGCCTTCTACCCGCCCGGAGGAGGTAAATATCAATAGCTTTTCATCCGCCGAGACGAAAGGGTCGTACTCGGAATGGGCGGTGTTTACCGCGGGGCCAAGATTTATGGGGGCGGCGTAATGCCCCTGATGCCATTTGCTTATGTAAATATCCTCTTCGCCAAAGCCGCCCGGCCGCGATGAGGCAAAATACATATTACCGTTGGCCGCAAACGAGATGTAATATTCATCAGCATCGGAATTAACAGTTGCCAGCGGCTGCGGGGCGGCCCAGGTACCATCGCTGTTGGGGCTTGCAAACCATATATTATAATCTGTGGTGGTGTCGCCAGCTGCCAGTGGCCTGGTAGATATAAAATATAGTTTCCCCTCCGGCGAAAAAGCCGGGTCGGCGTCTGCAAATTGCCCGGTTGAAAATGGCAACGGTTGTGGTTGGTCCCAACGGCCACTTACATACTGGCTCACCATGAGGCGTGCCTGTTTACCGCTTTTGCGGGAGAAATAAAAAGAACGGCCATCGGCAGAAAAAGCGGCGTTAAAATCAATGTCGGCACCGGATACTACCCCGGGTAAAAAAGTTTCGGGGAGGTTTGCAGCTGCCGGTTGCGGGTAACTGATGGGCATTTGTTTGTTATTACTTTGTGCACAGGCCGGCGTTATTAAGCCGGCTAAGCAGAAGGCCGTTATTAATCCGTAAAACAATTGAGTTGGGGTGGGTATCATACTTACAGGTTTGCCATTGGGTTTTGCGTTGAAACTTTATCACGAAAGGGGCAAATTAAGCCTTAATTGGGCCTGCAAAAAGAGCCATTTTAACCTATTTAACAGAGCCAGGGTAGAGGTTATCTACCGCCCCGCCCGGATGCAAATATTGGTAAGCGTCCCGCTTACGAACAACTATTGTATTTTTTACTATATAAATAATTGCATATGCAACTATTTATATAGTAAATTTGTGACATGGCTCAAGAAACATTGCTACCTCTTAATATTAACGATATTAACCCTGCACTTTGCGTAAATAGCAAGCTGCGGAGGCTGGCACGTATAAGCACCAATATTTACGAAAAACACTTTAAGCAATTCGGGTTGCGCAGCAGCCAGGTAAGTATTTTGCTTATGGTTGGTAAAATGGGTACAATCAACCAAAAAGATGTTGCCGATTTCCTGTTTGTAGATTATTCGACCATGAGCCGGGACTTGAATAAGTTGAAGGAGAGAGATTTTATCAAACTAACTAAGGGGGGCGATGCACGGCACACCATGCTCGAGCTAACGGCAGGCGGGCATAAGTTGCTGGAAGGCCTGGTGCCGGTATGGAAGCAAACCAACGACGAAATCGAAGCACAGCTTGGCACATTCAGCATCGCCCATATTGATGTAATTTCCCAAGCTATGAAGCCGTTTACAACGCGATAATTTTTTATCAAAATATGTGTATATACAAATAACAAAAAAATGGTAGCAATTCATCAAACCAAACCTGCAAACATGGAGCGCCTTGCGGCTTTGGTAATTTTAATATGGGGCGCCGCTTCTTTTCTCTTTGGCTATTACCACGTATTCGACAATACATCCTCCAAAGTTTTTGGTTTTTGTATTGTTACCGTTCAGGCTGTGCTTGTGTTACTGTATTTTTTTAATACCGCTGTTAACCGTTACCTTAACCAAATAAGCCTGTCGACAATTACCTTGATACATACCTGGCGGCTGTTTGCGGGCTGGGCCTTTATTGCTTATGCCGGCCAACTGCCGCAAACCTTTATAAATAATGCAGCTTACGGCGATCTTGTCGCGGGGGTCCTGGCCATTTGCGTATTCCTATCCGGCAGGAAAAAATGGGCCTTTTATGCGTTTAACATTATAGGCATGCTCGATTTTATGCTGGCAGTGGGTACTGGTATTACACTGTCTTTAAGTAACGCGCCAGGTACCGAATTACTCACAAAACTTCCGCTGATCATCATCCCATTTTTCGGTGTACCTATTTCGGGCCTTACCCATATTGTTTCGTTAACAAGGTTGCTTAAAATGAAGGAAGTGGGTCTGGCGGGCCAAGTTAACGGGTGAGTACTATCTTTTTGCATTACATTTGGCTATGCAGCCTGCTAACGATCCCCAACTTATCGTGTTTAATGCTTTGAACTTTTCATTAATTGATGATTTGGCTGCAGAATCGAAACAACAGGGGTACCTGTTTGTGCAACGGGCAATTGATGAATGGAACAGTGGAGAAAACACTTTCTCCGGAGATGGCGAGCAGTTGTTTGGGCTTGTTGCGGAAACGAAACTGGTGGGCATTGGCGGGCTGAATCGCGACCCGTATACCCACGATTTAAAAGTTGGCCGGGTAAGGCATTTATATATCCGGGATGCTTATCGTAGAAAAGGCTATGCAACAGTACTCATGAATACTATAATAGATGCGGGCAAACACCATTTCGATACTTTACGCCTGTTTACCGATAATCCCGCAGCAAGCGAGTTTTATACAACACTCGGCTTTCAGAAAGTTAATGGCCAAAAGGTAAGCCATGTACTAAACTTACAAAAGGATAGAAGATAGTGCATATAGTTGATCAATTTTGCAGATAGCTTTAGTAAAAAGGTCCGCCGCATTACGCCCCCAAGACCTTTCCATCAATCCCCACCTGGACTACCCATCTTGTTGTTACTGGACTATGTAAATAGTCCACAAACCTTATAATTTTAAGCGGTAAAACAAACCAGCCCGCTGCCATTCGCGGCGGCAATTTGCCGGGGATACGCAATTGCCGGTATTTTTTAAAGCTACAAACATCAATGAACACCATCACAATTTTAAAAAACCGGATAACATCCATCGACCTCCTGCGCGGTACTATCATGATCATCATGGCGCTGGACCATGTACGGGATTATTTATACGCAGGCTCTTTTATCCACGATCCTTTAGACCTTACCCAAACAAGCGGCATTGTATTCTTCACACGGTGGGTCACCCATTTTTGCGCGCCTATATTTATGCTGCTGGCCGGCACATCTGCCTTCCTGATAGGGCAAAAGAAATCTAAAAAAGAGTTGTCGTTATTCCTGGTGAAACGGGGGATATGGCTCATCTTTTTGGAGATGTTTGTAGTAAACCTGGGCTGGAATTTTAATATCACGTTTCCGATGTACTTCTTTATCACCATTTGGGCACTGGGGCTGAGCATGATATTATTAGCGGGCTTCATTTGGTTGCCTACAAAGCTTATCCTGGGTATTTGTATCACAATTATAGCAGGCCACAATTTGCTGGATGGTGTCCATGTAGATGGCAATACATTACCGGGCTTCGGCTGGGCATTGGTACACGACCAACGGTTTTTTATGTGGCATAACCATCTTTTTTTGGTGGGTTACCCTATTATTCCGCTGATGGCCATTATGCCCCTTGGTTATTGCCTGGGTAACTGGTATGCTACCGGTTATGATGGAGGCAAGCGGCAACAAAATTTACTGCTGACGGGCGGTTTATGTATAGCCCTGTTTGTGCTGCTCCGTTACACCAACCTATATGGCGACCCGGTAAAATGGGAGGTACAAAAAAATGCTTTCTTTACCTTCCTGTCGTTCATCAACGTAAATAAGTACCCGCCATCGTTTTTGTACCTGCTGGTAACCCTGGGCGGGGGGCTCCTGTTCCTATCGGTTACCGAGCGGTTAAAAGGGGCTGTTGTAAACGTAATTTCGGTATATGGCAGGGTGCCTATGTTTTATTATATCATTCACATATATATCATTCATGCCATCGCGTTAGTAGCATCGGCATTAACCACCGGCCAGGATTGGAAAATATGGATACTAAGCAAACCCATTTGGTTTACAAAAGACCTTGCCGGGTATGGTTTCTCGTTACCGGTTGCTTACCTGGTTTGGGCGGGCATAGTGATTGCCTTATACCCCTTATGCAAACGTTACGATGCTTACAAACAAGCCCATAAAGACAAATGGTGGCTAAGTTATTTGTAAAATAATTACAGGAAGCGAGCATCATTTCAGCAAATCCTGCAGCGCAGAAAATCGCAATCATTTATTATCGCCCGCGCTGCTGAATTCACCCTGCCTATGGCTCGGCCGTTATTGGTTAAGGCGATTTAAATTGCCGGTCCGTGCATTGGGCAAAAAGCTGCTATACATTTTTATATAAATATACCGGCCTCTACACCTCCACCCTGTACAAATAAAAACACAGCCGGCCGGTGCTGTTTTATACAGGAAACGAAACCATTTGCCGTTTTTTACGTATCACAGAATACCTTATCACTAAGGTACTATCGGCATAATTCATTTATTATTTATATCAGCGAAAACGATTAGTATCAAACCATTGAAACCGGTGAATTAACTGCCCAAGATGGTTTCCAATCGCCCTGATTTCGTTTATAAACCAACTGTAGCAGATGCAAATCATATATTTTTTATCAAAAGCATAACAAAAAACGCAAATACCCCTAAAAAATGATGCGCATATTTCTTTCAGCCTTGTGTTTGTACCTGGTGCCCAGCGGCTTATTTTGTGCATACGGGCAAGGCATGCAGTTAAAACGGCTAACTACAAACCAGGGGCTATCGCAAAGCCACGTAAGCGCCATTTTGAAAGACAGCAAGGGCTTTATGTGGTTTGGCACAGAGGATGGTTTGGATAAGTATGATGGTTATAAGTTTACCCATTACAAACACAACCAAAATAATAAAACCACCATTATTGATAATTATGTTTTAGCTATTACAGAAGATGGTGCCGGTAATTTATGGATAGGGACAGAAAGCGGGCTCGACCGGTTCGACCGCGCAACCAATACATTTATCCATTACCCAAACAACAATTTAGCATTTTCGGTTAAGTCTGTTTTTTTGGATGCGCAAAAAAGGATATGGCTGGGCACCAGTATGGGGCTGTATTTGTTTAATGCGGCAAACGGTACATTTAAGAAATTTACGCATACCAGTGAAAGTACACACCGTTTAGCCGACGATTTTATATACCAGGTTACCCAGGATAATAATGGCCTGCTTTGGATAGCAACGGATAATGGTTTGTATCAATTTAACCCGCAAAATGGTCAATTTATCCGCTACGCACACGATCCGGCAAATAAAAACAGTATTGGCGCCAGTTGGGTAAAGGCTGTTTATAGAGATAGCAAAGGCAATATTTGGGCCGGCACGCATGGCGCCGGGCTGGCGTTGTATAACCCCAAAAACAATTCGTTTACAAATTTTAAGCACAACCCCAATAACCCCAACAGTATCAGCCACAATGATATTCTTTCGATGCTGGAAAGCAGCGACGGAAAATTATGGGTAGGGACCGAGAACGGCGGGCTTAACGTATTTGATTACCACGCCAATAAGTTTGTTGCCTACAAATTTGATGCGAACGACCAATACAGCCTTAGCAGCAACTCGGTTTATTGCCTGTATAAAGATGATGTTGGAAATACGTGGATAGGTACGTACTCGGGCGGCGTAAATTTTTCACCCCGGTTTGGCAATAAATTCAGCACCTACAGCCAAATCCCAAACAATCCCAATAGTTTATCAAATAACAACGTGCTATCCATATCGGGAGACGGCAACGGCGATAATATTTGGATAGGCACCGATGGCGGCGGCCTTAATTTATTCAACCGGAAAACAAAAACCTTTGTGCATTACCGCCAAAATAGTAACAGCGCCCGTTCTGTAAGCAACGATTACATAATGGCCATTGTGCAAATAGATGAAAACCTGATGGCGCTGGGGTACCATATTGGCGGGTTCGACCTGTTCGATAAAAGAACGGGCATTTTTAAGCATCACATGCCGCAGGCAAACAACCCTAACAGCCTCTCCCTGTCGGATGTTAATAATTTGTGTAAAGCCCGCGATGGCAGTATATGGATAGGTACCTGGAAAGGGGGGCTTAATCATTACAATGTTAAAACAGGTGTTTTTTCACACTACCGCAATAAACCCGGAGATGGCAACAGCATAGCAAGCGATATCAGCAATATTATATTTGAGGATAAGCAAGGCAATATATGGGTGGGTACCGATAGCGGGCTGGATATGCTGGATATTAAAAGCGGCCGTTTTACGCATTATAAACATGATGAAGGAAATAAGCACAGCCTATCAACCAACACTGTAGAAGCTATTGCCGAGGCGGGCAACGGAGATATGTGGATAGGCACCAACGGCGGCGGGCTAAACTATTTAAACAGGCGCACCCAAACGTTTACCGCATACACCGAAAACGATGGCTTGCCCAACAATACGATTTATAACATTTTAAAAGACCGTAGAGGTAATTTATGGCTTAGCACCAACAAGGGGCTATGCCGGTTCGACCCTAAAACCAAAGCAACCAGGAACTACGGTGTTTCCGACGGGTTGCAGGGAGATGAGTTTAAAGGGCATTCCAGTTTTCAAACGGAGGATGGCGAGATGTTTTTTGGCGGCGTAAACGGTTTCAGTTCCTTTTATCCCGATAGTTTAAAAGACAATAGCTTTATTCCACCTGTGTATGTTACCAATTTTGAGATATTTAACAAAACGGTTGTTGCCGGCGGCGAAAAATCGCCACTGCAGAAAGACATCAGTGAAACAAGCACTTTAAACCTATCCTACAAGCATTCGGTATTTACGTTTGAGTTTGCAGCCCTTAATTATACCTTCCCCGAAAAAAACAAGTACGCCTACAAGCTGGAAAACTTTGATAAAGACTGGAACTATGTTGGCGCCAAGCGAACAGCCACCTATACCAACCTGGACCCCGGGACATATACTTTTAGGGTAATAGCATCAAATAACGATGGCAAATGGAACAATAAGGGCACTTCTATCGCCATTTATATCAAGCCACCTTTTTGGCTTACCTGGTGGTTTAAATTAGTGGCAGGTTTACTATTTGTTTTTAGCGGGCCGGCGTTTTACTTTATACGCACGCATACTATTAAAAAACAGAAAACCGAACTGGAGCGCCAGGTTAAAGAACGTACCGCGCAATTGGCACGCGCCATAGAAGTTGAAAAGAAATTGGCTCTGGAGGCCGAGGAAGCTAACCGGGCTAAAAGTATATTTTTAGCTACCATGAGCCATGAGATACGGACGCCAATGAATGGGGTGATTGGCATGGCAGCCCTGCTTGGCGAAACCCCTTTGGATAACGAGCAGCGGGCCTTTACCGAATCTATACAAACCTGCGGAGAAGACCTGCTGGCGGTGATCAACGATATTTTAGATTTCTCTAAAATAGAATCGGGTAATATGGAGCTGGAAGAAAAGGACTTTAGCTTGCGTACCTGTATTGAAGAAGTTTTTGATGTATTTACAATAAAAGCGGCCGATCTAAAGCTCGATTTGGTTTACCACATAGGATACGATGTGCCTGCCCAGATAATCGGGGATAGTTTAAGGCTGAGGCAGGTGCTCATTAATTTAATAAGCAACGCTATTAAGTTTACAAAGAAGGGAGAAATTTTTGTGAACGTGCGCTTAATAAGCATTTCGGATAATAATCAAATCGAACTGGGTTTCGATATAAAGGACACCGGCATCGGTATCCCTGCCGATAAGCTGCACCGCTTGTTCAAAGCATTTTCGCAGGTAGATTCTTCAACAACCCGGCAGTATGGCGGCACTGGCCTTGGCCTGGTTATAAGCGAGCAACTGGTGAGGCTAATGGGTGGCCAAATTAGCGTAGAAAGCGAAATTGGCAAGGGCAGTACGTTCCGCTTCTCTATCCATTCGCAAAAAAGCATGCTGTTGGAACCAGCCCACGAAAATTACGACATGAATGGTTTTGCTAATTTTAAAATTTTGGCTGTTGATGATAACGACACCAATTGCCGGATTTTAAAGGGCCAACTGGAACAATGGAAGTTGAACCCGGTGATTGTAAAATCGGGCGAAGAGGCACTTAAAGCCTTATCAGAGGCGAATGATTTTAAGTTGGTAATTACCGATATGCAAATGCCATCGATGGATGGTATACAACTGGCAACCATAATCCGCAGCAAATACCCCGAATTGCCAATTATGCTGTTAAGTTCGGTAAACTACATTTTGCATAAGGATCATCCAACCCTTTTCTGCTCCATATTAACCAAGCCGGCAAAGCAACATATTTTATTTAAACACATTGTAAAGGAACTTAGCAGGCAGGTAAATTCGGCAGTTGGCGAACAGCAACAACCCGACACGCTGAAACGGGCGTTGCCGGAGAATTTTTCGGAAATGTACCCCTTAAATATTTTGGTAGCCGAAGACAACCAAATGAACCAGAAATTGATCATGAAAGTTTTGAGCAAACTGGGGTATGAGGTTGACCTGGCTGCAGATGGCCTGGAAGCTTTGGATTTGGTGAATAAAAAAGAATTCGACATTATTTTAATGGATGTACAAATGCCAAAAATGGACGGGTTGGAAGCCACGCAAATAATAAAAAAACGTTTCCCAAACCGGCCGGCTATTATAGCTATGACAGCCAACGCGCTGCCTGCCGACCTGAAGATTTGTATGGATGCCGGCATGGACGATTATATAAGCAAGCCATTTAAATTGGAAGGCCTGGTAAGTATGCTGGAAAAATGGGCGCCGGTTAGTTAACCATCAGGCATATCAATCCGCAAAAAATGACCTAACCATTACCTGCGGTAATGCGATGCTGTGCATATTGCGTTATGGAAATTGGGATAGATAGTTTTGCTTCGGCCATGTATGGTACCAGTACGCTCAGCAGCGCCGATGCCATGGAACAGCTATTGGAACGCATAGTACGTGCCGACCAGGCAGGGCTTGATGTGTTCGGCATTGGCGAGCATCATAAAAAAGAATTTCTTGATGCCGCAACGGCAGTAATCCTGGCTGCCGCCGCGGCACTCACCAGCCGCATCAGGCTTACCAGCGCGGTAACCGTACTAAGCGCGGCCGACCCCGTACGTGTTTTCCAGCAGTTTGCAACACTGGATCTGATATCTAAAGGCCGGGCCGAAATGGTAGTTGGCCGCGGCTCCTCGGTGGAAGCCTATCCGCTGTTTGGCTTTGAGCTTAACGATTACGATGCCTTGTTTCGCGAGAAACTGGACCTGCTGCTGCAAATACGCGATAATGAATTTATAAACTGGTCGGGCAAGTTCCGGGCTGCTATACCTGGGCTGCCGGTTTATCCGCGGCCGCTGCAGGATAAAATGCCAATTTGGCTTGGCGTAGGTGGCACGCCCGAATCTTTTGCAAGGGCGGGTACGCTGGGTTTGCCCTTAATGGTGGCTATTATAGGTGGTAACACATCCCGTTTTCGCCCGCTGGTTGACCTTTACCGCGAGGCCGGCGCCCGCGCCGGTTTTACGCCCGAACAACTAAAGGTAGGTTTACATTCCCCTGGATACGTAGCCGAAACCGGCGAACATGCCCTAAGCGAATATTACCCCGGTTATGCCGAACTATGGACCAAACTTGGCCGCGAACGTGGCTGGCCGCCCGTTACCCGTACACAGTTTGACCAGTTGGTTGGCCCGCAAGGTGTTTTAGTAGTGGGTGGCCCGGAGCAGGTTGCAGAAAAATTGATCCGCCATAGTGAAGCCCTCGGTGGTGTAGACCGCTTTACATTCCAGATGGATAACGCCGGGCTTACACATGTGCAGTTAATGCGGTCGATAGAATTGATTGGCGAAAAAGTGATCCCGCTGGTGAATAATGGATAAATGTAATGGTTGTCTTGACGGATTGCCCGGATGCGTAACCACCTTATACGCCGCTGCCTTTGCGTGTGGGATGCCGAAATAAATTCGGCAAGGCGTGGTTGTTTTAAGTTTTCTTAATTGTTATGGGCACACACTGTATTACCGCCGAGGCAAAATAGTTTTAACGCCATCCGCGCCTGCTATTATCGCTTTGGTTGCCAGTTGATAAAATAAAGAGTGCTCTACCACACCGGGGAACATTTTAACCTGTATATTAAGTTCCTTCGGGTTGGGCAATTCGGTAAAATATACATCCACCAGCATATTGCCGTTGTCGGAAATAAGGGCACCGTCTTTTTGAGTGCTTATCCGCTGGGTAATAGTAGCAAGTGGAAATAGGGCCGCCAGCTTTGCAAGCACAATTTGCAGGGCCTGCGGGAGTATCTCGATCACCAGCGGATAGGTAGCATTTAATTGCTTTGCAAATTTACCTTCATCGCCCAGCAGTACAAATTCATCCGCCATCGATGCCAGCGCCTTTTCGGTAGTATGGATACCGCCACCACTCTTCAGCGCGTTCAGTTCTGCGTCGAACTGGTCGCAGCCATCAAAGTAAATATCCAGTTTATTGAGCAGGGCGGGCTGCTGTATGCGCAAACCATGGGTGCTTAACAGCTGCGTGGTTTTAAAGGACGATGATGTAAAATTAAGCGTGGCTGCAAGCGCAGGTTTGGCAGCCAGTAAATTTACCAAATGTGCTATAGTACTGCCCGCCCCCAAACCAATAGTTTGATTGGGTTTTATTAAACTTAGCGCCGCTTTAGCTGCTTCCAATTTATAGTCTGCCATGGATGCTAAGATACGTTAAATCAATTTGCAGTTTGGAGCCGGTTACCATTACCCCAGCGTCCATTCCGGCCGTTCGAAGTGGCAGGTGTAGCCGTATGGGTTTTTTTGCAGGTAGTCCTGGTGTTCGGCTTCGGCGTTCCAAAAATTGCCTGCGGGTACCACTTCAGTAACAATTTTGCCGGGCCAAATGCCCGAGGCATCCATTTCGGCTATAAGCTGATTAGCAGTTTCGTGCTGCGCCTCGTCCAAATAAAAAATAGCAGAGCGGTAAGACATGCCCACATCGTTCCCCTGCCTGTTGCGGGTGGTAGGGTTATGTATCTGGAAGAAATATTCCAACAGTTTACGGTAGGATATCACAGATGGGTCGAAAATAACTTCTATCCCTTCTGCATGGGTACCATGGTTGCGGTAAGTGGCGTTGGGTACATCGCCGCCGGTATAACCTACAACGGTTTTAATAACGCCCGGCTGTTGCCTGATGAGTTCTTCTACGCCCCAAAAGCAGCCGCCGGCCAATATGGCTTTTTCAGTATTCATATTCGTTTTTATAAATAAAATCGGAGAACCGATAAATTGTTTGTTGCCCGAAGTTAAAGATAATTATGATGAGCGGGCAGAGGGAGAATGGGTTATTGCACAGGGGTGACAGGGTTAGCTTTTAACGGATGCAGCGCACCCATTCTGTACATTTCTATAAATTCCTTGAAATTCGGGTTCAGACAATCAGCGATAGGGATTGCAGTGAAAACCCCGGAATGCAGCCCCCACTTCTATCAGTGGGACGGAATGAGGAGTTGTAGCGGAAAGCCCGGGCCGTAGGCATCGCCCTAATGCGGGTGGTTATAACGGGATTGAAAGTTGCAAATCCGTATAGCATTGCGGCTAAACCCCTCCCTGCCTTTGCCCGCAATCCACTCCGCCCCTCCCCAAGGAGGGAATTGAAAAACAAACTACTCTGCTTCCTGCCTAAACCTCTCTAACAGCTTGTTTACATCCAGTTTGGCATCCAGGTCTTCGGCATCGGTGGTATCGTCTTCGTCGGCATCGGTTTGGAAGGCTTCGGGGGTGTAGGTGAATATTTTCCAGGCTTTGTCGTGGTATTCTAAGGCGGTGAGGCTTTCTACCCAGTCGCCACTGTTGAGGTATAGCACGCTGCCGGTTTGTTCGGTAGAGTGTATTTCACGGATCTCGGCGTGGTGAATGTGCCCGCAAATTACATAGCTATATTCTTTTTCCACGGCCAGGTCGGCAGCGGTTTGCTCAAAAGCGTTGATGAATTTTACGGCATCTTTAAACCGGGCTTTCACTTTTTGCGAGAAGCTCATTTTTGGGCGGCCCATAGCTGTGAGAAACCAATTTGTTATACTGTTGATGATGATAAGGGTATCGTAACCAACGGCGCCCAGCTTGGCCAGCCATTTGGAGTGCTGCATGGTAACATCAAACACGTCGCCATGGAATATCCAGGCTTTTTTGCCGTCGATATTTAAAACTACTTTATTGAGGAGCTGGAAGGTGCCGAGGTCGAAATCGGTAAACTTGCGCAGCATTTCATCGTGGTTGCCGGTGAGGTAATAAACGGGGATGCCTTCGGTAACAAATTTGAGGATGCGGCGCACCACTTTCATGTGTGTTTCGGGCCAGTACGATTTGCTGAACTGCCATATATCAATAATATCGCCGTTGAGGATAAGCATTTTTGGTTTAATGCTTTTCAAATATTTCAGGAGTTCTTTGGCGTGGCAGCCGTATGTGCCCAAATGCACATCAGATATGATAACGATATCAACTTCTCTTTTGGCCATTCAATTTAGGGGGTAATTGTGCAGCCCGGTAAAAAATACCGGTATAAAACAGGGGGGGTGCTTTGGGGCAGGCGGTTATTCGTCGTCCTCGTCTTCATTAACTTTTAGTTCGTAAGGGCTCAGGTAAAATGCGCCAAGCAGTACCAGCAATCCAACTACAAACAAGTACGCAAATTCAAAATTCATTTTGTATTGTTTTTACAAATATCCTATTATCAAATAATTATACTGTTAAGACTATGTTAAATGTAAAAGGTTTCAATGAGAAAAAAATTTATTTTTATTGAGAATAACAGTGTTCCAGCTCTTTGCATATAAATTTCCGGCCACCATAATGGCAGCGCTTAAAAGCCAGAGCCAGTACCCGAGCCCATAAGCGGTAATTTTACTGTAATTCCCCGCTTCATCTTTCATTATTTGGTTGAATAATAGAAAAGAAAGCGCTATTAAAACGGCTGCAATACTTGCAAATATAGAGAGCTTAGGGTTGTTGTATACTGTAAACCAGGATGTAAATATAAATGGGTTAGCAAGCCACGTTAACGCGGCACCGCCACTTAAAACGCCAATTATTCCCCCTACCAAACACCCAATTCCGATAGAATCGCAGTTGGCTTCGGTACAGTAACCGGTTTGTGTTAGCGAGGCCAGATATACTCCGCAGCTTATAAACCGTAGCCAGTTATTAAAAGCGGTTAAAGATGGCTTAGCTGTTTGCATTTAAGCTTTTATTTATCCGCTCCAATTGATCCAAATGATGCTGTAAATGTATACGGATAAACTTAAACCATTGTTCGGCGTTCAGCATACCTAAACGCGGGTGCTCCCATTTGGCGCGCAGCGGGGCGTCGGGCAATAGCTTAGCCGCTTCCTCCACCCGTTTGCGCACTTTTACAATAAGGTTTTTGGCTTCTTCTACTGTAATTTTCTTCGGTGCCATTTTTGCGGCGACTGATTTGGGTATCTTTACTTTAAAAGGCGGGAAGTTACCGGTAAGCATGAGGTAGTACCCCCAAAGGTTCATGCCTTTTTTAGTAGGCGGGCAGTTGTTGTGCGTACAACGCTCCAAAGCAATAGTGGAACCCAGGCTGGCCTTCATAATATGATCATACACTTCAGCATAGCTCCAGCCGCCCATGGCCGGAGTGGTGGCGAAGGCCTCTTCGGTAAAACCGTCCAGTTGGTTGCGGTAGCTATCCAATGCGGCATCAATGTTGCGGCGTTCTTTGGCGATGTTCATAATGGTAAAGATGAAGATAAAAAAGAATTATTGCGAAAGAAAGGCGATCCGGTAGGAGCAAAAGGCCGTTCTACAACATTAAAGTTAACTCTTTTAAATGGCTTATCTGCACCGGCACATCTTCAGGTTTATCTAAGCCGAGCGGGTTAAAATAAATGGCATCCATCCCAAAGCCCAATGCGCCGCGGATATCAGCCTCGATGCTGTCGCCTATCATTAGGCTTTCTTCTTTGGTGGCACCGGCCAGGCCGATAGCGTGCTGGAAGATGAGCGGATCGGGTTTGTTAACGCCAACCACCTCGGAGATGATGATGTTTTGGAAATATTTCACCAAATCAGTGCCGTTAACTTTTAGCGTGGTGGAATCCTTAAAACCGTTGGAGATAAGGTGCAGGGTATACTTCGACTGCAAATACGCCAATGTTTCGTGCGCATGGGGGAACAGGTTAGTTTTGGTAGGGCAGAGGTCTACGTAGGCGTCCTCAAAATCGGCAGGCATCAAATTTGGGTGTAAGCCCAACTCTGTAAAGGTTGATTTGAAGCGGGCATCGCGCAGTTCGTCTTTGGTGATCTCGCCCAAATGGTATTGCGCCCAAAGGCGGTGGTTGTGCCGGGTGTACGTTTCTATAAACAAGTCGGCAGAGTGCAGCCCGATATCTTTTAAATTGTAAGTGCCGTAAAGCTCGTGCAGGGTTTCTTCGGCGTTCTTGTCAAAATCCCAGATGGTGTGGTCGAGGTCGAAGAAAAGGTGGGTGTATTTTTTCATCAATGCAGGTAACTATAACGATGCTTAGATGGAGTTAACTTAAATTCTCTGTTGGAAATGGCTGTGAATTATTCTGCCCTTCTGCTAAGCATCATCAATTAAAGGGCTTAAATTAGTAGCCTTGGTAAAGTTATGAGAAAAATAATAGCACTTCTTTATTTATTGTTTTCGGTTGGGGATGTTTACGCTCAAAATCCTGGCGATAAAGGTAACAAGATAGCCGATACGATTACAGCAAGCGCATCACCATACATTTTAGGGTGGTATAAGATCGATCCTGAAAAGAAGACTATTGCGACATACACCATGACGGGGGGCACCACTCCTGAAGGCGTAATGTGGGATGGATACACATATGTGCAAGATAAAACCATAAACTATAAAAAAACTACGCTTATCTTATTTGGTGACCTGAATTTATTTAAAGAGAACTTTCCAATCAAAGAGGATTTAAAAAATTTAAGGGCGTTATACAGCCGGTATGGCTATGCAATCCTGAAATCTCAAAAGGCAATCTATTTTTACAACATAGCCAGGAACGAAGTCAAAAGTGTAGACATCTCTGGCTTCACGGCCATAACGGATAGCATTTACACAGATAAAACTGCCGCATTGTTTGCAATTTATAATGAAAAGTTAGAGAAAATTACGGGTGATGCGCTTTTAGATGCCGCATCGTTAAAGCATTTGGCAAGAGACTACTATACCGATAAAAACGGACTGTACCTGCTCAATAAACATTATCGCCCAAGGCTGGAAAAAGAAACCTTCGAAGCCTTGAAAGTTGAGGATAGCGAGGGCATGGCCGGAACTTCATTGGTGTCGGCCAATTATTTTATTTATAACAGTCATGTTTATGGTATAAGCGACCAAGTGAACAGGCTTACGCTTAATGCCGATAAACTGACAGAAATTAAATGGAACGACGAAACTTATTCACTTACAGATGGTGAACACTCGTATGAGAAGGGTGGCGGTAACGATTACTCTGAAACCAACAGGCCGTCGCTGGAGTGGTTGAAAACAACTATTGAATACTTTAAAGAAAAGCATATTAGTATAGAAACCGTGCTCCCTTTTCGTTTGCATTTATTTGAACGGGGGACTGATTCTTTATATATGCCCCTAAGTAATGGAAATTTTAAGTATGATTATGCAAAGGAAAAGAGCGGTTTCCTGATAAAAACCTCCGATGGCTATTACCGGCCTTACGACCCACGGAAAATTCCACAAAAAATAGAGCAACTAACCATTTTTAACCGGCTTACCAAACAGGATGAGCCGTTTGATATAGCCAAATTTAAGAACCCTGCCGAAACTGTCATTATTTATGATAATCAGCTTTATATAAATGGCTATAACTCTAATAAGGCAATAGATATAGGCAATTTGCGGCCTATAGGGAAAACGGGCTATTTAACAGATGGCAAGTTGCTGATTTGCCCTTTTGGGGAGTCTAGCTCGTATAGCACAATTGATGGTGAAGTGGTACATGATTTTAAAAGTATAATACGGGGCGTGGATATTTCTAAACTGTCCATCATTAGTAACAGTCGCCTAACCGACGGCACCTACATTTATAACGGCGCTACGGTTATTCCGATTAAAACTTTGGGTATGAAATTGAAGATATTCCCCGATAAGTTATGAATTTAAATCGTAAATCTAAAATCATAATTCGTAAATCCCCTACACTTTCTCCCCAAACGCCAAATCTCCCGCATCGCCCAAGCCCGGCACTATATAACTCTTACTCGTCATTTCCTCGTCCACAGCGCAAACCCAAATTTTTGCTTTGGGCAGGTTGGCCCGTACGTGGGTGATGCCTTCGGAACTGGCAATAACGGCGGCTACGTGCAGTTCGGCAATATCGTATTGGGCTATCAGTTCCTTACAAACATTTACTACGCTTTGCCCGGTGGCCAGCATGGTATCTATCATTATTAAAACCTTGCCGTCCAGGTTGGGGGTGCTAATATGGTCTACCTGTATGGTAAAGCTGCCACTCTTTTTGGTTTTGCGGCAGGCGGTAATAAAGGCGGATTCTGATTGCTCAAAAAAATCCATAAACCCCTGGTGAAAGGGCAGCCCTGCACGCAGGATGGTGGCCAATACAGGTTGCTGTGCAGGTACGTTTATGTTGCAGGTGCCCAAGGGCGTTTGTACTTCCCTGGTTTCGTATTTTAAAGTTTTGCTGATCTCGTAAGCAAGGATAGCGCCAAGCTTTTCCTGGCTGCGGCGAAAGCGGGCGCGGTCCAATTGGGTGGCAACATCGCGCATATCGGCGAGGTACAGGTTGGCTATGCTATCGGTTTTATTGAGGGTGAAAATCATTCTTAAAATTAAAGTTTTTATATAAAACAGTCTATTTTATTTTTTGCAGCGAAGCCAAAATATTGATGAGTAGAATTTTTACTTGATTATATGTAGTTAACTACGTAGATTTGTACGTAAATTAATTATTATGAACGCCCCAACACAAATAAATAGCTTAAACAACAGCTATTGCGAAGAGATCATCAACATTATCCTCCCCATACAGCAAATAGAATTTAACGTGCCGGTAACGCTTGAAGGGCAACCCGACCTGCTGGATATTGAAACCAATTACCACCAAACGGGAGGCAATTTTTGGGGGGCATTTCACAATGGCGAATTGGTTGGCACCATTGGTATTATTGCAATAGGCAATAATGCCGGCGCTTTGCGCAAAATGTTTGTGCGGAAAGAATACCGGGGCAAAGAATTGGGTATAGCGCAACTGTTGTTAGATACCTTAATAGCGTATTGCGAACAAAACCAGATAAACGCTATTTATTTAGGAACCGTTGATATGTTAAAGGCCGCCCACCGTTTTTACGAAAAAAATGGATTTACCCAGTTGGTCAAAACAGCGTTGCCCCAGTCGTTCCCATTGATGGGGGCCGATACTATTTTTTATGAGTTATATTTGAACAATTAGCCAGGGCAACAAATGAACGTTATAGACGAGTCGGGGATTTTAGCTATTTCTACAAGGCTGCAACGCCTTGCCGATACCCTTCGTAAGGATGGTGTGCTTATTTACAAAGCAAATAATATCGATTTTGAACCCAAGTGGTTCCCGGTTATTTATACCCTGCACTTTAAACCTATTTTAAGTGTGGTTGAAATTGCTAACGAAATAGGATATACCCATCCATCAACCATAACACTGCTTAAAGAGCTGGAGAGAGAAAAGCTGATCCGGTCAAAAAAGGATAAAGCCGATGAGCGTAAGCGGCTCATTCAGTTAACTGCCAAAGGCCAGGCGCTGGTTAAACAGATGCAACCCGTTTGGGAAATTATGAAGGCTGCCGCTGCCGAACTTACCAATACCCAAAATAACCTTATGAAAGCCATTACCGAAGTAGAGCAGCAAATTAGCGAACAAAGTTTTTTGGTCAGGGCCCAAAGGTTAAAATCGTCAAAGTACAACGTTGTGTAATTTAATTGGTTAAGCCAATTCCTGGCGGAACATAACTTTACTCGTCATTCACTCATCCACAGCAAACATAGATTTTGCTTTCGGCAGGTTACCCTGTACGTGGATCATGCCTTCGGTTGCGACGCTTGAAATCTTTTTAAAGGTTGCTAAATTGATAGACAATAACAATCAATCTTTGAATTATTTCGTTTACTAAATTACTACTGCCATAGGGTTGTCACTAACCCGGGGTAGTTTTGAATTGTTCAAAGCAGATTAAGCATTAAACTATTGGAGTTGAATCTCAAATCTCATATCTAACATCTCAAATCTATACCTTTGTATAAATGGATTTTAAAATAACTTCTCAGTACGTACCAACCGGTGATCAGCCAACCGCCATAAAACAACTGGTGGAAGGCGTTAACAGCGGCGACCCTTTCCAAACCCTGTTGGGGGTAACCGGCTCGGGCAAAACGTTTACCATTGCCAACGTTATTGAGCAAACCCAAAAGCCTACGCTGATATTAAGCCACAACAAAACCCTGGCGGCGCAGTTGTATGGCGAGTTTAAGCAGTTCTTCCCCGATAATGCGGTGAACTACTTTGTATCTTACTACGATTATTACCAGCCCGAGGCGTTTATACCCTCATCCAATACCTATATCGAAAAAGACCTCCAGATAAACGAGGAGATAGAAAAACTGCGCCTGCGCACCACCTCGGCTTTAATGAGCGGCAGGAGGGATGTTATTGTGGTTTCCTCCATTTCCTGCATTTATGGTATGGGTAACCCCGAGGATTTTGCCAATTCGGTATTTAAGTTCGCGGTGGGCACGCGTATTAGCCGCAATGCCTTTCTACACCGGCTGGTAGAGATATTATACGCCCGCACCACGGCAGATTTTAAACGCGGTACGTTTAGGGTAAAGGGCGATACCGTGGATATCTTCCCCGCCTATATGGATTATGCTTACCGTATTTCCTTTTTTGGGGATGATATAGAGGAACTGAGCACTTTTGATATCACCACCGGCAAAACCATCGAGAAGATGACGCATATGGTGGTTTATCCTGCCAACCTGTACGTTGCCCCGCGCGAGCGCTTCCAGCAATCGGTTTGGGCCATACAGGAGGAACTGGAAACCCGCAAAAAGCAATTTATTGATGATGGCCGCTTCATAGAAGCTAAGAGGCTGGAAGAAAGGGTAAATTACGACCTGGAGATGATCCGCGAATTGGGCTATTGCAGCGGCATAGAGAACTACTCCCGCTTTTTTGACGGCCGCGAACCGGGTATGCGCCCCTTCTGTTTGCTGGATTATTTCCCGGACGATTACCTGATGGTGATTGACGAAAGCCATGTTACCGTGCCGCAGATAAGGGCGATGTACGGCGGGGACAGGTCGAGAAAGATCTCGCTGGTTGATTATGGCTTCCGCTTGCCGGCAGCGATGGATAACCGGCCGCTCAACTTCCAGGAGTTTGAACGTTTGGCACCGCAAACGATTTATGTAAGCGCAACGCCAGCCGATTTCGAGCTGGAAAAATCGGGCGGTGTAGTGGTAGAGCAGGTGATACGCCCAACTGGCCTGCTCGATCCCTTGATCGATATCCGCCCTGTAATAAACCAGGTGGATGACTTGCTTGACGAGGTGGATAAAACCATAAAAATGGGCGACCGCATATTGGTAACCACCCTCACCAAACGCATGGCCGAAGAACTGGCCAAATACATGGATAGGTTGGGCATTAAATGCCGCTACATCCACTCGGAAGTAAAAACCCTGCAGCGCGTGGAGATATTGCGCGGGTTGCGCCTGGGCGAATTTGATGTACTGATAGGCATTAACTTATTACGCGAGGGTTTGGATCTGCCGGAGGTATCATTGGTAGCTATTTTAGATGCGGATAAAGAAGGCTTTTTGAGGTCAGAGCGCTCATTGATACAAACCATTGGCCGCGCTGCCCGTAACGACCGTGGCCGGGTAATTATGTATGCCGACAAGATAACGGACTCGATGGCTATAACTATATCAGAAACCACCCGCCGCCGCGAGCTGCAAATGAAATACAATGCTGAGCATGGCATTGTACCCCGTACAGTTGGCAAATCGCGCGAGGAAATTATGGAGCAAACATCAGTGGTCGACTTTAAAGGCGGCGTACAGCAGGCCTATGTAGAGAACGATGCCATAACGCTTGCGGCCGACCCGATTGTACAGTACATGACCAAACCCGATTTGAAAAAATCCATCGAAAGCACCCGCAAGGATATGGTTGCCGCCGCCAAGAATATGGATTTCCTGCTGGCCGCCAAGCTGCGCGATGAAATGTTTGCGCTGGAGAAAATGATGGAGGAGAAGTTTAGCTAATTTGAAAATGAGAAGATTTGAAAATTATTGTAATTGCGGTACTTCATTTTCAAATCTTCAAATTACCAAATCTTCAAATCGAGGCAAATATCATATCCAAACAATTATTACGTTATACTACTTATATTTGTAAGCCAAAATAGTAAGAGATGTTATTTCGAGTATTGATCATAATTATTTGTATCCTTTATATTGTCCGCTACCTGTTTAAACTGTTGTTGCCGGCCATATTCAGGAGCGTAATAAATAATGCGCAGCAAAACGCTGCCCAACAGCAACATTACCAGCAGCCAAAACAACCGGAAGGGCGCATTAAAGTGGATTACATCCCCGAAGGGCAAAAAAGTAAAGTGCCCGATACTGAAGGCGATTTTGTAGATTACGAAGAAATAAAATAAACCAATGCTGCCTGAGAACCTGTACAAACGGAGGCGTGCCCATGACAACACCCCGCCGCAACTGCTGCTTATAGTAACCAACTGTATTGTACTGGCGGTACTGATATCGCTGTTTACCACCTGCGATAAGATCAACAATTTTTTTTGGGCAGCCATAGCCTTGCTTGCCCTGTATAATGCCTACACCATTCGCCGCAACCGCGAAACATATAACCGTTTACACACAATTGTTTATATTATCAGCATCATTGGGATGGCATTGGTGTTTTATTACATCAATAAGCAACCGCATAACTGTTAATTAACATTCTTTACCAAAACTTATCGTTCCTTTATCATTCAAATTTCTATTTTTGGAGATTGTTATAAACGTCCCTTTAAATAATTTAGATGAATAACTGGTTTAAACGTAATGGCATCCACCTGGCTGTTATCGGAATTTTTTTAGCTATATGCTTTTTTTACCTTACCCCTTCGTTTCAGGGTAAAACTTTGGGGCAGAGCGATGTAATTGGAGCACAATCTACCCAAAAGGAGATAAATGATTACCGCGCCAGGGACACCACCATTTTGTGGACCAACCAGATCTTCGGCGGGATGCCAACCTTCCAGATATGGGCGCCATACCCAAGCAATATCACGTCGCACGTGGTAAATGTGGTAAAAGCTACCTTCCCTAACCCGGTTGATACCTTATTACTGCTTTTATTAGGCACCTACTTTTTATTTATCGTGCTGAAAATGAACCCATGGCTGGCAGCTGCCGGTGCTGTGGCGTTCACATTTTCCAGTTATAATATAATATTGCTGGTGGCGGGGCACTCCAACCAGGCTTTTGCTATCGCTTTTTTTGCACCGATAATTGCCAGTATTATCATGACGCTGAGAGGTAATTACCTTAGCGGCTCGGCATTGGCGGCGTTTTTCCTGGCCATGGAGATCCGTTCCAACCACATCCAAATGACCTATTACCTGTTGCTATCCATCATTATTTTAATGTGCATCGAATTATTCCATGCCGTTAAAGGGAAAAAGATGCAACCGTTTTTAAAAGCTGTTGGCTTTCTTGCAGGCGCTACCTTATTGGCAATCGCTGTAAATGCTTCCATACTATGGAGTACTTACGATTATGGCACCGAAACCATCCGTGGCAAATCGAACCTAAAATCGACCGCCAAAGAGCCAAGCAACGGTTTAGATAAAGAGTACGCTTACCAGTGGAGCCAGGGCGTGGGCGAATCGTTTACGTTTTTAGTGCCAAATGCTTATGGCGGTGCATTGCCAAGCGCCGAGCCTATCAGCCCGGATGCGGCAACCGTAAAAGTGTTTGTTGAGAAGGGTATCCCGCAAGACCAGGCATTGCAATACGCACAGCAAATAACCTCGCAAATTATACCCCTCTACTGGGGTACCAAGCCGGGTACATCGGGGCCGTTTTATTTTGGTGCGGTAATTTGCTTCCTGTTTGTTTTTGGGCTCATCATCGTACGCAACCGTTTAAAATGGTGGCTGCTGGGTACCGTAGTATTAACCATGCTGTTATCTTTCGGGCGTAACCTGCCGTTCCTTTCCGATATATTTTTCCACTACTTCCCGCTGTACAACAAGTTTCGTGCGGTAGAATCTATACTGGCCGTTGCCGGTCTTTGTTTCCCTATACTGGCCCTATTGGCGGTGCAGGAAATGATTGAGAACCCTGATAAAAAAGCTATCACAAAAAAACTATACATCGCCGGCGGTATTGTGGGCGGGCTTACGCTTATCCTAATAGCGTTACCAACGCTATTGTTAAGCTTTAGGACAGATAACCATACCGAAATGGTAAATTACCTGGCGCAGATGCTTAAAAATGACACCGCTACCGCCAATGCGGTGGGCAATGCTGTTATTGCCGATAGGATATCGCTCGAGCGTGCCGATGCCATACGTACGTTTCTATTCCTGCTGGTAACCTTTGGGCTGCTTTGGGCATTCGTCAACAATAAAATAAAAGTGCAGCTACTGTCGGTCATTTTATTTGCCATAGTATTGGTTGATATGTGGCAGATAGATAAACGTTACCTTAAAGAGAGCAGTTTTCAGGACAAAATGGAGGCCGCGCAGGTGGTTCAACCAAGGGAGGTTGATACCTTTATTATGAAGGATACCGATCCGGATTTCCGTGTGTTTGATGCCGGCGCGGATTTCCGTTCGGATATGTTTAACCCTTTCTTCCATAAATCTGTAACTGGTTACTCGGCAGCAAGGCTGAAAAGATATGATGAGTTGTATTTGAATCAGTTCACCAAAACAATCAATCATGATGTGCTGGATATGCTGAACACCAAGTATATCATTACTACCGATTCGAAAACACAAAATGCAGGCTTGCAAAACAACCAAACCGCCTGTGGGCATGCCTGGTTTGTAAAAAGCGTGAGATATGTAAAAGATGCTGACGAAGAAATGCAGGCTATCAGCAGCTTTTCGCCAAAAGACGAGGCGATGGTTGATAAGCAATATAAACCGTTGGCCGAAGCTAAAACCCTGGCTATTGATACCAATGCAACTATTACGCTTACTAAGTACACGCCAGATCATTTAACATACAAAAGCAGCTCGGCAACTAACCAGGTTGCGGTATTTTCTGAGATATATTACAATAAAGGCTGGAAGATGCTGATAGACGGTGCAGAGCAACCATTTTTCCGTGCCGATTATTTATTACGCGCGGCAAATATCCCGGTAGGTAACCATAAAATTGAGTTTATCTTCCACCCGGCATCTTATTATACCGGTGAGGGTATCTCCCTGGCCAGTTCGATATTATTGGTGCTTGCTTTAGGCGGTGCCCTTTTTGCCGAACTGAAGAAGAAAAAGCCTGAGCCAACACCACAGCCCGTTGTTGTTGCAAAACCAGTTGCAAAAAAGGCTAAATAAAAAGCAAAATATAAAGCAGTAAAAAAGAGCGATGGGCCATAATCCATCGCTCTTTTATTGTTAGGCAAAGTTTACAGTTGTATCACCATTCACCAACCCTATTTAATGCTATAATCTATAATGCGTTCTTTGCCAATTTCGGCACCGAAGGCCTCACTATCGATTTCTATCAGCCCTATACCCTTGGCCACAAAGAAATGGTAAGTGCCGTAGCTTTCAAAACCGGTGCCAAGCAGGTCATATTCAAGGTCTATCTGGGTGTTTATAATATCATTAAAGGTATGGCCGCCTATTATTTTGCTTACGCCTTTTTCTATTACCTTGCCGGTAAGCCTGCCGGGTACGCCGTTAATCAAGCCATTATCGGTTGGCCTGGTTGTCCAGGTGTGGCCTACTGCAGTGGTATCGTTAAGGAACTGAAAATCTAAGGTAAGCCCGGCTACAACGGTGTTGGCCCTTAGCACTGCAATGTGGTTGCCGTAATAATATAGTCCGGCTGTGGAACCGTGTGCTTTTGAGGTGCTGGTAATATTGTGGTATAGCCTGCCGTTTACTGTGGTGGTTTCGCCGGTTACCTTAATAGTAACGGTATCCGGTGCCATGCCGGATATTACATTGTTGTATTTCCAAAAGGTGCCGGTTGTTAGGGGCAGGTAGCTATCAGATTGCGCCGAAGGGCCTGTGCCGTTTGTCTCAATTTCGGGCGCATCAAGTTTACAGCTCTGGCTAAACAACAGCGCCAGCGCAACAAGGGAAAGTAGAGGCTTCTTCATACAGCTAAATATATGAAAATATTGCTTAACTGTATGGTAATAATTACTTGACGTATTTAATTATATCGTTGCTCTTAATATCGTATGCATAAATAGATACCCTGCCCATATCGGTACCGTCGGATTTTATGCCGGTAGTTTCTATTACGCCAACGCCCATCTGTATATAATAATCAAACGTTATGAAAGTGGTAAAACCGCTGCCCTTATTCTGTTGAAGCAGCATACGCGTATGCGTTACCCTGGGGAAGGTAATGCCATTAACTACTTTGGTAGTGTTAACAGCTACCATGGTGCCAACAACCCGGGCGGGGTAGCCTTCTAAGGTGCCGCTATCGGTTATCTTATCGGTCCAGGTGCCGCCCACCGGTGCGGTCATATTGTAATATTGAAAATCAATATTGTCGTTATATTCGGCGTAAAAAAGCCTTGCTTTGATCATGTTGCTATCAACATACACAAACCCGTTGCCTGCGTTTTTTTTGCTGATGCTAAATATGGTGTGGTAAAGGCTGTCGTTTATAATAGGCTGTTCGCCGGTTACAGTGAGTGTTGATGAATCGGGCTCTTCGCCTTCCTTAACGGTAACGTATTTCCAAAAAGTGCCCGTACCCAATGGCTGGAAACTGGCCGACCAATCTTCTTTTGGCGGCGGGCCAAAAATAGGCGGATCTAATTTACACCCTTGTGCAAGTACCGCTATCAAAGCAAAAAATATAAGTACGCTTTTATTCATAGGTTATTAATATGTACGTTAACCGGGCTCTTTTCCTTTGCCGAACTAAAAACTTCAGCCAAGCATGTAATTTGCCAGTTTGCGCAAAGATACCAATACAAAAGCAATGCCCAACTTTTTGTGAGAAGGTTGGGCATTATATAGTCCTTAAAACACTACGGGACCAGTAAAAAATTATGCTTTTTTGTACAATAGAAATTTTTTTACCTATCTGTTAATAAGTAGGCTATGCTTGTTCGGGGATATTATTTTATGCTGTAACTAATCAATTCCGACTTAGCAAACTGGGTGCCATTGTAGCTGGTGTAAATACCCACCACGCCTATATTTTTGGCGACATAAAAATCAAAGGAAAAAATGGTTGTAAAAGTGCCGCCAATTTTGCTTTGGAGCTCCAGCTTAGAATGAACAACGTTGTTATAGGTTTTTCCGAGGATGGGTTTGCTGATGTTTTTTTCGACGATAGTGCCTAATAACTGCGAGTCAGGGGCTCCTTCTACTAACAACGGAGTAACCCAGGTGCCATTGACTGCCGTTTCTTCGTTAAGGTAAGGCAGTTCAAGCTCAGCGTCGGCATCTTCATTAAAGCTGTGGTTGTAATAAATATGGTTGGTAAATCCAAAATAAGTGCTTTCGGTTTCTATACCGGTAACCGATATAAGTTTATGAAAGATTTTGCCATTGTAAACTTTAGTTGCGTCGGTCATGGTATTCACGGTGGTGTCTATATCCGCCTCTGCAGCAGAAGCTAACCCGGGCACAGACTCGGTTTCGTTGCGGTAGCTCCAGGTAGAGCCGGTTGTGAATGGCTGGTAAGCGCCGGTTGCGTTATCGTCGGCTTTGTTAGCATCGCCTTTTCTGCATGCACTGAATGATATGGTGCTTATTGCAATTAGTGATAAAATGTACTTTTTCATGTTCTGTAAAAATTGATAAGGCCAAGCCTGTTTTGTAAATTGTGAATAGATGTATGTTATTAAACGCGCCTTGCATGGTACCTATGCTTTGCAACATTTTGATTACCTTGACGAAAGCAATAGTGTATCCGTTACACCAGTTCAATTTTTTTTTGAACAAAAAAGGGCCGCCTCATTGGGCGGCCCTCACTAATCACTATTCTAAATATGCACAATTACTCTTTTTCCGTCTTCGCGGTTTCGTTAATACCAGCTTCTGCTATTTGGGTAAGCAAACCGTCGCAATTTTTTTCTTCGTCAAGCGTAGCTTGCAGCAGGTCCGCAGCTTCGCTGTAACCCAATGTAAGGGCTAAAGTGCGTAAGGTTCCGTATGATGCGATTTCGTAATGCTCCACTTTTTGCGCGGCTGATATAATGCCGGCATCGCGGGTTAAGGTGCCTTTTTCGGTTTCGCTTACAATTTCATCGGCTTCTTTCAGTAAACCTGCCATCGCTTCGCATTTTACCGCTACGGCTTTTTCATCTATCGATTCAAAGACGCTTTCCAGGCGGGTAACGTGGTTTTCGGTTTCGGCGATGTGGGTTTGTATCGCGTTTTTCAGTTCATCAGAAGTTGCCGCTTTTACCATTTTTGGTAACGCTTTTACCAGGTGCTTTTCTGCCCAGTAAATGTCCTTCAGTTCATCTAAAAATAATTCATTTAATGCCGAATCTTCAACCACATCGGTTGTTTCGGGTGTTTTTTTTGTGCTCGATGCTGTTTTTGTAGTTGCCATGGTAGTATATTTTTTGAGTTTTGTTTATACCTATATAACCCAGCAATTTGCAATAAGTTTTAGTTGTTATTTAATTATTTAATTAGAACGATTGTTTACTATCGGATATGTCGGGTTAAAATCGAATACTTACGCCCCCTTCTTCACTTTCAAGCTGCTCATCAACTGTTCGTAAAGGTCATCGCCAGTAGCCTTATGCGGTTTAAGCTTTTTAACGGTGGCGCGCTTACCTTTAGCTTTGGCGTGGATGATCTTCAATAACTCATCATTATACTCATCCTTATATTTCGATACATCAAAATCCTCGGCATATTGATTAACCAGGGCAAGGCCCACGTCCAGTTCTTTTTTGCTTACGGTTACATCATCGGCAATGTTGAGGTCCTCGGTATCGCGGATTTCCTGGCCAAAACGGATGCGGGTAACCACCAGCACATTTTTTTGCGGGTGTACAATGCAGAGGCTTTCGGTACTGCGCAGCACAAAACGGGCAAGCCCGGCTTTTTTTGATTGCTGCAGGGCTTTCAGCAGCAGGGCATAGGCCTTGTTGTTTTTGGTATCGGGCTCGGTGTAGTAGCTGGTTTCGTAAAACATGGGGTTTACATCCGCCAGTTCTACAAAGCTTTCAATTTCTATCACTTTGCTTTTTTCGGGCGCGGCGTCTTCAAAATCTTTGGCATCCACCACTACGTAATCATCGTTCAGCTTGTAGCCCTTTACAATTTTATCATATGGCACTTCCTTTTTGGTATTCTCGTTCACCCTCTGAAAGCGGATACGGGCATGGTCGCGCCCATCAAGCATATCCAAATCCAGCGTGCTTTTCTGCACGGCAGAATATAGTTTAACCGGTATACTAACCAGCCCAAACCCAAGCGAACCTTTCCATATAGACCTCATAAGTACAGCAATTTAGTACCGGATATAACCAATAAAACGGGGAAGGGTTTTGGGATGAGGAGATTAAACGATTGGCAGATTACCTATGCCTCCTAAAATGCGGTTTCCGCCAACACACCACTTGCCAAAATAGCTCCGCAGTAGATAACACCGCAATGGCAAACAGCGCTGCCTTTATGCCGCCGCCTTCGGATGCAAAGGCACCTGCCAGCGCAATAAAGTAAACCCCGAATGGCAGCAAGGCGGCAATACAAAGCCCGGCCACGCCAAGAGGGATCTTGAACGGGCGTACCCGGTCCGGCTCGGTAATGCGCAGGCGGATAACGGAGATGTACTCTAACGATAATCCCGCACCGTAAACGGTAACATCAATAATAAGCAGTTCTGCCAGCGGCCAAAGTATCATAAAGCTTACTACGATAGAACACAGAATGATGGATACATACGGCGTACGGAAACGGGAGTGCAAAATATTAAGGCGTTTGGGCAGCAGCCCGTCATCCGCCATTGCTTTGGGCACGCGCGATACGGAGAGCAACACAGCCGCATAAATGCCCAATGTGCTCGCCATACCACCCGCCGCTAAAATACCGCCCAGCCAATGTCCGCTGATGCGTTCGCCGAGGGCAGGGAAGCCGCTATCCGAAAATAGTTGATGGTTTATACCCGACTGCATGGCCACCACCACC